>JACPWH010000003.1 GCA_016197185.1 Ignavibacteriota bacterium
CCTCGCTCAACTACCTCCAGGAGGCCTTCTCCGAGGCACTGCACGGGCATCGGTTGATCGGCAACCGCACGCGCTGGACCAAACGATGGTAGTACCGGCAGCAATTACGTATATTCGTGAACTTGCCCAAACGACAGAAGAGACAAGAGGGTTGGGGCTTAATCCAAAGGGAATAGGCGATATTCTCAAGGATTTGGTTGAACTTACCAATTCACTTACAAGTGCACTTTCTCATCTTCACAAAGAGAACAATGAACTTGGCGGGGAGAGTGTTCACTCGAAGGCATTCCATGTACGTGATAATGTTATTCCGGCGATGAATATGGTACGCCAAAGTGCGGATGCAATCGAGCGTATTATTGCAGATAAGAATTATCCGATGCCGAGCTATCGTGAGATGCTGTTTGTGAAGTAATGAACATGTTTTTTGATATTCCAAAAGCCAACCTGTGAAGGTTGGCTTTTCGTTGTTAATGCCATATCCGAAATAGCGTTTCTACAATCCCAAAGGGATGAAATTATTATAGATACATCGGTAAAATATATTTTAGAATCCTGAAAGGATGACATTATTTTGTAAAAAGAATTCTTTCGCATGGAATTATGTCATTCCGTCGGGATTTCTTCATCAATTCCCACGTTTTTCTATAATAATTTCATCCTTTAGGAATTAATCAGTGAAAATCTTTTTATAATTTCTATGAATTTTTCCTTTTGTACTATATGAAGATTGATGTAATTTCGCATTATTCACATAAGTTCATCCATCCTAAAGGATACAATCATGCAAATAATGGCAGCAAATTTCGAAGAATACATCAACTTACTCCCTGAAGACAGAAAAGAACCCATAACAAAACTACGTCAAACACTGATAGATAACTTGCCCGAAGGATTTGAAGAAACACAAGGGGCTTATGGATTAGGGTACTGTGTACCCTTTTCACTCTACCCGGCCGGATACCACTGTGATCCTACAAAACCATTGTACTTTATCAATATAATGTCTCAAAAGAATTATATAGCTCTTTATCACATGGGTATTTACGGAAGTAAAGAATTACTTGATTGGTTCACAAGCGAATATCCTAAACATTCAAAACAAAAACTTGATATGGGAAAAGGTTGTATTCGCTTTAAAAAGATGGGTCAAATTCCTTATACACTCATCGGAGAACTTGCTAAGAAAATTACTCCACAGAGATGGGTTGAGGTGTATGGGAATCTTTTGGAGAAAAGATAGGGAATTGAGTAATTACATAAGCTTACTACGAATTTATATAGTTTTCCGTTGCTGTGGGTTTGCAAACCCACAGCAACGGAAATTTTCATAAATATATTACTTCCATTTATTTCAGACACATTCTTTCCTCAAACACCCTCTCAATTCTTAAAATTCCCGTAACTTTGCATCCCTATCAACTAACTTTTTTAAAGTAAAGAACAATTCCTCATGGATAAATTTGTTATTAACGGAGGCAGACGGCTTTCCGGTCGTGTTCGTATTTCGGGTGCAAAAAATGCTACACTTGCTTTGATGCCAATGGTTTTACTCGCTCCCGGTGTATTCAGATTGCACAATACACCTAATATACGCGATGTGTGGTCGATGTCGAGATTATTAGGTGAAATGGGTGCTCACTGCGAACTCAACGGTAATGAGCTATTCCTTGATTCATCGAATATCACCAGCCATGAAGCACCTTATGAACAAGTAAAGAAAATGCGCGCTTCTATAAATGTTCTTGGTCCATTAGTGGCACGATATGGAGAAGCAAAGGTTTCGTTGCCCGGTGGTGATGCATTTGGTCCTCGTCCTGTTGATTTGCATCTAAAAGGATTGGAAAAACTTGGTGCTGAAATTACACTTGAAAACGGATATATACATGCTAAATCAAGTGGTTTACAGGGAGCGAAAATACACTTTGATATTTCGAGCGTCGGAGCAACCGAGAATGTCCTTTCAGCAGCAGTCCTTGCAAAAGGTTCAACACTCCTGACCAATGCCGCCATAGAACCTGAGGTTACAGCCCTTGCACGCCTTTTAGTAAAAATGGGAGCGAAAATTAACGGAATCGGAACAAATACAATCGAAATAGAAGGTGTAAAAGAGCTTCATCCGGTTGAAGAAGAAAATATTCCTGACCGTATTGAAGCAGCTACATTTTTAATTGCAGCAGCAATGACAAGAGGGAAGGTTATTGTAGAAAACGTAAATCAATACCACCTCACAGCTGTAATTGCCAAACTGGAGGAAGCCGGCTGTACAATTGATATAACAGGAAATTCAATAACTCTTGAAATGGATGATGCTCCCCGTCCGATTGATATTACAACAGCTATATATCCCGGCTTTCCTACCGATACACAAGCACAGTGGATTGCTTTTATGATGCTTGCAAAAGGATCCAGCCGCATTACTGATTCCATTTTCCATTCACGGTTTCACCATGTTCCCGAACTTCAACGCCTTGGTGCTAAAATAGAAATGGTGTCAAACAGTGCGATCGTGCATGGTGGAGCTCATCTTTCTGGAGCAACAGTTATGTCGGGAGATATACGGGCAAGCGCATCATTAATACTTGGTGCATTAATTGCCGAAGGTCGTTCAGATATATTGAGAGTATATCATTTAGATAGAGGATACGAAGCGATAGAAAAGAAATTGGCGGGCTTGGGAGCAAGCATTGAGCGTGTTAAGACTGATGAATATTAGCATAACGACCAGTTGTTTATTCGACAGAGATAGGTAATATCCTGTCTCTGTGACGATTTATCTACAAATCATACTCAATCAGTAAATTCATATTCGCCTGCCACTCCAAATCACAATCTTCCTGGATTAGACCTGTCAGTTATCAAAATTCCCGTAACTTTGTATTCCTATCAACTAAACTATTAAAAAGTAGAGAAAACTCCTCATGGATAAATTTGTAATAGAAGGCGGAAAGCGGCTTTCAGGTCGTGTGCGTATTTCAGGTGCGAAGAATGCAACTCTTGCTCTTATGCCAATGGTTCTAATGGCTCCCGGCGTATTTAGACTGAACAATACACCGAATATCCGTGACGTATGGACGATGTCCAGATTACTACGCGAAATGGGTGTTCACTGCGAGCTTAATGGTGATGAATTATTCCTCGATTCCTCGAATATCACCAGTCATGAAGCACCTTATGAACAAGTAAAGAAAATGCGTGCATCGATAAATGTTCTGGGACCTCTTATTGCCCGCTATGGTGAAGCAAAAGTTTCATTACCCGGCGGTTGTGCGTTCGGACCTCGTCCGGTTGATTTACACTTGAAGGGATTGGAAAGACTTGGTGCGGAAATCACTATCGAGAACGGTTATATTCTTGCTAAAACAAGTGGATTAAAAGGTGCAAAGATTCATTTTGACATTTCTAGTGTGGGTGCTACTGAGAATGTTCTTTCTGCTGCCGTTCTAGCCGGCGGCACAACTCTTCTGACAAATGCTGCATTAGAGCCGGAAGTGACTGCCCTTGCACGACTTTTGGTGAAAATGGGTGCAAAAATCAATGGAATAGGAACAAACACCCTCGAAATCGAAGGAGTAAAAGAACTTCATGCTGTTGAAGAAGAAAACATTCCCGACCGTATCGAAGCAGCAACATTTTTGATTGCCGCAGCTATGACCCGCGGTAAAGTACAGGTTGAGAATGTAAATCCATATCACCTTACAGCCGTGATTGCGAAACTGGAAGAAGCGGGCTGTACAATTGATGTAACAGGTAATTGTATTACCATTGAAATGGATGATGCTCCCCGTCCGACGGATATAACAACAGCTACTTACCCGGGTTTCCCGACCGATTCACAAGCGCAGTGGATTGCATTTATGATGCTTGCTACCGGTTCGAGTCGAATTACTGATACAATTTATCATACTCGCTTTCATCATGTTCCTGAACTTCAACGCTTAGGAGCAAAAATAGAAATGGTTGAGAATAGTGCAATTGTACAGGGCGGAGCACCACTTTCTGGTGCACATGTAATGTCTGCTGATTTACGGGCAAGTGCTTCGCTAATACTTGGAGCATTAGTTGCCGAAGGGCGTTCGGAGATACTAAGAGTATATCATTTGGACAGAGGGTACGAGGCAATCGAAACGAAATTGCAGGGATTGGGTGCAAGTATCGAACGTATTAAGACGGAAGAGTATTAAGTGATGAATCATGTAGTAATTCCATGTTCTTGATTGATACTGTTTTAGATATAAGAAAATTGGCAAGTATTTGGACATTTCGACTGCACACAATATGGCACAACTTATTATTAAAATTAGATTTAAGACTTGTCACGCCGAGCGGAGTCGAAGCATCTGATACTTGCCATTTTTCTTAATAATAAGCTTAACGCCATTTTTATAAATTACTTTGCATTAGCATAAAAACTATATTTAAACAGTAATATCTATTTATTATTAGATGAATACACTGACAGATAAAATACATCAAGCACAAACATCTCACGGGATAACACCCGAGAAACATGAATACCCGTTTACCTCTTTTGCAGCAGCTCTTGAATTATATTCAATTCTCAGTGACAAACCCTATCTCATCTATTATGATGAGCATAATCATCGGTTTGAATATTCATATAGTCAATTCATAGAAAAGGTGCGACGAGCTGCCTCCCTTCTCACCAAACGAGGTGTAAAGCGAGGAGCAAGAATTGCAACTGCTGCACATAACCACCCAGATACTATTATCCAATACTTTGCAGCATGGATGATCGGTGCTTGTGTCGTTCCGCTTAATATGACTGAAGATGACAATCGTCTAAGATATATTCTCGAAAATTCTGAAGCCCAGATTGTTTTTTGCCGCGAGGAATATTGCACTCGAATTGAGAATATCCTGTCAACCGGACAAATGGACATGGTAAAAGTTTCAGATAGATTAGATGCAAAAGATTGTTTTCATGAATTGCTTGATACTTCAACTCTACTTGAATTCCCCACCGGAAATTTCCTTGATGATGATGCCTTGATTGTCTATACCAGCGGTACTACCGGTAATCCTAAGGGTGTTGTATTGATGCAGCGTAATCTTATGGCAGATGGAGTTGATATTGCCGGTTGGCACGGAATTACCCCATACTCTCGAATGATGTGTGTACTGCCTGTCCACCATGTAAACGGATGTATCGTAACCCATGTCACTCCATTCTTAGTTGGTGCTTCGGTAGTGCTAAACCGTAAATTCCAAACAGAATATTTCTTCGAGAGAATTGCCCATGAAAAGGTTGGTGTTGTTTCGGTTGTTCCTACACTTCTTGCATTTTTATTGGATAAAAAAGCAGATGCAAAGGCTGCAATCGAAGCCGGTTTCCATCATATCATCTGCGGGGCAGGTCCACTAACTTGTGATTTGGTTCGAACATTCGAGGATTATTATGGTATTCCTGTTATTCACGGCTTCGGACTTTCGGAAACCACCTGTTACACTTGTTTCCTTCCTATAGATTTATCCAATGAAGAGCGCACCCATTGGCTTCAAGATTATGGCTTCCCAAGTATCGGAGTACCGCTACCATGCAATGAAATGGCTATTTGTGATACGCAAGGTAATATATTACCTGAGATGGAGCGGGGAGAAATTTGCTCACGGGGCGCAAATGTAATGAGGGAATATTTCAATAATCACAAAGCAAATGAAGATGCTTTTACATTCGGCTGGTTTCGCAGCGGTGACGAAGGGTTCTATAAGAATGATGATCAAGGGCGACCATTCTTTTTTATTACCGGAAGAATTAAAGAGCTAATTATTCGAGGCGGGGTGAATCTTGCTCCGCTTGAAATTGATGAGGTCATTTCAAGAGCACCGGGAGTAAAGGCAGGGATTTGTGTGGGATTTGAGAATAATTTTTATGGTGAAGAAGTAGGGGCATTAGTTATTGCAAATGATGGAGAGCAAGACAGCGAAGCAATTCTTGAATTTTGCATCCAACATCTCCCATTTCACAAAGCTCCCAAAGTTGTTGTTTTTACGGATTC
The DNA here is from genome assembly GCA_016197185.1 of Ignavibacteriota bacterium. Classification (GTDB taxonomy): domain Bacteria; phylum Bacteroidota; class Ignavibacteria; order Kapaibacteriales; family UBA961; genus JADJXV01. The sequence continues at coordinate 6,021 of JACPWH010000003.1, forward strand.
ATTGCCTATTACTTCTACCGGGAAATATCAGCGGAATAAGGTTAAGCATGTTTTTGCTGAGTGGAAGGATGTGCAGTTTCGGAAGTGATGTGATAGCAAAATATCTTTTAATTTAGTGAATTCTGTAACAACCAATAGAATAGATGTACGAATCAGAAGGATTCAAATATTTATAGAAAAACCTCAGCCAATCTATTTTCAATCCCTGAGAGTTCAAACTTCCACCTCTGATGGTTGGAATATCAGTAATGCGTGTAGCTTTTAAGAACGAAAGTTCATTCAGGGGACTACTTATTCAGAAACTTCAAAGCAATCTGCGAAAAACAAATATGTTGTCTGTAACTGTATATTTGCCACTTCATTTTTTCAGAATTATTTTTCTGTATGAAATTTCTTTTTTATTATCTGTTACTTTCAAAAAATAGATGCCGTTAATACCACCTCTAAAATCTAATGGATATTGATTGTTTTTGATGTTATCTTTTCTGAATATTATTTGCCCTAACTCATTGATCACTTCAATTTCTTCTATAGAATTATTTTTTAGAGTTATTGTAAAAATATCCTGTGATGGGTTTGGGGTAATAGTTATACCGCTCTCAATTATAGTGATTTCTTCTGCTCCTAGTGGCGAACAAACTGCATTAGAAAGTAATGTGTCAAAAGTCCCGCTTGTAATGTCATTATTCCAAATTTCCCAATAACAAATATGATTGGAAATCGCAAGTTTTAATGCAACCGGCATTCCACCTGTACCAAATGAACTTCCACTTGTTGTTCCACTATAAGCCATCTGTATACCAGTGAATTGATTGTTTGTTGCTGAGTTTTGTAATATTGCATATTGCGATGAGTACAAACCTGTATTATTTTGTGTCCACCACCAACCGTTTGCTCCGTATCTACTTCCAATATGTAGTTTAGCATAAGCATAGATAGAATCTGCAACAATATTACTGGAATTTACCGGATGAAAATCATTTGTCAAATAATGATTTGGAAATGAATTGTTAAAAATATCAATAACTTTTTTCCAAGAATCAATAATTTTTTGGTCGGTATATGCTATTGTAGAATATGAAGGTGTTGGGTTGAAAGGTAATTGCATTTCAAAACCGTTCCCAGAAGAATTTGTGATATAAACTAATTGAATAGTGGTGTTCTTGGCATATCTGTTGCCAAGCACTGTTACAAATTCTGTCCACTTTGCTAAAAATGTTGTGTCCCAAGGGATTGGTATTGTTCCACTAAATGGTATCGTGTATGAAATAGATTGCGTTCCTAAAGAATAAAGCCAACCGGGCGAATTTGGACCACCTCCAATAGCAAGAGATATTTTTTTACCATAGGTTTCAGCCAATGTGATTTGATTGTCAATTAAAGCCCAATTGTATGAATTATCAGAAGTTTCAATGTCTTTCCAAGCTACTCTAACCAAAATTCCATTTACATACGGTTTAGATGCTACCGTTGGATCAACCGAACCATTTCCGATGCCTGTTGTTGGCGGACAACTACACCAAACACCTGTCGGTGCAGGATAATTTGGTTGTGCTTCTATCAAATTTACTGAAGCTAAAAATGAAATTCCCAAAATTAATTTTGTAAAGACTTGTTTCATATTTTTCTCTGCCTTATGATGTTGGTCGACACTTGTATCTTAGTCATTAATTTACTTATTCGTATGAATATCAACTGTCCGGTCAGTTTTGTTACAACTAACCTTTGCAATCTAACCATATATACCGTTTATTTATATCAAAAATCTCAATCCTTCAAATAGGTATGTTAATAACACTAGTTGTAAAAACTGGTTTGACACGTACTTTCTTCTTCTATCTATTTCTTCTTCTATGTATATAAAAAAAGACCTTGAAGGTTTTCGAGAACCTTCAAGGTATAAATAATATTTCACCTAAAATCAAACCAACTGCACTGTATTCGAAAGCGTACCCAAAAGTTCAACGGAACAATCCACAACATCATCCGGCATTACCCACATCGGCGGATTGAACACCTTGCTACCATTCAATTCAAGGAAACACCCTGTACCGCAAGTTCCGCTTCCGATTACATCACCCGGATAAAGCGTTACACCATAGCTGGCACGTTCTATAATCTGTGCAAATGTCCACGACATATCCTTTACATTTCCCTTGGAAATTTCTTTTCCATTGATAATGGTTTTCATTTCAAGGTCGTATTTATCACCGTTTGGAGTTGAGATTTTACGGTCTTCAAGCTCATCTTTGGTAACGAGCCAAGGTCCGAGGGAAGTCGCAAAATCTTTTCCTTTTGCAGGACCGAGATTGAGTTTCATTTCCTGCATTTGCAGCGCGCGGGCACTCCAGTCGTTCATTACCATGTACCCTGCAATATATTCATCTGCTTTGTTAGCAGGAATATTGCTGCCTTGTTTGCCAATCACGATTGCACATTCTAGCTCAAAATCCAATTGATTGAGATGAAGCTCCTGCACAGGAATTTCACCCGGACCAAATACCGCTTGATGATTAGTAATATAGAAAATCGGAATATCATCAAATTCAGGTATCATCTCAAGACCACGATTACGGCGAGCCGCCTCTACATGCTGACGGAATGCATACCCGTCGCGCATGGACGTAGGACGCGGCACAGGCGAACAAAGAGAAACCGACGCAGCATAATACCAAAACTCTGCTATGTCTTCTTTGTCATGGTTGTCTTTGAACCAATTACAAAGGGCATGTGCAGTATGGATTGCAGCATTATCGAGACGAAGAAAATCAAGAATATTCGAGGGTAAGTATCCTAAAGAAAATTGTATTTTATCTGCTGCAGCACGATGACCAAATTCCATATCAAGAATTTTATCTCCGATAAGTACGCCGAGACGTTCCACTCCGGTAACAGGAGAATAGGTAAGAAGTTTCATATTTATTCCTTATGAATGAGAAATTTTGATTCAGAAATTACAAAAAAGGCGTTCTAATTAGAACGCCTTTCATTACAAATATACTATAAAACCGACTAAATCTTTACTTTTTGCTGTTTGATAATATCTGTAGGATTATCTGCCTAACGCATGTCGCAAAGAAAGTGCGCCTACGGTTCCGAATCCTGCAAGGAACATCAATTGGAATGGAATAGCCGATATTTCGAGATAATAGATTGACATCGATATTCCAAAGATGAAATATGCAGTAAGTAGTAATTCAATAATTACACCGCCGCCGATTTTTCTCTGAACATACTTTTTCTTCGTCCATTCATCACCCGAGTTAACAATTTTGTATTTAGGTGTACGCTTGAATTCAGATTTTTTGCCAAAGAGTGCCTCGAAAACCGCTTTTGTATTGTTAACGGCAAACCCCATACTTCCAGCCATGAACACAGGGAAGAGCATTAACCGTCTGCGCCAATCGAGATGGATTGCTCTTTGTGCATATAAATAGAAGAGGAACGTACTGATTGAAGCAAGTACAAAAATAGACATAAGTGTAAAGTACTTGTCGAAACCTTCTACTTGATTCTTAATAATCACTAGAGGAATATTAAGCATCGCTACAAGTAAAATAAACGGGAATACGATATTACTTGTTAGATGCACCGTACATTCAAGTTTGATTTTGATTGGCAAAGATGATTTCCAAACGCTTGGAAGAAGTTTCTTAGCTGTTTCCACCGCACCTTTTGTCCAGCGGAATTGCTGTGTTTTAAGTGCATTAATATCCGCAGGAAGTTCAGCAGGAGAAGTAACATCATTCAAGAATACAAATTTCCAACCGCGTAGCTGGGCACGGTAACTTAAATCCAAGTCTTCAGCAAGGGTATCTGCATGCCAGTTGCCTGCATCTACGATACAGGATTTACGCCATATACCTGCAGTACCGTTAAAATTGATAAAGAACCCGGCTTTATTGCGAACCTGCTGTTCGATGACAAAATGTCCGTCGAGAGCAAGTGCCTGAGCACGGGTCAGGAATGAATATTCCGCATTGATATGTTCCCAACGTGTTTGCACCATTCCCACCTGTGAGGAACGGAAATGCGGGATTGTCTTTTGAAGAAAATCTTCATTTGGAACAAAATCCGCATCGAATATTGCTACGAATTCACCGCTAGCACTCGCAAGTCCGCTTTTGAGCGCACCGGCTTTATATCCGCTGCGGTCAATTCGATGGATGTGCTTGATGTCGAATCCTTCTTCCACAAATTCCTTCACCAAACGCCGAGAAATTTCGACCGTTTCATCGGTAGAATCATCCAAAAGTTGAATTTCGAGTTTGTCTTTGGGGTAATCCAAAGCACATACCGCACGAACAAGCCGTTCTACAACATAGAGTTCGTTGTACACTGGAAGTTGAACGGTAACAAGAGGAAACTCACCCAGATGTGGGTCGGAAGAATGAGAAATGTGTGAGGTTTTATGGTAATAATAAATCATTACCAAACCATGCAGCCCAAAGGCAAAGAGAATACTGAGAGAGAGGAAATAAATCAGAAGTATAGAACTTTCCATACGTTAAACGTTAGCCCCTCGGGAAAATAATAAATAGTAAAATCGTACAATTTTTATATTTCGTTTTTAATCTTACCAACCTGAAACCACAGCCGTAAGGAGATCATTACTCATCAATTTCAAGGCACTTTCTACTGCTGCATCTCTTCCTGACTGACCTTCCGAAACAGCATATATCTGATTTGTCGAGAAGGATTTTTTCCAGATGTTTTTCTTTTTTACGAAGTCGAAATATTCAGCCTCGACTGTAACTACCGCTTTACGTTCACGTTCAAGTTCACCAGCACCCACAGCGACAGTTGCATCCGTGATAGATATGATTGTCGTTGTCAGTTGAGCATCACCGTTTCGCTCTGCAAATTCAAAAGAATTATCGTTTCTAAACTTTTCTATTAACTGCTGCGTAAGAATTTCTCTATACCGTGGATTACCGATTCCGCTATTGTCCGTAACCTGAAGAACCGTAATCGTTTTCAAATGTGGTGGAATCGTTCCCCCGGTAAATGAATAACAGCCCGAAAGTACTTGGGCTGTTAGTAGTATGCAAATTACGGAAAGTCCGGCAATTTCTCTATTACGGAAATATGAGAATAAATTAACTCTATTTCTTAGGGATTTCATAAGGTATTGATTCCTAAGAGGAAAGGGTTAAACATACGTTCATCGCCAATTGTTGAAATTTCGCCATGTCCCGCAAAAAAAACAATATTATCGGGCAGTGTGAGCAAATGATTTGCAATCGATTCAATGAGTACATCGGTATTTCCGCCGGGCAGGTCGGTTCTCCCCACGCTTCCTGCAAAAAGTGAATCTCCAACTATTGCCACTGAATGAAGTTTATCAATAAAACAGACTCCGCCTTCTGTATGTCCCGGAGTATGACAAACAGAAAAATTCCATTCACCGCAACGAATTTGGTCTCCATGATGAAGATAATAATCAGCAGTTACACTTTCAATTGTAAATGGTAATTGCCATATTGTATGGCTCATGGGTTCTTCTAAACGGTATTCATCGTCAGGGTGGATAAAAAGAGGAGCATTGGTTTCATGCTTTAGTTCTCTTGCGTCGGCAATATGATCCCAATGCGAATGAGTGAGGTAAATCGCGGCTATAGTGCAAATAGGACACACCAATAATCCAATACAAAGCACGGGAATTTTATTCAAACATTCTAATAATTTTTTTTAATGAACTTGCTAGAGCATCAATTTCAGCTTTTGTGTTATAGAATGAAATGGATGCGCGTGTAGTCGCCGGTACACAATACCTCTTCATAAGCGGCTGCGTACAATGATGCCCTGCACGGACAGCAATGCCGTCACGGTCGAGGAAAGTACCTATATCATGCGGGTGTATCCCGTCTATCGAAAAAGAAAGAACGCTGGATTTATCTTTTGCAGTCCCTATAATATGCAATGTTTCAATTTCAGAAAGAAGTGCTGTGCCATAGTTCAATACTTCATCCTCATATTCGGAAATTTTATCCAAACCTATATTGTTAATATAATTAATTGCCGCTCCAAGCCCGATGACACCAGAAATATTAGGAGTTCCCGCCTCAAATTTATGAGGAAGTTCATTATAGGTTGTTTTCTCGAAGCTGACTGAAAGAATCATATCACCACCGCCTTGGTATGGTTTCATTGCTTCTAGAAGTCTGCGTTTCCCGTAAAGTACTCCGATACCTGTAGGTGCATACAACTTATGACCCGAGAACGCATAAAAATCACATCCTATTCCCTGAACATCCACTGCAAAATGCTGAATTGCCTGTGCTCCGTCAATTAAAACGATTGCACCGAATTCATGAGCCATCTCTGTCATAATCTTTACAGGATTAATCGTCCCGAGTGAATTGGAAACATGAATAACAGACACAATTTTCGTGCGGTCATTCAGTAATTTTTGATATTCCTCAAGTATGATTTCACCGGAATCTATAATCGGGATAATTCGAAGAATTGCACCTGTTTGCTCACAGAGCATTTGCCATGGAACAATATTTGAATGGTGCTCCATAGTCGAAATTACAATCTCATCACCTTGTTTTAGCATATCACGACCGTAGCTGGCAGCAACAAGGTTGATTGCTTCTGTTGTGCCTCGCGTGAATATCACTTCCTTTGTCGAACCGGCATTAATAAACTTTTGAACCGTTTTACGGGCGTTTTCATAAGCATCGGTTGCCTGTTGACTCAAGTAGTGCACTCCTCTGTGGATATTACTGTTATAACGAGAATAGTAATTTGAAACTGCATCAATGACTATTTGAGGTTTTTGGGTTGTGGCTGCATTATCAAGATAGACAAGCGGTTTCCCATATATTTCTTGGTGTAAGATTGGAAAATCTTGACGGATGAGTTCGGAATTGAAGGGGATATTCATATTGATTATTTACATACTGCTATTATTACGAGAAAGATACAATATTTGCGTTCAATTGGCATATAATTGAACAATGACAGGCTCAATATGACGTACCCCTGGTCACATAGATACTGTCGTTTATAGATACTTGCCTTTTTTGAAACTTGTATTGAAAATACATATATCGAGTCACTCGAAATTAATACATTTTCAACTGAGAAATTCGGGTTTACAAACCCGACTCCACGGATTTTGATAAAGTAGATATATTATCGGATGCTTTTCTTGTTACTTCACTCTACAATCACAATATCATCGTCCTCATCATGTAACCGTATTGCAATACTTTTATCTAACGTATCACGAAGCGAACCAATAGTAATGTGATTTAACACATCTGTTGCAAAAGCGTGAAGAAGCAACGCTCGTGCTTTATCGGCAGGAATGCCTCTTGAACGCAAATAGAATAAGGATTCTTCATCCAACTGCCCGCTTGTAGCACCGTGCGAGCATTTTACATCATCTGCAAAAATCTCAAGTTGAGGCTTTGTGTTTATAGTTGCCGTATCAGAGAGGAGTATTGTTTTGTTAGATTGATACGCATTTGTTTTCTGAGCATCAGGACGCACTATTATTTTTCCGTTGAAAACACCTGTTGAGCGGTCATCAAGTATATACTTATAGAGTTCGTTGCTTTGGCAATGGGGGGTTGCGTGGTCAGCTAAAGTATGATTATCTATAAGCTGTTTGCCTGTTCCAAGAACAAGTCCGTAGAAGTTTGCCTCAGAATTTTCACCGGCAAGACGCGATGTGTGATTGTTTCTGATGAATTTACCGCCAAGTGAAATAGTTACTGCCGAATAGTTGCTATCGCGTTCTTGATTAATGTATGAACTGTTTACAGAATAAGCAGAATCATTATCATTTTGGATAATATACTGACGGAGTACAGCGTTCTGCCCAAGGGAAACTTCCGAAACCGTATTTGCAAACCCGGAATTTTCACCTATAGTATAGGATGAATATATAATATGTGCTTGGCTGTTTGCTCCGCAATGTACTGTATGGCGAGGATGGAAAATAGGTGCATATTCCCGTGCATCTGTTATCATCAGAATATGAATCGGTAAATCAAGAATGACTTTATCAGGTATTGTAACCCATGCACCATCTGTTACAAGGTCAGTGTTTAATACAGTAAATGTTTCATTCTTATAGCCCGAGATTTCGGAAAATTGCGATACACCTTCTGTATTTTTCAGAACTTGAGATGTAGTGCTTATCTTAATTTCTTCTGAAATAATATTTGAATGTTCCGGCGCATAATAACCATTTACAAACACAATAACATTAGCTTTAATCTCATCAAGATAAAACTCCTTAACTTCATCGGCAGTAAGTATTGACGGCTTCGGGCTTATAAACGGAATTGAAAGAGCGGGCATGATATTGGCATATTTCCACTCTTCATGACGTACCGTCGGGAAGCCGAGTTCTGCGAAGCGTCGCATTGCATCCTGACGTAGAATTTCAAGAGGAGTTTCCGTGTTTCCGTTCAGTAATTGCTCACGGTAAGAAAATTCAGCAAGAAGGCGTTGTTTTAATTCTAATGTTTCCTGCATTGTTTTTAGGGATATAAAAATTGCGTATTGTTACCGTTTAATTGAAATTACTCGCCTGCTTCATCTTTTACCCAATCATAGCCACGGGATTCAAGTTCGAGCGCGAGTTCTTTACCGCCTGACTTTACGATTCTACCTTTATAGAGTACATGCACAAAATCCGGTATGATATAATCCAAAAGACGTTGGTAGTGGGTTATTACAATTGTAGCATTGTCTTTTGAACGCAATGAATTCACACCGTTTGATACGATTTTCAGAGCGTCAATATCCAAGCCACTGTCGGTTTCATCCAAAATTGAGAGTTTAGGATTAAGCATCGCCATTTGAAAAATTTCATTGCGTTTCTTTTCACCCCCGGAGAATCCTTCATTGAGTGAACGTTGCAGGAAACTGAGTTCAATATCCATCAATTTTGCTTTTTCTTTCATCAATTTCAAGAAGTCCATAGCGTCAAGTTGGTCTTCACCACGATGTTTACGGACTTCATTCAGCGCAGTCTTCAAGAAATTTGCAGTGGATACACCCGGAATTTCTACAGGATATTGAAATGCCAAGAAAACACCTTCGTGCGAGCGTTCTTCCGGTGACATTTCCAGAAGATCTTTACCTTCAAATACCACTTCCCCGCCTGTTACTTCATACTCTGATCTTCCGGCAAGAACTGACGCAAGAGTTGACTTTCCCGACCCGTTCGGACCCATAATTGCATGAATCTCACCTGAATTTACAATAAGGTTAATCCCTTTTAAAATTTCTTTTCCTTCTACCGATGCCTGAAGATTATTGATACTCAACATAATTTTTTACTTTCTTCCGAAGCTCTTGTTAAATGATTATTTTAAGATTTTAATTACTTTACGCGGGAGGGTAAGAACCCATCCTTTATCAAAAGCAGGATCAGTGTTCTTAGTTCAACCTTTATGTACTTCGTGGTTTCTCTTTTTTAACACAAAGTGCACTAAGTTTTTTCACAAAGCACACAAAGTTTCAGAACTATTCTTTAATAAGAGAAAGTTTTGCAACCTAAATCTACCCTACGCTACCCTCAAGCGATACCGACAGCAACCGTTGCGCCTCAACAGCAAATTCCATGGGCAACTGGTTCATCACTTCTTTGCAATAGCCGTTTACGATAAGTGCAATTGCCTCCTCAGTCGGAATGCCCCGTTGATTGCAATAGAACAATATGTCCTCACCAATTTTTGAGGTAGTTGCCTCATGTTCTACCATTGAATTACTGTTACTTACTTCAAGATACGGGAACGTATGTGCCCCGCATTTATCACCTATAAGCAAAGAATCACATTGGGAGAAATTGCGTGCATTCGTAGCTGTTTTATTGATTTTCACCAAGCCTCGATAGCTGTTCTGTGATTTTCCGGCTGAGATACCTTTGGAAACAATTCTGCTTTTGGTGTTTTTACCGATGTGCATCATCTTTGTTCCTGTATCTGCTTGCTGATAATTATTTGTAACGGCAACTGAATAGAATTCGCCGATTGAATTGTCACCTTTCAAGATTACTGAAGGATATTTCCATGTAATGGCAGAACCTGTTTCCACTTGTGTCCATGAGATTTTAGAATTATCCCCAATGCAAATCCCTCGTTTGGTTACGAAATTGAAAATTCCACCAACGCCGTTCTTATCTCCCGGATACCAATTCTGAACAGTTGAATACTTTACTTCTGCATCTTTATGAGCTACGATTTCCACGACTGCAGCATGAAGTTGATTTTCATCACGCATAGGGGCTGTGCAGCCTTCCAAATAACTTACATAGCTTCCTTCATCAGCTACGATAAGGGTACGTTCAAATTGTCCGGTATCTTTAGCATTTATTCGGAAATACGTCGATAATTCCATAGGACAGCGAACCCCCTTAGGAATATAGCAGAACGAACCGTCGCTAAACACTGCGGAATTAAGAGCAGAATAGAAATTATCGCTTACAGGAACAACCGAGCCGATGTATTTCTTCACAAGTTCAGGATGTTCTCGCACAGCTTCGCTCATCGAACAAAAGATTATCCCCTTTTCTGCAAGTTTTGCTTTGAATGTAGTGGCAACCGATACGCTATCGAACACAGCATCAACGGCAATTCCCGAAAGGCGTTGCTGCTCGATAAGGGAAATACCAAGTTTATCGAATGTTTTTCGTATTTCAGGATCAATATCATCAAGCGAAAGCGGAGCATCTGTTTTTACTTTTGGTGCAGCATAATAGCTGATGTCATTAAAATCTATAGCAGGGTAATGTACATTAGACCATTTCGGCTCACGCATTGTAAGCCAGTGACGATATGCTTTCAATCTCCATTCGAGCATCCATTCCGGTTCGTTCTTCTTATTGGAGATAAGCCGCACAATATCTTCACTCAGACCTTTTGGTGTGATTTCTTGTTCAATATCGCTTACGAAGCCATATTGATAGTCGCGGCTGACGACTTCATCAAGAATATCCATTCCGGTTTCCATAGCAATTTCCTATTAAAATATAGTTAATTTTCTTTTTATTGTTAAGTGTTACATCAACACAGTAGGTTGTATCATTTCGGCTATTGTCATTGATTGAAACACTTGATCAATCTTGATTTGTAATTTTTCCATAGGGTTTTTAATTGTACAACTTGGCAGAGAACGGCATGAACACCCCTCGGTCTCATGACTGCATTCCACAATCGACTGCTTCCCCTCCACTGCATCAATAATACTGGCCACACTTATAAAATTTGCAGGTTGAGATAATATATAACCACCTTGAACACCTTGGTAAGAGGCTAGTAAACCTGATTTTGAAAGCCTATGGAGAACTTTGGAGAGTAATTCAAACGAGATATTATATTGCTCGGCTATTTCTTTTGCCGAAACCACCACACCCGCCCGCCCGGCAATGTGTTGCATCGCAATCAGACTGTATTCCACCCTCTTTGAAAGACGAAGCATAATATGGTGTTAGAAAAAATAGAACAAAATAAGCCTAATCTAGTCGGATTTAGAATTACAAAAGTACGACTAATTTTGTCGGGTATCAAGAAGAATTTTTCTAAAGGATAGAGAACAGGCTTTTTAAGGTGAATTCGATATTGAAATCGGGTTTGTTAAATTACCCGGTTTATGATTTGTGACCATAATTTTATATCCAAACTCGGCAAATAATTGAAGCATTCGGCAAGCTCATGGCAACGTAACTCATTGGTTACAATTAGCTTGCCGAAGTACCGGATACCTACCTTATATAAGGGGAGGTAATCATCACTCGAAATACTCTAAAACTTTGGTTTACTTTTCAAAATTTAAACAACAATGTCTAAAATCAAACGATAAACCTATCTTATGAGGTCAAGTCGAAATTTATTTTCAAATAAGAATATCAAAATATATGTCTTTGAGATACGACGAATAAAAAATAGTTATGGTATTTTTGTAGAGGAATTTTGCTATTAGTCTTAGAAGAATATTCCCTATTTATCATTTTCAAGGAAACAAAATAATGTCAGTATTAGCTTCGAAATCGCCGTCTGAATCAATGGTCATTATGACGGAACTCGTATTACCCAACGATACTAACCAACTCGGAAATTTGCTCGGCGGAAAACTGATGCACTGGATTGACATTGCAGCTGCTCTTGTAGCAATGCGCCATGCAGGAAGGGTTTGTGTAACTGCTTCTGTGGATGAAATTAACTTTCACGAACCGATTAAGCTGGGACACGTTGTAGAAATACGCGCCACAATCACCCGTGCTTTCCGTTCTTCGATGGAAATCAATGTGGAAGCATTCAGACAAGACCCCCTCAATGGAATTGAAGCACATGCCTCAACGGCATATTTAACATTTGTGGCAATTGATCAGTATGGCAAACCGCTCCCTGTTCCTCAAATTGAGCCTCAAACACCTGCAGAAACGCAGAGATTCGAAGAAGCTGCTTATCGCCGTCAAGAACGTCTGCGCCATAGAGAAGAAATGAATGAGATGAGGAAGAAATAAAAAGCGGAGGTGAGAATTACATTGTAAAGAATCATGAAATGGTAGAGACAGGGCATTGTCCTGTCTCTACGGTTAATAAATTCACAGAAAACCACCGGTAGAATTAACATTGACTTTTCTCCCAACCATCAAAAATATGCATAACACTCGTTATCCCTTCAGTAAGTGCAGCAGGTCCGGGTTGCAGAATAATTGATGAATGAATTTCGTATATATGATTATCACGAACTGCAGGAATTTCAAGCCAACCTTCACGAGCTTTTACTTTTTCTGGTTTGAATTGTTTACCACACCATGAAGCAAGTAAAATATCGGGTGATCGGCGAATAACTTCTGAATTGTCCGAAAGGATTCTTCGCTTTGCATCAGGGAATGCTCTATTTTCGGAGAAAATATCTATTCCTCCGCATAGTTCGATTATCTCGCTAACCCAGCAGATGCCTGTGATAAGCGGATCGTACCATTCCTCGAAATATACTCTCGGGCGATATTTTCGTTTTTTTACAAGACGAACTGTTTCTCTTATGTTTTTTTCTAATCGATTGATATACTTGAATGCTTCTTTCTGCTTACCAACGAGTGAACCTAAACGAAGAATCATCGATAAGATACCGTCGATTGAGCGATGATTGAAACATACAACTTCAATACCCGCGCGGATAAGCTCGGCACATATTCCTGCTTGAAGATCAGACCACGCGAAAATCATATCGGGTTTCAGATCAACTATTTTATCAATATTAGCGTCAAGGTAGGTAGATATTTTCGGTTTGGTTTTACGGGCATTTTTGGGACGAACCGTGAAACCTGAAATTCCCACTATAAGCTCGTCAGCACCGAGAGCATAAAGTGTTTCAGTAGTTTCCTCAGTAAGGCAAATTACTCTTTTAGGAAAGGAAGCACTTGGCATTTATACAGTTAATAATTGATAAAGAATAATAAATTTGAATCAGGTTAGCTTTGCTGATGATTCCACCGTTGGTAAATCTACGAATTTTCGCTAATTTGCACTTGTAATTTATTACATTTAAGAGAAAAACTAAGTATCAGAATATTATTTCAGGAGACACAATGACAGTTGATGTTGTAATGCCTAAGATGGGTGAATCCATCCAAGAAGGTAAAATTCTCAAATGGTTAAAAAAGCCGGGCGACAAAATTGAACGCGATGAAATTTTACTCGAAATCTCTACCGATAAAGTAGATACGGAAGTTCCTGCACCCAATGCCGGAATTATTGTTGCACTTTTAGCTCAAGAAAATGATACTGTAGAGGTAGGAAATGTTATTGCACGAATTGAAACTGATGTAAATGCCTCGGTTGCCGCTCCTGCTCCTGTTGTAACTGCTCCTGTTGCAGCTCCTGCTCCTCCTGTTGAAGCTTCTGTTCCAGTTGTACCAACTCCCGTACCTGCTGCTCCTGCAGCAGTCCCTACACCGGCTGTTCCTGCAGCAGCCGCTACACCGGCTGCTCCTGCACCTGCTCAAGTTGCTACATCTGGAGCTACAATTGATGTGGTAATGCCTAAAATGGGTGAATCCATCCAAGAAGGTAAAATCCTGAAATGGCTCAAAAAACCCGGGGACAAAATTGAACGTGATGAGATTTTACTAGAAATTTCAACAGATAAAGTTGATACAGAAGTTCCTTCGCCTAATGCCGGCATAGTTTCTGAATTGTTAGCAGCGGAAAATGATGTTGTTGAAGTAGGAAATGTTATTGCTCGTATTTCAACAGGAGCAACTGCTACTGTTAATGCGTCAAGTCCGTCTCCGGCTGCTCCGGTAACAACAGCAGTACCTGCTCCTGCTCCTCAAGCCCCCGTAACCGAACCTCAAGTTCCAATTCCTTCGCCTGCTTCAACAAACGGATCAGCTTCAGCACCGGCTAATGTCCCTGCAATGATGAATGGCGGAACGGCAGACATTCCACGCGCATCCGGCAAACGTTTTTATTCACCACTTGTACGGACTATTGCAGAATCGGAAAAGGTAATGCTTGAAGAACTTGAAACAATTTCAGGTACAGGATTAGAAGGTCGTGTTACCAAGAATGATCTCCAGAATTATATTGACTTACGCAAAACCGGCAAAGTAGCTCCCGCTGCAATTCCGGCACCTGCTCCTGCTACAGCCCCTACCCCTGCAACTGCGGCACCAGCAGTAGCTGCGGCTCCAAAGCCTGCTGTTGCGGCTCCAACAATGAATATCGGACCTGACGACGAGGTTATTCCAATGGACAGAATGAGACAGCTTATCAGCGATCACATGGTTCGTTCTAAAACAACCTCACCTCATGTAACAAGTGTAGCAGAAGCTGATGTTACAGGCATTGTGAAATTCCGTGAGAAAACGAAAGCGGCTTTTGAAAAACGAGAGGGTTTCAAACTTACATTTACCCCATTCTTTGCAAAGGCGGCACTTGACGGAATCAAGCAATTCCCAATGGTGAATGTAAGCGTGGACGGCAAGAATATCATTCGTCATAAACGCCTCAATCTGAGCTTTGCAACCGCACTCGATGACGGAAATTTGATTGTACCTGTGATTAAAAACGCTGATGCCCTTAATATTACAGGGCTTGGACGTGCTGTTGCAGATTTATCCACACGTGCCCGCACTAAAAAACTTGCACCGGATGATGTGCAAGGTGGTACTTTTACTATAACAAATGTTGGGTCTTTCGGAAGTTTATTCGGAACTCCGGTAATCAACCAGCCACAAACAGCAATCATGGGTATCGGTGCAATCCAAAAACGTCCTGTTGTGCGCGAAGTAAACGGTGAGGATATGATTGTAATA
>JACPWH010000004.1 GCA_016197185.1 Ignavibacteriota bacterium
GCAAGGAGTGTTGAATTTGAATATTCAGTCATATCGAGACGAACAGTTCGCATTTCAGGTGGGAAATTTGGAGTTGTGTACCTGACAGCAAGAAGGGAATCTTCTTGCTGAACTAATAACTTTTTAATTTGGCTTTGAACCTCAGCCCCTGCTTTTTTCCCTATCGAAATCAGTCCTTTAACATCCGAAAAATCAGTATTTTTCCATGTACCAAGTTCCGGCGTAATCGAAAGAACGGGAATCCCTGACACGGTGTTTTCAAAACGGGAATTTTGAATATTCATCATACTTGTTACCACTTGGTCGGCAACATTCCACGGGGTGTCGAGCTCATCGGGAGGTAAAAGCGGAGATGTGGTATTAATTGATATTATGATCGTAGGATGAAATTCGGAAGCTGCTATTTCAATTGGAATATTCGACATTATTCCACCATCCACCAATACCATTGAGTCAATCCGAATAGGAGTATATCTGAGCGGTACGGTGGCACTTGCCCGCATTGCATTTACCAAATCACCTTTTCTAAGTGCAATCGAGCGTCCCTTTACCAAATCGGTTGCCACTGCGCGAAATGGAACTTTCAGGTGATCGAAATTTCCGTCTGCATGATAAACACCATTCCACACCAATTCGTGCAAAAGCATTGCAAGCCGTGTATCGCCGGATATTGACTGAGGAACAACTAATTTGAAATTTCTGAAATGGAGTGTGAGCAGATTTCTATCGTTCTCAAACTTCTGATCAAGGAATAAATCCGCCCTATCCTGTTCGTTTCCAATTGCCAGAATCCGCTCCCATTCTACATCGGTAAGTATAGAGTCCAGTTCGTGAGCAGTATATCCCGAAGCGTATAATCCCCCTATTATTGCGCCTATACTTGTTCCAATAACATAATCAATTGGTATTCCTGCTTTTTCCAATTCATGTAAGACTCCTATTTGGGCAAGCCCACTGCTGCCCCCACCCGACAATACAACCGCTACTTTTGGACGGTACACATCTCGTTGAGGCAGAATCCATCTGGTTGTTGGAGATGTAGTATCCCGCTCAAACGCCTTGAGTTCAATAGCGAATAACACCACAGATGACATAATGAGGAGTATAAATATTTTAAACTTCATGGAGGGTGACGATGAGAATCTTTAGTTTACTATTTTTATGTTGCTGCCTTACTCGCCCAAAAGCTATATAATATATTGCAATGTACTACATTTCAATAATTTGTTACTCATGAAAAGTAGAAAAACCATGTAATTTTTACAACACGAAATTATTATGCTGATATTTTATTAAAAAAACTTTTCTTTGCCCGGTTTTCCTTCGGTAAATTCATTATTTTTGTATAGTGAATTTTTGCAAAAATCCCCTCCGGTTTACGATCCCTTAATGCTCAAATTTTTTCTTACTTTTCTACAGGAATTCCTATGAATTTCCGAGTCGTTTTGTGTGTACTTGTTTTTCTTGCAATTGCAAGTTGCGGCGGTGATAAAGTTGGTATTGCATCACGTAATTTTACTGATGAAATCCAGCGTGAGCAAAATCTTTCGTTTACATTCGATCATCCGCTTATCCCGGATTCACTTCTCAATTATGATTGGGATACAACGGCTTATATCAAGTTCTCGCCGGCAGTCAAAGGAAAATTCAAATGGAACTCTTCCTCAGAGCTAATATTCTCACCGAGCAAGGGCTTCAAACCGAGCACCGATTACAAGGGTGAATTAACAGAGGCAATCCTGCTCCATGTCGATAAAAAATTGAAACTGACCGATGAAAAAGAATTTGGATTCCACACGCCATACTTAAAGTTTATTGATGCCACATCGTTTTGGGCAAAATCAACAAAAAATCCATCTCAAGTTGCCCTGCAATTACGATTGAATTTTACAGAGTTTATCAACCCGCAAAATCTTGCTTCTTTGCTACACATCCAATTAGACGGAAAGAACGCAGCTTTTGAATTGCCATCTGAAACGGTAAACAACTCCGTTCAGGTCAATATTGAAAATATTCCTTTCGGAACAGGAAGTTTACCTGTAAAAATTACAGTTGACAAAGGATTGCATTGTGTGGAAAGTGACTTTATCACTAAAGAAGCGTTTGAAGTGAATTTCGACACTCCTTCTCGAGATAAGATTCAGATAATTCAAGTTACTACCGGATTTGAAGATGAAAAGCAGAAAATAGAGATTCTTACTACACAAAGTGTTGAGAATACAGAAGTGCAGCCTCTTGTATCAATCAACCCGTCTGTAAAATTCACAGCAGAGACTATGGAATACGGAATGGTTCTCAAAGGTGATTTTAAAATCGGAACAACATACGAACTGACTGTTTCAGGTAAACTGAAGGGTATAGTCGGCGGTGAAATGAAACAGGACTATAAACAATATGTTCAATTCGGAGAAATGAAACCTGCGCTTACTTTTACCTCGCGAAAAGCTATTTACCTTACCTCGAAAGGTGACAGGAATGTCGGTTTGAAAATTACTAATATCCCGAGAGTTCGTGTTGTTATCACAAAGATTTATGAGAATAATATCCTTGCGTTCTTGCGTGAAGGCGGCGGGTATTATGAAGAAGGTTATGGGGAATATGAAGAAGAATATAATAATTACGGCTGGATTCAAACGAGCAATTTTGGTGATGAAGTTGTTAATAAGATTATTGAGACAAAATCTCTCCAGAAAGAGAATGGACGGAGTTTATTGAACCTGAATTTCGATGATAAGACAATGTTCAAAGGGATTTATCTGGTAAAAGTAACCTCCGACGACGAGGAATACCTTAATGCAACAAAAGTTGTAGCAATTTCTGACATAGGACTTATTGCAAAATCAACCGATGAAGAAATTGTTGTGTTCGCCAATTCAATACTCAGCGCAACACCTCTTTCGGGTGTGAACGTTCAGCTTGTCAGTTCAAATAATCAATTTGTCTATAAAGCTACAACAGGCGCAGATGGTCTTGCCCGTTTTCCCAATATCAAGCAAAAAGCCCCGGGCTTTCATATTGAAATGCTTACCGCTCAAATGGATAAGGATTATACATACCTCCATTTATATAAAACAAAAGTAGAAACTTCCCGGTATGATGTGGGTGGAGAACGCGAGAACCCGTCGGGGTATCAAGCATTTATCTATGGAGACAGAAACATCTATCGCCCGGGCGAAACAATCCGTGTTAGCTCGATAGTCCGCACTATGACATGGGAGCCTGTTGTAAATATTCCTGTCAAACTCAAACTCCTGATGCCGAATGGAAAAGAATACAAAAACGCAAAATTCATACTGGACGAGCAGGGAGCTTTCGAAACTGCAATTCCCCTGCCTCCTACCGTTGTCACGGGGTCATATACCGCCGAACTCTATTCAGCAAATGATATTCTGTTGAATTCAACAATTATAAGTGTTGAAGAATTTATGCCGGACCGTATCAGCGTGGCAGCGCGTTCCGATAAACATGAATATCATTTGAATGATAAGGTTACAATCTCCGTTCAAGCAATGAATTTATTCGGACCTCCGGCATCCGGTCGTAATTATCAAATGGAATATTCCCTTACCCGCAAGCAATTCATTGCAAAGAATTTTAAAGACTATAGCTTTTCAATTCAAACTAAAAATGAAATTCAATTCCAAAAAGAACTGAGGGAAGATAAGACAGACAAAGATGGCAAAGGTTCGCAAGCCTTTGCAATTGGTCAGGAATACGAAAACCTTGGAATACTTGCCGGAAAAGTATTTACAACTGTTTTTGATGAAACGGGACGTCCTGTGAATCGTCTTACTACGTTTGATGTTTCAACCCAATCATCCTTTTTTGGGATTAAGTCTTTTGATGATTATGTAGGGGTACGAAAGAATATGGCAATACCGTTGATTGCTGTTGACAAAAATGGAAATACTCAAAACAACATTCAAGCAAAAGTACAAATCATAAAGTTCAATTGGCAAAATGTTATTGAAAAAGACAATGACTATTATAGGAATGTATCTCAAAAACAAGAGCAAATTCTTATCGAACGTACAATGACTTTAAACGGAACATCCTCGTCGATGAGTTTTATGCCGACAATCTCGGGTGAGTACGAAGTACGGATTATGAAACCAGGTGCGAGTGCGTATGTAGCACAAAAATTCTATGCATACGGATGGGGCTATACACAAAGTTCATCATTCGAGGTAAATAAAGAGGGCCAAATCAATATTGAAGCAGATAAAGAAAAGTACGGCATAGGCGAAAAAGCATCAATCCTTTTCAAAACTCCTTTTGCAGGAAAATTGTTGGTGACGGTTGAACGAAATAAAGTTTTTGAGCATTTCTATCTTGAAACGGACAAAAAATCGGCAATGCTTACTCTGCCGATAAAAGAAGAGTATTTGCCGAATATCTATATAACAGCAACCTTATTTAAACCAATTGATGACGGCACAATGCCGTTAACTGTTGCAACCGGATTCCACCCGATTATCGTTGAGAAACCATCATCTCGAATTCCCGTGACTATATCCGTTGCAGAAAAGTCACGCTCAAATACCAAGCAAACGATTACTGTTCGGACAGGAGAGCCGAATGTTCATCTTACGATAGCCGTTGTTGACGAGGGCATCCTGCAACTTAAAAATTTCAAGACTCCCGACCCCCATGGCTTTTTCTATGCAAAACGTGCACTTGAAGTTAATTCTCATAATCTCTACCCTTTTCTTTTCCCTGAATATTCACGGAAAAAATCCAGTACTGCGGGTGACGGTTATGATCTTTCGAAGCGTGTGAATCCATTTACAAGCAAAAGGGTTAATTTGATTGCATTGTGGAGCGGTATTATCAAGACTTCCGGTTCGCAAGCCACTTATACTATTGATATTCCTCAATTCTCGGGGGATTTACGAGTAATGGCGGTTTGCTATAAGAATAAATCGTTAGGTTCGGCAGAAAAGCATATAAAAGTTGCCGACCCGATTGTTGTTTCCTCTGCTCTTCCAAGATTTGCAAGCCCGGGAGATACGCTTACTATTCCTGTTACGCTGACAAATACAACGGCTAAAGCTACAAATGCCACTGCAAAACTTTCAATAAGCGGAGCTATGTATGTGTTAGGAAATTTCCAACAATCGGTGAATATTCCTGCAAATTCCGAAGCAAACGCTACATTCCGCGCAGTTGCTAAACAGGAAGTAGGATTAGCAGATGCAACAGTAAGTGTACAGGCACTCGGCGAAACATTTACAGAAAAAACCTCGATGAGTGTACGCCCTATTGCGGGCTTACTCAAGACCTCAGGCGACGGAGTAGTAAATGCAGGGCAGATACAAACTGTTAACATTAACGCTGCATATATTCCATCTTCGATGGATGCAAAACTTATTGTTTCCCGCTCACCTCTTGTGCAATTCACAAAAAACCTGACCTATCTTGTTCAGTATCCATACGGTTGTGTTGAGCAAACCGTTTCGTCTGCTTTCCCGCAAATCTATTATTTCGACCTCGCAAAATCTGTTCAAGACCGCAATATGCAAGGAACAAACCCTGCCTATAATGTTCAGCAAGCCATTACCAAACTCGGCTCAATGCAGGTCTATAACGGAGGATTCAGTTATTGGCAGGGTGGAAATGAAGCATCATGGTGGGGAACAGTGTATGCTGTGCATTTTCTGTGGGAAGCCAAGAAAGCTGGGTTTGAAGTGCCTTCTTCCACAATTGACAAAGCAGCTTCTTATTTATCACAAGAAGTAAAAACAAGAAAAACCGTTCAGTATTATTATAGACTTAACGGAGGAGCAACAGTTCAATCCAGACCTATTATTCCGCGAGAAGTGGCATATAATCTTTTCGTATTGTCGCTTGTCGGACGACCCGATATTTCCACAATGAACTACTGCAAATCCAATCTTTCCCAAATGACAAACGATTCGCGCTATCTGCTTGCTGCGGCATTCATGCTCAATGGTGACCAAGCAAGTTACAAAGGAATTCTCCCCAAATCTTCTTTCTCGAATGAACAATCGATTCCTGAATTTGACGGGAGTTTCGGTTCATACATTCGTGATGAAGGAATTTCTCTCAATACACTTTTGGAAGTTGACTCCGACAACAAACAAATCCCGGTAATGGCACGGCATCTTTCCGAAGGAATGAAGAATCAGAGGTATTTATCTACTCAGGAAAATGTGTTTGCCTTGCTTGCGTTCGGGAAAATCGCCAAGCGAAGTATAGCAGCAAACGCTACTGCTACTATCAGTGCAGGTGGAAAAACAATCGGCTCTGCAGGTGAAAACGCATTTGTTACCACAAAGGATATTGCAGGTAAGCAAGTGACGATAAGTGCAAGCAATGGTACGATGTATTATTTCTGGAGTTTGGAAGGATTAAGCATGGACGGGAAATTTGTACAGGAAGATAATTTCCTAAAAGTTCGCAAAGTATTTTTGAATCGGGACGGAAAGCCTATTTCCGGTACAAATTTTAAGCAGAATGATTTGATTGTTGTTAAAATCATGCTTTCGACTACTCAGAATACTACTGTAAATAATGTGGTAATTACAGATATGCTCCCGGCAGGACTTGAAATCGAAAACCCGCGTGTTGGAGCTGTACCAGAACTTTCATGGATTAAGAACAACACCTCCCCGCAACATTTGGATATTCGCGATGACCGCATCAACATTTTCACATCGGCTTCGGGAGATGAAAAAGCGTATTATTATCGAAGGGAATATACAAGATGGGTCCTGTGAGTGCAGATGCCATGTACAATGGGGAGTATCATTCGTATAATGGAGCTGGGGTGGTGAGGGTTGAGTGAGGAGATAGACAAAAATTAATTTGTAATGTATAGGGACAGACAATGTCTGCCCCCTATACATTCGTACAACTAACCTATTAATTATGAAATCAATCAAAAACGAAACTAAAAATCAATTTGATAGTATTAATGCTATATCATAAATAATTGTCACCTAATATTTATCAACAATCGGATTACAAATAGATGAAAAATATACTCCTTACTACTCTCCTCTTGATAGGTTTTTCTTTCAGCACAACACATTCACAAAACTTCAACAAAGCCAAACTTGACAGCTTATTCGACAGACTCTCCGAAAAAAATAAAGCAATGGGTTCTATTGCCATTACCAAAAATGGTAACCTGCTTTACAGTCGTGCAATCGGCTACATGCAAATCACGGACAAAGAAAAACAACCCTCTACTACATCTACAAAGTATAGAATCGGCTCAATAACTAAAATGTTTACATCCACAATGATTTTCCAATTGATAGATGAAGGGAAAATCACTCTGACAACACCATTGGCAACGTATTTCCCGAAACTACCAAATGCACATAAAATTACTATTGGTAATTTATTGAACCATCGAAGCGGACTGCATAATTTTACTGAAGATCAGGAATATGCAACATGGATGACATCACCTAAAACACATGACGAAATGCTCGACATCATTTCTAAAAGCCCTGTAGATTTCGAGCCGAACGCGAAAGGCTCATACAGCAATTCGAACTATGTTATTTTGGGATATATTATCGAAAAGGTTACGAAACAGTCTTATGGAAAAGCTTTGCAGCATTATTTGCTCAAAAATTGATGTCTCAAGCCAGTTTCATGCAAATGAAAACATTGAAAGATAAATATGGAATGGGTATAGTCACTTTCCCGTTCGGTACAAAAACTGCATACGGTCATAATGGCGGCATAGATGGTTTTGTATCAACGCTTGCGTACTTTCCCGATGATAGCGTTGCAATCGCATATATTTCAAACGGACAAGCATACCCGATAAACGCAATTCTTATCGGTGTTTTAAGTATCTATTTCGACAAACCGTATTCAATACCGACATTTACTACTATAGCTGTAAAAGCAGAAGAGTTAGATAAATATCTGGGTGTTTATTCAAGCCCCAAATTTCCTCTGAAAATTTCAATTACAAAGGATAGCAGCACACTGTACGGGCAGGCAACCGGACAATCTGCATTCCCTCTTGCAGCAACCGAAAAGGATAAGTTTCAATTTGAACAAGCCGGAATTGTAATTGAATTTAATACTCCAAAAAACGAACTCACTTTAAAACAGGGCGGCAGTAATTTTGTACTGACAAAAGAAAAGTAGAAAAATAAGATTACAAAATTTTCGAAGAAATACGTTTCTAAGTATTTCAATGAATCCGAAGGATGCATATATTTGTAGTTAAACATATCTGTAGTTATTGTTCTAAACAGATAATAGATACTGCAAATGCAACTCTATCGTTCAGAAATATCGCCTTTATTTATAGAACTTTTTACTGAGAAAGTAGCTCTGAGTGAAGCCGAATTTGAATTATTTGTTTCATATTTCAGACGTGAATATATCCCTCGAAAATTTTTCTATCTTAAAGCAGGACAAACGACCAATCAAACTGCATATATTAATAAGGGTAGTTCCAGAACATTCACAATGGACGATAAGGGAAATGAGCATATCATGCACTTTTCCTTCGAGGACTGGTGGATTGGTGATTTGCAGAGTTACCACACCGGAAGCCCGGGTAGGATGTATGTTCAAGCTATGGAAGATTGCGAATTACTATGCATCTCAAAATCTGATTTTGAGACAATACAAATTCGGATACCTCAACTTAAAGAATGGCATGAGCAAAAATTCCATAAAGCCCATTTTGCTACTTTAAACCGTTTAGTCGAAATAAAAACCCTCACACCTGAAGAACGCTACCTGCAATTATTAGAAAAACACCCTCATATTTTTCAGCGTATTCCATTGCAATATATCGCTTCTTACCTCGGCATCGAACCGCCCTCTCTCAGCCGTATGCGTAAACGCCTTTTAGGGAAGTAGCTTGATTATTTGTGTCCTTTGTACAACCTTTATTAACTTTGTGATAGAAGAAAAGCCATAACCGTTGGAAAGGTTGTACAAAGGACACAAAGTCCGGGATATTTATTTGACTTTTAGAATCCTTACATATTTCTCAAGCTCAATTATTTCTTAACCCAAGTTAAGTAGTTTCTTAACTTGGGTTATTGGAAACTAACTTCAGCAGGTGGTAATTTTGCGGGAACAAACTGATGTTTTCCTTAACAATTATCAAAGCAATATGAACAATCAACAACAAATTCCTCCTCCTGCACAAATGTTGCAGATGATTACAGGTTTCTGGACTTCATGCTGTATTTACAATGCAGCCAAGTTGGATATAGCCGATTTGCTCGCAGATGGTGCACAAACCACCGAACAATTAGCTGAAACTACTCATTGCGATGCACCTTCCCTCTATCGGGTATTACGGGCACTTGCAAGTGTTGGTATTTTCAGCGAGAATGAAAAAGGCGAATTTTCTAATACTATGCTTAGCGATACCTTGCAAAATAATGTCCCAGGCTCGATGAAAGCAATGGCAATTGCTCAACTGGGTGACCACTATAACGCTTGGGGAAATTTGCTTTACAGTATCAAGACAGGCAATATCGCTTTCGATAAAGTGGAGGGTATGCCTGTATGGAAATATTACGAAACTCATCCCGCAGAAGGAGTGAATTTCATGAAGGCAATGACAGGTTTTTCGGGTGCCTCCATAATGAACATACTCCCTGCTTATGACTTCTCTCGGTTCAAAACAATTGTTGATATCGGCGGCGGAAACGGTGCTCTGCTAATGGCAGTGTTAGATACAGTAAAAGACGCAACAGGGATTGTATTCGATATGGAATATGTAGTACACGAAACTCAAAAAGAAATAAATGCAAAAGGGTTTGCCGGACGATGCAGAACGCAAGGCGGGGATTTCTTTGTATCTGTTCCTAACGGTGCTGATGTATATTTAATGAAAATGATTCTCCATGACTGGAACGATGAAAAATCAATTCAAATTCTGAAAAATTGTGCAAATGCTATGAACTCAAACAGCACATTGTTGGTAATGGAATCGGTTATTTCCGAAGGAAACACTCCCCATCCGGGAAAATTCATGGATATTAATATGCTTGCAATGACAGGAGGTAAAGAGCGTACTGAAAAAGAGTTTGCATCTCTATTTTCCAAAGCAGGTTTGAAACTATCGAAAGTAATTCATACTCATTCCCCAATGTTCAGTATTGTTGAATCAATAAAAATATAGAAGAAATTTATAGTAATCTTGTATGAACTTACAGTAGCTCCGAGGGCGTTATTAAATAAATCAGATCTTTTGTTTTAAGTAAGCAAAAGGTCAAAAATAACTGACAATAATTTGTCAGTTATTTCAAAAAAGTAAGTATCTGTATAACGACACTCTGTATGGCTTGCAAGCTATGTCATGCTAAGCCTGTCGTTATTCAAAATACTTGCCAAACAAACGAACTCTATTGTCTCGATTATTTTTGTCCCAGTACTTAGAAAAACAGATTTAGTTTACATTTCAGCATTAGCAACATTGATAAGTAATTGAACCCTTCCGGGCGAGTTTATGGCTGCGTAACTTATTTGTAATGTTGAGTTTACCGTTGTCAGATACTTGCCAATTTCTACTCTCTACTTTTAGAATAATTATTTCTCGATACTTACTAAGGAATACAACAATTATGAAAGTAATCTACTACATTATCATAGCAATTGGTGCGATCGTTGCAACTGAAGCACAAACCCGCGAAGTAGGTATCGGAAGGCAATATTTGCGCCTTCAAGATGCAGCATCAGTTGCACAACCAGGGGATACAATTCTTATTCGAGAAGGTATTTATACAGGTGGGGACTATGTCGCAAATTTACAAGGAAATGCTACGGCATGGATAACTATCCGCGCCATGGACAATGAAAGCGTTATTTTCAGAGGCGGTTCACAGGCGTTTCATTTGAGTGATCCTGCATATCTCCGAATTGAAGGTCTTGTTTTTGAACAGCAAACCGGAAACGGTGTCAATATTGATGATGCAGCAACAATCGAGACACCAGCCCACCACATCATTATCCAAAAATGTGAATGGCGAAGCATGAATGCTACCGGTAACAACGACGAGCTAAAAATGTCTGGTGTGGATGAATTTACTATACGGCTGTGTAGATTTCTAAACGGTTCTGCCGGCGGGTCGATGGTGGATATGGTGGGCTGTCACAAGGGTACATTTGAACAGAACCTTTTTGAGAACGGCGGGTCGAATTGCATTCAAGCAAAAGGAGCATCAAAAGATATTCGTATAGAACAGAATCGTTTTATAAGAGGAGGACAACGAGCAATAAATATTGGTGGTTCGACAGGTCTTGAATTTTTCAGACCACCGGGGGCAAATTATGAAGCTGCCAATATATATGTATATTCTAATATTTTTTTCGGGTCAATGGCACCGATTGCTTATGTAGGAGCAATAAACTGTGAAGTTGTTAATAATACAATTATCCGTCCGGAACGGTGGGCTATCCGTATCCTGCAAGAAACAACCGCCTCTAGTTTTCTTCTATGTGGCAACAATTCATTTCGTAATAACATCGTAGTTTTTAATACTACGCAACCTGCAATCAATATAGGGGGAAATACTGCTCCCGAAACATTTACCTTCTCGAATAATCTATGGTTTAATCCCGATAATTCATCGTGGAACGGACCGAACACACCCTTAGCCGAACCTAATCGCCTACTCAATACTGACCCACAGTTTTTGGATACGCTCTATCGCTTGCAAACATCCTCCCCTGCTATAGGGAAAGGGTACGCAGCCACTTCACCGAAAAATGATTTTTTCGGGAAACCGTTTGCTGCAAATAGGTCAATAGGGGCTGTTGAAGCGGAAAACACTTCGGTAATACAAGAGGATTCTTATCCTTTAAATTCTGTTTCAATTTCTCCAAATCCTGCACAAAGTTCCCTTTCTGTTCAGTATATCGGCTTAATGGATTATGATAATGTTATTGAAATTATAAATGTGTTAGGTTATGTGGTAAAAAGAGTCAAATCTCTACAAAATGAGACTGTAATTGACATTGATGACCTTCCTAACGGTTTCTATAGTGTGAGAATTGGAGAAATAGTGAAGCAGATGGTGATTGTCCGCTAATCCATGTTAATATGTTAACTCGTTTTATTTCATTAATCGGTAATCACCCATGGACGAAGACGTTCATTACCTACAGCGGAAACATCGCTTTTTAGCATTATTGTATAAATTTTCCCCTCTTGTATATGGATTGTCTGTCGGTAGCTCGAATTTGTTTTATTCTCATAAATATTAATTGATACGCTTCCTGAATCAACTGCAATAAAATCGGTGAAAGACGGGAATATCTTATTTGAAAAAAGTACTGAAGAACCTGCAGAAACATTCACGTCTTCCACAGCTTTAGAGGTGTGAATGAATCGAACAAATGCTTTACCTGAAATCGGTTGTGGCGGCTCATCTTGTAAAACAAACCCGAGCATTGCTGTTGGTAAACCCATAGCAACAATTGTATGATTTTTTTGTGCTGTAAAATTAGAAAGAATGCTTAGTAAAGCTGTGTTTGTGGATGATGAGTTTAGACGAATATTCCTTACACCGCTCCCTATCTCAAAATAACCCGATGAAGTATCAGCAAATGAAATGGATTGTTTTTTTACTTTATCGTTATCCAAACAGTCAAGTGCGGGTGCGCCAGCCGAAGCATTAATAATTCTTATACGGGATTTGACAGTCGGTTCAATTTCTTTTGTAGTGTTATTATCTACGGCACAGGTACATGAACCGGTTAATATGGCTACCGCAAATAGTATATATTTATAGTTCATGCTTTGATAGAAATTTGTGAAACCAATAGAAATAATTACAAATTAGAAGTATGGCAATGTTGGATTTTCCATTTGTCATTCGTTAATACAAATACTGTTGTTTCGATTGCTTTTAATGCTACATTTTGATTACTTGAAATCCCTGTAAATACAATAGTATAATAAACTACTGCCAAGTCTTTCCCTTCGGATAATATTGTGTGGATATTGGAAATAGAATATTCTAATACACGCCAATCATCCTGCTCTAAAAAACCTACAAATTCTTGCTTGTTTTGAATCGTGCATTTGTCGGTATAATACTTAAAATCATTAGCAAGAAAATCTGCAAATTCCACCCAGTTTTTATGTTGAAAACTATCGTAGTATTTTCTAAGTTCTTTTTCAATTTGTAGTGTTGTATCCATATAGTTTTTGTTTAATTAACTTGAATTCAAGCTAATCTGTTACGAACGGAATTCTTCTTCGGAATGTGATTGGTTTCATTTATAAATATTGATACTGCCTTTGCACTAATGTTTTGCTTCCTAAAGATTAACGCTCATTCCATACGTGAAGGCAACTTTTTGCGTAGTAAAATATTTACCTCCCACAGGATAAACCAAATATGAACCTTCTGCCCCAAGAATAAACGAAATACGCTGCTCAGGTGTATAACGAATACCGACAGTTAGTTTGCCAAGTGGACCATTTTGCGCCCACCCTGCAAAACCTTGTATAAAAGGATTTAAACCTCTGATTCCTATATCACTAAATGAATATCGATATGCAAATCCATACCACCACAGGGAAGGACTTTGACTATATGAAAAGGATTGCCCGTAAGAATCACGAGTAAAATCTTCATGAAACACTTCCCGTCCGCCTGCAAGCCCGACTGCATGATGTTCGGAAATTGCGTACAAAACGGAGGTTGATAAATTGCTTAAAAATGGAAGTGACACTGAATTGTCAGATAAATTTGGGAATGAGCTTATTTTGGAGATTCCATACCCTTCAACAGTTATCCCCAGTAAGTCATCCGGCTGTAAAAGTAGAGATGCTACATTATTCATGTTCTGAAAGGAAGCGATAGAATTAGATACCGGAAAAGAATTTACCAATGGCGGTTTTGGAAGCAACGGACTTGCTGAAATTTCTTGTGAAAGTTTTTCCATATTTTCCAAGAGAATCTTAGAATCGGAATCACGGGAAATCAATAACATTATCAGAATTGCGGTAAAAAATCCAGATAAAAGTGCTGTAATGATATGAGGATAAAACTGTATCCAAAATCCTTTTCCTGCTGATGGAACGGGAGTCGGAGCAATATTATTTTCTGAATTGGATGGTAGAGCGAATCCTAATGAAGCAAAGACCGCTTGTGTTGCCTCTACAGGTGTAGTAGCAAGTGACATATCCTTTTTAATGGTAGAATTCAATTTAGCCTGCAATTGAAATTCCCGCCGGACTTCCTGATTTGCAGACATTTCTGCAAACAGCAGGTCTTCCTCATTGCTGTCAAGTGAGCCGTCTAAATAGTCGTGTATGAGTTTTCCGTAGAGCATAACAATATAAATGTAAGTGTTATAATTTTGATATATCAGCAATATATGGTGAGAGGATATGCTTGATTTTTTCTTTTGCCCGCCACACACGATTTTTGAGTGCGGGAATGGTATCACCTGTAATTTCGGCTATTTCCTCATACGAGAGATCGTGATATTGTCTCATTACGAATACTTCTCGATATTCATAATCCAAATATTCAAGAGCGGTTTGTACCAATCCGAGCAATTCTTCCTGCTCGTAATTAAGGGGATTATAAGTAAGGTGAAAATCCTCGATTGCTATTGTTTCTTTCTTGTCACGGTTGTAATTCAAACACAGATTACGAGCAATCCTCATTACAAAACCGCCTACATTTTCTATTTCTGCTTCCTGAGCAGCACTTCTGAAAAATCTGATAAAAGTCTCTTGAAAAATATCACGTGCTTCGTCGGCATTACCTGTCACCTTCAGGCAGTAGGAATAGATACGCTGATTATAGCGATTGTAAAGTTCTGCAAAGGCATACTCCGATTCCGGTTTTGCGCGTTTGAGTGCATCAAAAAGTACAGTATCGGAGTATGAGGTAAATTGCTGTTTCACGTATATTTTTGCAGAAGAAGATTAAAATGTAATTCCAATCATCAATGAAAATGTCCTGTTGTGAACTTCATCACCTTTGGTAAGGGAAACTGCACTCAAACTGCACCGGGCATCGATCATTAGTTCTGTTCCTAATAATCTGAAGCTCATTCCGCCGCCGAGCATCCCGCCTGCATCAAATGGAATAAAACGATCATTAAATTCAGTAGGCACCTCATCCGCAACGACAGTATTTGTCTCTGCAATTACGCGGTGTAATCTGGATTTATTCTCTATATTTACTGCACCGAAAGGTCCAAAGTAAATATTTCCTCGAACAGTTCCTCCGATTGGAGCTACAAACTTAAAAAGAATAGGAATCTCAACATAGTGAAGTTCTAAATCATAATATTCCCGAATTGTTCCACCATCTAATTTGAGGGCTTTTGCACCTTTGATTGAATACATAATTTCAGGTTGAATTGCGAACACTTGAGAAATCCCCAGGCAAAGCGACATTCCTGCCGAAAATCCTGACCTTGACTCTATGGAAACATCGTCAAGTTCATCTTTTTCAAAGCTGTAGATGTCTGACCGGATCGGTCCTGCTTTCAGGGTTACGCTTGTGAGTGATTGTTTTGGAGGCTCGACCAATGTTTCCGACTGTCCATATATAGCAAGGTTTTCACAAGTAATTATTATTATGAGTATAACGATAAATTGAATATATTTCATTGTAGAAGTTTCCATTGTTATTACAAAGTATTATCGAGTAAAAAATCCTAAAATAGCGTTGGTAGCAATAAGTTTTGGGGTTAGTGTTGCAATGTCGATTACAACAATATTTCCCGAGATATTATTACTTTTTCCATAATTAAGCGAAAACGAGTTTATGACAATTTTTTTGCTGTCGGCAGACCATTGAGGGTATTGCTCAATCGCATCAGGCGTATCCGTAATGTTTTTTTCCTCTTTTCCATCGGGACGAATTGTCATTATATCAATATCTGATAAGGAAGGTGAATATGTGGTTGTAACTTTAGAGTAGGCAATTTGAGAGCCATCTGGCGACCAGGCAGGCATTGCACATATACCGGATGAGATTTTTCTTTTGGAATGTAATTCTGTATTATATATCCATATTTCGGTAGAAATACCTTTTATTCCCCGAACATATACAATTTCTTTGCTGTCAGGTGACCAATCAAGACGTGAATCACCATCAGAAAAAATTGCCGCGCTGTCGATAGGCTCTTCCCATAAGACGGAATATTGACCGTTTGCATATTGAATTTCTCCAACGGCAATTGTTTTATTTGCGGTATAATATGCTATTTTTTTTCCGTCGGGAGAAAATGTGGGGTAAGATTCTGCAAATGACTTAGTTGCAATCAAAGATTCTCCTGTGCCATCTGAATTAATCATATAAATATTACTCTTATTTGATGCTCGCATAAAAGCAACTTTATCTGCATCTGGCGCAAGAACAGGAAAGAATATCTGACCATCGGGAGGAGCTGTACTTGGAACTAATACTTTAGCATTGCTACCGTCAGTATTTGCAATTACAAGTTGAGCGTTCTCTTTATATTCACCTGCAGTAAAAGCAATTTTTCCAGCACGCGGTGCCGAAGTAATTCCAGACCAAATATTTGAGGTGATAAACCCGTTGGTCGTATTCCACTGGTGTTGATTAGTTCCGTCGGAAAGGCATGTAAATATCTGAACTGAATTTATAT
Organism: Ignavibacteriota bacterium; assembly: GCA_016197185.1. Taxonomy (GTDB): domain Bacteria; phylum Bacteroidota; class Ignavibacteria; order Kapaibacteriales; family UBA961; genus JADJXV01. The sequence goes on from JACPWH010000004.1 coordinate 16,606, forward strand.
TCAAGCTGTAATTAAAGAACATTTGGCTCTCTCCGTCGGTAGGGGTACCGCCCGTATCAATAGGGTTATCACATTTATTACAACCTGAAAGAGAGATTAGCAGTACATACAGTATTATACCGACAAGAAATAATGCTCGGGTTTTCATTGAAGATTCTTTCAAAAATTATTAATATATTTTTTCTGTGGAAGCGAATAATGTTGGCGCGCCTATAATTTCATTTCGCTTTCAATGGTAATGAAACGTGACTTATAAAAACGTCTCAAATTATTTTTCAATTTGAAAAATGGAAACATGATTCGTTATCAATTTGCGAACTTAGTGCAACCTTTGTGCTCAATTTCAACACAAGTGCTCAAAGGCTGCACAAAGGTCACTACTGTCGATAATATGGTTAAATCATGCTGTTCTTTATAAATGATGTCAAAATTATCATATTGAAAATTTATCAATCAATGTTTTGTAAATTGAGTCTGCAAAATGAAATACACTGCCTTTAATTTATATAATGAAAAATACAACAAATGTTGATTATCTGATAGTCGGTCAGGGGATTGCCGGAAGTACACTTGCATGGGAACTCTTGAAATGCAACAAGAAAATACTTGTTATAGATAATCATCATAAAGATTCATCATCAATTGCAGCAGGAGGTAATGTAAATCCTGTTACTGGTAAGCGTTTTGTAAAGTCTTGGCATATTGAGGATTTGCTTCTTGCAGCAAATAGTATGTACACTGAAATGGAGAAAGAATTTGGAGTGCAAATCTGGGAACCACGTTCAAATGTCCGTATCCTTCATAGTGAAGAACAGGAAAAGGATTGGCTGGCGAGGGCAGTACTTTGGGATAAATTCTTTGGTAATTCACTTGATAAACTTCTTCTGAAATCTATATTTAGTAATGCTGCGGGTGCTTCTGAAATAACCGGTGGCGGAAGAGTAAATATGCAATTGATCTTGAAAAAAATTGCAGGAATTCTTTCTGAAAAGAATATTCTTTGGAGTATAAAGTTTGATTATAATCGTTTTAGTATAAAGCAAGATTCAATCGAATATCGTAACGGGAACGAAATAATATGCGCGCATCGAATTATCTTTTGTGAAGGATGGCAAGCAATTCATAATCCCTATTTCAATTATTTACCGTTTCAATTATCAAAAGGTGAAGCATTGATTGTCCGTTTTTTAGGTGAATACCCTTTTGCCCATAGCATTGTAAATAATGATCTTACTGTTTCGCAAATTGCTGAAGATCACTTTTGGGTAGGTGCAACGAATGTGTTTAATGATATTTCAACGAAGCCAACAAAAATCGGATTGGATGAGCTTCTAAACAGGCTGGAATTATCAGTAAAAATACCATTTGAAATTATAGAACACAGAGCATGTGTTCGTCCAACAATCAAGGATAAATTACCCCTTTTGGGTGTGCATCCTAATTTTGCAGCAATGTATATTTTTAATGGCTTGGGGACAAAAGGAGCATCTCTTGCTCCCATGCTTTCAAGGCAATTAGTTAATAATTTGGAAAGCAATATACCACTGAATTCCGAATGCTCGATAGCTCGGTTTGAATTATGTTAAGAAATTCTATTTGTGTGATAGAATTTGATTATATTGCTTTAAAGTAACTAATTCAGACTTTTTGCAACAATTTCATGGGATTATGTATGAAATACTCTGTCCTTTCAATAGCTTGTATATTGGTATTTAATCTGAATAACATTTTTGCACAAAATGTGCAATGGGCATCGAAAATATTGAAATATTCGTCGCAATATTCCGAAACAAAAAGTACTGCGGAACAGGCATTAGGCAAGCCGAATGTATTACCAACCGGAGGCGACAGCCGTTTTGCTTGGGCTGTGGGGCAAACAGATGATTGCTATGAATTAACAGAAGAAGCAACCCTCAAACTTGGATACGAAACACCAATGAAAATCCAACAAGTGGCAATTGCAGAAAACTGTGCTCCAGGGGCAATCGAAAAAGTGGTACTTATTGATACTGAAGGGGATGACCATGAAATCTACAATGTAGAACCACAACTCGCAAGTGAGAAGAGCAGAATGTTGAATATCTTTTTTCCGATGACAAACTACAAAGTAGCAGCAGTTACCGTTATTCTTCAACCTGAAAAAGTAAAAGGATGGAATGAGATTGATGCCGTAGGAATTTCCGATTCAAAAGATTCGGTAAAAGCAACTATTCATCTTGCATCTTCAATAAAATTTGATGCGAAACCTGAAAATTTGGGCGTTAATGTAAATTCCAAATATATTGAATCGGTTGATGCTATTTCACCGGACGGTAAAACACTCTTTATCAGCCGAGATAAACATCCTGATAATGTAGGTGGTAAAGATGCCGGGCGTGACGCATGGTACTCAACACTCAGAGCAGACGGCACATGGTCGCCGGCAGTTAATATGGGTGCACCTGTTAATAATGAAGGGATTAATTTTGTAAATACCATTACTCCCGACGGGAACACACTTTTGCTTGCCAATACATACGAAAAAGATGGCTCAAGAGGTGGAGGAAAAGGGGTGTCCATGACTCACAGGAATGCAAATGGATGGAGTATCCCCGAAAATCTTTCAATCCATAATTTTAAGAATCTTAGTAATTATGGAGAATATGCACTTTCACCGGACGGGAAAACTCTTTTGTTAACAATTCAAACTGATGAAACATTAGGATTGAAAGATATATATGCAAGTTTTCTTATGGAGAATGGTGACTGGACAGAGCCGAAAAATTTAGGGAATACAGTAAACAGTGTAGGTGACGAAACAGGTCCTTTCCTTGCAGCCGACGGTATTTCATTATATTACTCCACAAACGGTATTAGTGGATTCGGAGGCAATGATATATTTATAACAAGACGCTTAGATGACACTTGGACAAAATGGTCAGAGCCGGAAAATCTCGGTTCCGGAATTAATACTCCTGACTTTGATGCATATTATGCTATTCCTGCATCAGGTGATTATGCCTATTTTTCTTCATCTGCAAATTCTATCGGTGAAGAGGATGTATTCCGTATAGCACTTCCAAAAGCTGTTAAACCAAAACCTGTCGTCCTGGTAAGCGGCAAAGTATATGACTCTAAAACAAAAAAGCCAATCGCAGCAGCAATTAAATACGAGGCATTGTCCGATGGTTCAAATAACGGTATTGCTCGTTCGAATCCTTCTACAGGTGAATATAAAATAGCACTTCCTTCAGGAAAAGATTTTGGATTCCGTGCAGAAGCAAAAAATTATTATGCCATCAGTGAAAACGTTAATACTTCAACCCTAACCGAATATAAGGAAATTACCAAGGACTTATATTTAACGCCGATTGAAGTGGGGCAAACAATTCGTATCAACAATATTTTCTTTGAATTTGCCAAAGCAGACCTCAAACCGGAATCGTATGGTGAACTTGACCGTGTTGTAAAATTCCTTACTGAAAGCCCGTCAATTGAAATCAAACTTTCGGGTCATACTGATAATATAGGTAATGATGCGGCTAATCTTACATTATCTGAAAACCGCGCACAATCTGTTCTAAAATACATAGTTGCTCATGGGATTCCAGCACCACGCCTTACAGCCAAAGGATTTGGTAAAACAAAACCTGTAACAGGCAACGAAACTGACGAAGGAAGGCAACTTAACCGACGGGTTGAATTTACGATTGTGAAACAGTAAGGGTACTAAATTACCTTCAATTTTAACGAAACAAAAAACGCTTGAAGATTTCAAATCTTCAAGCGTTTTTATTAAAAATAATTCGTTTAGAATTACCAATTACGAAGCATATCTACTAAAAGACGAACAGCAACGCCGCTACCACCTTTAGGATTGTAATCTGTTTCTTTCGGTGCTATTCCTGTTCCTGCAATATCAAGGTGCGCCCATGGGTAGTCACCAATGAATTTCTTGAGGAACAAAGCAGCTGTAATACTACCTGCAGCTCGTCCACCCGAGTTCTTCACATCTGCTACGTCACTCTTGATAAGTTCTTCGTATTCCTCATAAAGCGGAAGTTCACAAACATATTCGTTTGTACGGTCTGCTGCAACTTTAATACGGGTTTTAAGTGCAGTATCATTACCCATCAAGCCGGATGTTGTATTACCCAAAGCTACCACAATAGCACCTGTAAGCGTTGCAAGGTCAATAACAGCTTGAGGTTTGTATTTATCGGCATAAGTAAGTGCATCGGCGAGCACCAAACGGCCTTCTGCATCCGTATTGTCAATCTCGGCGGTTTTGCCGTTCATGAAAGTAATAATATCGCCCGGAACATAAGCTGTACCACTCGGCATATTCTCGGTAGAAGGAACCAAAGCAACTACATTGATTGGGAGTTTCGCTTTGGCAACAGCATAAATTGCACCGATAACCGACGCTGAACCGTGCATATCCATTTTCATATCGCTCATACCTGCTCCGGGTTTAATGGAAATCCCACCTGTATCGAACGTGATTCCCTTACCGACGAGTACTACAGGTTTGTCGCCTTTTTTCCCGCCGTTGTATTCCATCACAATAAATACCGGAGGACGTACACTTCCTTGGTTAACGGCTATAATCCCACCCATTTTGAGGGATTCAATTTTCTTTTTATTGAGAACATTCACATGAAAGCCCGCTTCTTTTCCTGCTTCTTCTGCACGCTTTGCAAGTGTTTCAGGATAGATTTCATTATTAGGGGCATTCGCCAAATCACGACTGAGATTTACCCCCTGACAGAGAATAACGGCAAATTCCGCTCCTGCTTTAGCTCCGGCAACATCTTCTTTGGTTTCCGTCCAAAGCGTGATTTTATTGATATTCTTTTTATCGGTATCTTTATTTTCTGTAAAATATTTATCAAATTTATACTGACTGAGAATAGCTCCTTCGATAATAGCTTGTGCAGTATCGGCGGCAGAATTCTCGTTAAATTTCAATAGAGGAAGAGCAATTGATTCAACATTGAAGGAGGCTGCACGTTTTGCAGAATATGCCGCAGCACGCCGCAGATGTTCAATAGTAAGGTCTGCTTTTTTACCGACACCTACGAGCAATAAACGGGGAAGCTGTTTATTGCCTGTATAGATTACCACAGATGTTTTGCGCTTTGCTTTGAAGTCACCTGCGCCAAGAGTTGCTTCGGCAGATGGAAATTCTGCGATGATTTCTTTCTGATGTGTTGCTAAACTTTCTTCATCTTCATATAAAAATACAACGGAAACATCTGCCTTAAGTGCAGAGAGTTTCGTATGGGTTGTTTGGACTTTCATTAAGATTCCTTTAAATAAATATAATACCGAAAACGGGCGTTTACGGTTAAATAATATACAAAAGTACGAGGATTTGGCGAGGAAACAAAACGGAGCGGTGTTAAAAGCAAGGTGTTTACCAACGTAATTGCATTGCAAAGCCGCCATGCTGAACATCAGGCAGTACTCTTAGCGATAAATTATCACTCACATCGAAATCATAGAGATGCGCTCCGGTGTAGGCATCTACCGAAGCAACAACATAGACAGCAAGCAGATATAAGCCGGCTAAATCACGGTTATCCCTGTAATATTCACGCTCATTTTTGAGAGTCGCTATACGAATCGGAGATTCGTTTGCGGCTATGGCATTATTAACTTCTATAATTTTTTTATTCAGCATCGAATTATTACTTACTATTCCATAAATACATCCTACTGCTCCGCCTACAAAAAGAGGAACTTTCCAATAGGACTCTACATAATACTGCCCCAAACCCGGGCAAGCAAGTGAGAGCAATACTGCTTGTGTAGGTGACTTCTTCATCGTGAATTGATGGTACGAGGTATCCTGAGCAATAGTACTATCCGGTGGAGCGGCAATAAGCTGCGATCCGGTAAGAAGAAACAGAAGAATGAATATAGCTCGGATTAATCGCATACGGCAATAACTTCAATTTCTACAAGAACATCTTTCGGTAAGCGGCTTACCTCCACAGTTGAACGGGCTGGTTTGCTCTCACCGAAAAAATCGGAATAGACTGAATTCATGGCTGCAAAATCATTCATATTCTTTAGAAACACAGTGGTTTTCACAACATTTTGAACGGTGCATCCTGCTTCATTTAGTAGGGTTGAAATATTTGCTATCACTTGGCGGGTTTGGTCTTTCACATCACCAAGAGCAATTGTCCCGTCCTGCAGAAGGGCTATCTGCCCCGACAGAAAAAGAAGTGAACCTTGGGCTTTAATTCCTTGAGAATATGGTCCAATCGGAGCCGGGGCATTTGGAGTGTAAATTGTTGTTTTCATGGGTTGAACTGTTTTATGTAATAATGATTGGGATTGTTTTTTGTTTCTTGTTGCTACAAACTTTTCTCCTTGCTTCCATGCGTTTGTATTTTCATCAAACTGCATCATGGTTACGTCGAGAGTATCATTCCTGCGCTCAATTGTACAGTAGTTGAAATCACGTATTTTCTTTTCGTCGTCCTTTATTTTCCTGTCATTAAATATGTCGTAATGTGTTGATTCTTTTACTGAACGAAGTTCTTGTCGAGGTCCGCCGCCTCCACCGCTTACAATTACATTCAATGTATTGCAAATCAAAAAATGTTCGTATGAATGTGCATGACCGCTTGCTGCCAGTGTTATTTTATGGGAATGCGAAAGAGCCGCTTCTATAAACGCCTGAACATCCGGCTCATCATGCACAACAGTACTGTTTGTATAAGCCGGATGATGAGTACATAGAACAATATTGAGAACAGACGGAGTTTTTTCAAGTGCAACTATTGCTGAGTCAAACCAGTTTTTTTGATCTGAATTTTGCTCATCTGTAAGCTCACCAACATTGGAATCAAGGACTAAAAACGCTATTGAATCAACAACTGTACTATACCATGTACGTCCTTTTGTCATTGCATCTCGCAGTAAAGAAAAACGCGCTGAGATATTCTTAAAAGCTGATTTATTATTTCCAAAATATTCGTGATTACCCATTACAGTAATAAACCCTACGTTCGCTTCCCGTACAGGTTTGCTGATACGGTCGAAATATTCCCATTCGTTTTCGCTTGCACCCCAACTTACCAAATCTCCCAACATTACTACTGTGGAAGGTTTATGAGTAAGAATTTGAGGAAAAATCAGCTCACGAATATCATCATTCTGTTCACGCCAAAACTCAAACCATAATGTTCGTTGGGTGTCACCGAGGAGGACGATTTTATTTGAGGAACTACCGGAGGGCTGTGTCTTGTATTCCGGCATCAATTTCGGCACAGAAGAGCAGCCATAAATAAATATAGAAAATAGCAAAATAATTTGATTAAAATAATTATTTACATTCATCAGATAATTGAGAGAAGTTCAATATTTAAATGCTACGAAATGTTACTACAAAAACAGTCTAAATCAATGGAGTTCATTCTGAGCCTAAAGGGTTCAAATGCTTGTAGAAAATTTAGTATTATTATTTCACACCCGACGTGGTCGAACGTTATACTATTCATTGATTAGTTATACTTTGGATCTTAAAAAGTTTTCGGATGCATGAAAAAAAATGCTCTATAATTAAACAATTCACGGTTGTAAACAATAGACATGACAAATTATTCTTATTATGTGTAATGCGCCTACGCCCCATGCGCCCCAACTTTGGGAAGCGAAGCACGTTTTTTTACATACGAATCAACCCAATTCCTTATTTCCATGTTACTTTCTTCCCTTCTCCCTGCCAGAATATGGTCGGCATTTTCATACATAATAAGTTTATAGGGATGAAGTGTGTGTTGAAGTGCCATACCGAGTTGGTAGGCATGGTCTGGGTCAACCCGACGATCGCCTGTTCCGTGTAAGACTAATAAGGGGGTAGTTTTACAAAGCTTTTCAGCCCATGCAGATGCTGAACGTTTCAGTGATTCCTCATCGGGATTTGCGCCCTGTGGAATATACTTGGCAAAAGTCTTGTAGATATAGTTGTTTTTAAGCGAGTTATTCAATGCAGTCGGTGCACCGACTGTAACAGCCGCTTTGAAAATATCAGTTTTAGTTAGCATTTGCAAAGCCATCATGCCACCTCTGCTCCCTGCAATTATTCCGATTCGTTCGGTATCAGCATACGGTAATCCTCGTAATAATTCGAGTGCATTCATTGCATCATCCACATCTGCTCCGCCCCATTCTTCTACCCCTTCGCTTCCGGCAGTACCGCGATAATTGCTTGCTACAACAACATATCCCCAGCTTGCATACAATCCCGCATACGCAAATGCCGAGAGAGAAGTGAGTGCTCCACGTTCCCCTGTTCCTCCTCGATTGAAAACAAGGCAAGGGAGCTTTGCCTCATGAGTGGCAGGAAGCGCAAGAAACCCTTTGATTTTTAATCCGTTGCTCATATAGGTGATGGCATACATCTGCACAGATGAGTATTGGATATAATCATCATTAGACATCGAACGTTTCGCAATCGAGAGAAGATTGTTCGGATTAGGGAGTAATGTGCTCTCTATAAGTGTTCCGTTTGGAATCATTGGTTTATTTTACGGAAAATATTTTTGAAACTAAAATTTGCATTGTTATCTAAACATTGAATATAGTTAAAGTGTTAAAATAGACATGTACCCAATACTTCGCCTACGTTCAGCACTACAGGATTGTTTTTTATTAATCAACAATAGGTTACGTCACACTAAGCGGGGTTGAAGTGTTCAAAAAACTGCCAAATTTCAGTATAGAATACTCTAAAACTACTTCTTACAAAATATAAGGTTAATAAACTAAAAATACCTTAATATTATATCTCATGCCTCTGCACAACCACTGCCTCATGAAGAAACTTTACCACTTCGTCGGTGCGTGTGCCGGTCGGAAGTGAGAATCTACACTCTTCCGGTGTTATCGAAATACTGAACGGCAAGTCTTTCCATCTTCCAACGTCAAAGTGTCTGAGAGCGTCCAATACAATCCAGCCACTACCATTAAGAACACTAATTTCCGAAACAGTTGCAGATATTTCATGGGTAGCAAATAGTGGCAACCAAGAATCTGTATTTGCAGCTATTCTTGTAAAATTTCCACCAGGTGCAAAGGCTGAACGAAAAACAAGAGGAATATTCGCTCTTTCGGATGGATCTATCATTGTAGAATAAATCAATTTAAGTCCGCATACGGCTGCACGGCGAGCTTGCTCATAGTTCATTTGCGGGATTGGCTGTGCATTCGGAATAAGTTTGGGATCTGCGGTATAAATCCCCTCTACGTCCGACCATATAATGATTTCGTCTGCACTGAGAAGTTCACCAAGCAACGTTGCAGTCAAGTTGGAGCTTTCCTTACCCATTGTTGTTATTTCTCCTGTGGAACTTTTAGCAACAAATCCCTGAGTAAGTACAATGCTGCTGCGTCCGAATGCAGGAAGTAGTACTCTTTCAACATTCAATACGGTTAATGAACTGTCGGGAGTGGCTGCTCCATGAACTGCATCAGTAACAATGATGTTTGAAGAGTCCACAAAAGTAAGGTCGAAACCGGATTCCTCCAGAAAATGCCGAACTATGTGGAGAGCCAGCATTTCACCAAAGCTCAGAATTATATCTAATGTTCTGGGTGTTAGTTCATGCGTGATGGCAATCCCACGCAGCAATTGGTGAAGGCGGGTTTCGCACTCATCCAAGAAAAAATTAAGGGCTTCTTTGGTTTCTTTATTAGCCAGCAATTCATCAGCAAAATGATGATGTTCACGGACAATCTGTCTGCAAATAGAAAAGGCAAGTTCTTGTTCTCCGTTTTCAGCACTTCGAGCAGAACGCTCCAAATCACGTGTTGAAGACCCTAAAGCAGAAATAATCACAAGAAGAGGAATGCCACTCTGTGAGCGGAGAATGTTCACCATCTGTGTAAATCCCTCGCGGCTTTTAAGTACCGCACCTCCAAATTTCATAACCTTCATAAATAACTCTAATGATAATACTCTAATTATTTCCCATCACAAAGGTACGATTTTTTAGGGATACTTACTAAACCATCCAAACATCTTACCCTCTTTCCTCCAAACTCACTTCCTTTGCCGTACATGCGGCAAAAATTCAGTAAATTGCATCTAAAAACTACCGCACATACCCTCAAATCATGAAATTACAATTAGTAAAACAACAAGCAGACGAACTTCCCGAATTCTTAAAAGGTCTTAACCCCGAACAGCTGAAAGCGGCTGCAACTACCGAAGGTCCTCTTCTTATTATTGCGGGAGCGGGTAGCGGTAAAACCCGTGTTGTTACATTTCGAATTGCATATTTACTTGACAAAGGAATTGCTCCCTATAACATTCTTGCACTTACATTTACAAATAAAGCTGCACATGAAATGAAAGAGCGGATTGCTACAATGGTAGGCGATTCTACAAGTTCAAAAGTATGGGCTGGGACGTTTCACTCGATATTTGCGCGTATTCTGCGTAGCGAAGCTGAACATTTGGGATATACTCCGTCGTTTTCAATTTACGACTCAGATGACTCACTCAGTATTGTTCGTGCGGTAATGAATACTCTTGGAGTTTCACAGCAGCAAGTCCCTCCGCAGGGTGTTAGGTCTCGTATTTCATCGGCAAAAAATCAGATGATCGGATGGCAACGGTATGCAGCAGAAGCCGGAAATATTCTTGAAAAGCAAACAGGACAAATCTACGAGGAATACGAAAAACGTCTTCGTCTGAATAATGCTATGGACTTTGATGATTTGCTCATCAATATCATCAATGTCTTCAGAAACTTCCCCGAGATTCTAAAGAAATATCAAGACCGTTTCCGGTATATCCATGTGGATGAATATCAAGATACAAACCGCGCCCAATACATGGCAATCAAAATGCTTGCAGCAGGTCAGCATGGTAATCTGTGCGTTGTGGGTGATGATGCACAAAGTATTTACAAATGGCGTGGAGCAGATATTCGTAATATCCTCGACTTCCAGAATGATTATCCCAATGCAGCCGTCGTCCGATTGGAGCAAAACTACCGCTCGACGAAAACGATACTTTCAGCAGCAGATGATGTAATCGGTAATAACCGTAAACAGCTTGCAAAAAAACTTTGGACTGATAATCCTCAAGGAGCAAAAATCGGTATTCTTCCCGCACGTGATGACCGTGAGGAAGCCGATATGATTCTCAAAACTCTAAAGACCGAAATGAATGAGAACTTCCTTGCTCCAAAGGATTTTGCGATTCTCTACCGTACTAATGCCCAATCACAAGCTCTCGAAGATTCTTTGCGCCGTGCGGCAGTTCCCTATACAATCGTAGGGGGAGTATCGTTTTATAAACGGAAAGAAGTAAAAGACACGGTTGCCTATTTGCGGTTGTTGGTTAATCCAAATGACAGTGAAAGTCTATTACGTGTAATCAATGAACCGCCTCGCGGTATAGGTGCTACCTCGATTCAACATATCCGAACATTTGCCGATGAACGGAATATTTCGCTTTTTGAAGCTTTTGCCCATGCGAATGAAATCACTACTATCCAAAAACGCGCTGCTGTTGCCGCCCAGACATTTACACAAATGGTACAGAAGTTTATTGACATAAAAACCGATATTCCACCGACAGAACTTGCAGTGAGTTTTATGGAGGCTACGGGTTTGCTTCGTATGCTTAAGGATGAAAATACAGAGGAATCTCTCGACCGTTGGAATAATGTACAGCGTTTGCTATCCAACATAGCAGAAATGACCGCTCGTGAAGAGAACCCTTCACTTGAGGCATTCCTTCAGCAAATAGCACTTGTATCGGATACAGATGAAGCAGATACTACAAAAAACCGTGTGGCACTTATGACAATGCACGCAGCCAAAGGTTTGGAATTCCCTGTCGTGTTCATTGCAGGAATGGAGCAGGGCTTATTCCCGATGGGACGTGCAGAAAACAATGCGGAAGAAACTGAAGAGGAACGCAGGTTATTTTATGTGGGGATTACCCGCGCCCGTCAAAAACTGTATCTCAGTCATGCAGAGCGTCGCTTCCGTTTCGGTGAATTGGTGTTTTCGCAACCATCCCGTTTTGTGGGGGAAATCCGTCAGGAGCTATTGGAAGTGAAAGTAGGCACGATGAGTTTTCAGCAAAGACAAGCACCTCCTAAACAGCAAGTTGAAGTAAAGTCTGTTCGTCAGCCGTTTTTTGATGATATTCCAAAGGATGACTTTATTTCTCAAGTCCCGCCGAAACAACAGAAACTCCGTGTGGGTATCAAGGTAAAACATGCCCAGTTTGGAGTTGGAACTGTTCAGGGGCTTAGCGGCGAAGGTTTGAAAGCGCAGGCGGTTGTGTATTTCCCTACGTTTGGGAAGAAGCATTTGATGCTTGAGTATGCTAAGTTGCAGGTGGTAGGGTGAGAAGGATATTTGAAAGAAATGAAGAGCATTACACAGAAAAAGGGTTTGAACTTTGTAAAGTTCAAACCCTTTAGTATAATATTTTTGATTGTATTTTAGGTAATTGCTCCGAAAGCATCAGATTGCTTTCTCCTGCTTGATTTTACCGATAAACTGCTCCATAAAAACTACTGAATCGGGTAAATTTAAACTCATCTGGACTCCTCCGTTTACTTCCAAGTCAACAAAAATTTCATTGTCGTGGTAGTTATACTCCAAATGAATATCGTGAATATCGGCAAAAGGAACAGTATGCCGCCCAAAATGGAAAATAGTCATAGCGAATCTCCTCACATTATTGAGTAAATATTGTTGCGGCATCCTTGTGTTGCATTGCCGCAACAGCAAATATAATCAAATATCAGATGAAATTCTGCACAATTTAACCTACTCCAAAAATATTTATTTAGCGTCCCTTATACACCTCAATTTTGAGTCTGTTTCCTCTGATATTCGCCCTCCTCATGCCGTCTATCACTTGTTTTACTTTCGATGTAGAAACATCCACAAATGTTAGATTTGCCTGGACATCTATATCTCCCACCAACTTTCCGGCAACTCCGGTTTCGCCGGCAATAGCTCCCAAAATATCTTTGGGGCGTACATTCTGACGGCTACCTACATTGATTACTAATTTCGTCATGTCCGAATCGAAAGATTTCCGTGCCGGAACAGATGTTTCTATCTTTTCTTCTTCGCGGTCAGGACTGATTTCAATTTTCAAAAAAGCTGCTGCAATTTCAATCGGTGAGAATTCGCCGGAGTCAATCAACCGTTCAATATGCGCCATATACGATTCCAAACCGCCTTCTTCCACTACTGACGCAATGGCACTCATTACAGTAGCAGCACGACTTTGCTCAATATCTGCAAACGATGGTATTACACCACGCTTGATTTTGATTTTCGCATATCGTTGAATATCCTGTAATTTGTAGAAGTCCTTACCTGCTACGAACGTAAATGCGCGACCTTTACGACCTGCGCGTCCTGTCCGCCCGATACGGTGTACGTAAGATTCTTCATCTTGGGGAACATCATAATTGAACACTGCTTCCACATCATCCACATCAATTCCACGTGCAGCAACATCAGTTGCTACAAGTATTTCTATAGTTCCCTTACGGAATTTACCCATAACTGTATCACGTTGTGCCTGTCGTAAATCTCCGTGCAACCCTTCGGCTGAATACCCTCGAGCTTGAAGATGTCCTACAACTTCATCCACGCGACGTTTTGTGTTACAGAATACAAGCCCTAACTTGATACTGTGCATATCAATAAGTCTTGATAGTGTTTCGAGTTTTTGTCCGTCGCGAACATCTAAATATTCTTGCTCGATAAGTGGAACTGTAAGGGCTTCGTGTTTGATGGAAACGTGTTCAGGGTTCTTTTGGTATTTCTTTGTCATGTCCAATATCGCTTTCGGCATGGTAGCCGAGAAGAATACTGTTTGGCGTTCGGGTGGTACTTGCTGGAGAATAACTTCCAAATCATCACGGAATCCCATGTCAAGCATTTCGTCCGCTTCGTCCAAAATAATCATTTTGACGGCAGCAAAACTAATTGTACCTCTGCGGATGTGATCCACCACACGACCGGGTGTGCCTATAATAATATGTGCTCCGCTGTGAAGAGCACGCATCTGGCGTTCGATTTGCTGTCCGCCATATACAGGAAGAACTTGCACTCCTTTTTTGTATTTGGCAAGTTCAATAATTTCCTCTGATACCTGAATAGCAAGTTCGCGGGTGGGGCAAAGAACCAACACTTGAATCTTGCGGTCGGCGGTTAATGATTCGAGTGCAGGAATAGCAAATGCTGCAGTTTTTCCTGTACCGGTTTGTGCTTGCCCGATAACATCTCCGCCTGCAAGTAGCACGGGAATTGCAGCCGATTGAATCGGCGTAGTTTCCTCAAAACCCATGTCATGCACGGCTTTCAAGATTTCTTTCGAGAGTCCTAACTCATCGAATTTCATTTTAACCATAATGGTCTTTCTCTAAATATAACAACAGAATAAACCGACTTCCACAAGAAAGCAGCTGAGTAAAGGGGAGAGACGTAATTGATGTGTATTCTTGTGAGGGAGGGCAAATTGCTCTTGGAATAATAGATCTCTCGAATTGGGCTATGCGAAGTGTGAAGGACGGAATCAAAAAATTTCAACTGCAAATATACGACAAAAAACTGAAACTCCCTACATTTTTTAGTAAATGCGGGAATTCAGATCTTTGGAATTCTAATTATTTAATGACAATAATTAAAAGTAAGTCTTATATACTATTACCGTGCAATCACCGGATGAACTGCATTTTGGCTGTTATTCACAGTACTGCGACAGAAATACGAACCTGATGGTAAATCCTGAATATTTATATTTGCATTGCCATTTTCATCGGTCTTTATAATACGAACGATAATACCCAATATATTATACAAAGATAATGTTTCTGATGGTAATTCAGAATGAAGAAAAATAGCTGTTGATGTTGGATTTGGATAAATACACAAGCTATTCTGCTTGTTTGTATTTTCTTCAACTCCCAGTGACTTCCTATCCAAAGATGCATCGTAGAAATCTCTCGTCTTCTTGAAAAGATTGACTACCCCTTGAGCATCATTCCACGAGCCGTCGGCTTCCGATTTTACGGATGGGTTTGCAAAGCATAAGATATAGGTGATTCAAAGTCAAGGCAAAAATTCAATAAATAAATTTTTGAGTAACATCAGTTAGTTACAATGTTTTATTAGTGTAGTATCACCACAGGAATAGTAACATTAGCCCCCGATTTTAATTCGACTCGTACAGCATATACCCCTGCCGAAAGCATTGAAATGTCAATTGTTGTGCCTCCGTTGGTATTTGTTTCTGCACGTACAACATGACTCCCTAACAAAGTGATAAGCGATACCTCAGCTTTCTGATATTCTTCGGGGATTTGAATGAAAATACGATTGGCAGCAGGATTTGGGTAAACTATTATATTCTTTCGTAAAGCAATTTCTTCCTCTACACCGCTCACATTATTGATATCAATATTATCGATATAACACCCGTAACTTTGTCTGCTAAAATTGGAGCGGAAACGAAAACGAACGATTATTGTATCTCCTTCGGTGATCGAATAATATTCAGGTTTCCAATCCTCAGATGTTAGCAAGCTATCCCCCCACAGACTAAAGTTAGCTTTGTTAAAAGCTGCCAGTCTTTGCCATGTTCCTCCATAGTCATGAGAAACTTCAACAAATCCGCTGTCAGTAGGATCTATAATTGCCGCTTGCCAAAAGTTTAATTGGATATTTGATTTCTCATTTTTTTTGATTGGGAAAAGCATGAATGTATCTTTTGCATTGGTGGTGTACGGTCCGGTTGGAGATTCCGAAAGTGACCCGTTCAAACTTTTTGCAAAGGAAGCAATTCCCCATTTACCGCTATTGTAATAACGAGGTAGTTTCGGTGAATCGAAATACTCAGAATATGACGTTTCAACCTTCCCTGTATAACAAAGAATTGAATTGCTCACTTCACTTTGATTCGAGGGGGTCGCAGCATCTTTTATAGCAATATAATAGCGATACCAACCGCGTTCTGAGGGATTATCTGTTACAACAACTGCCCTGCCTGTATCAGTAGCGGAAATAGTAGCATCTCCTATAAATATACCATCACGATAAATTGCCACTTTTGCTACGTTAACCAATGGTGTAACACTATCAGCACGAAGGTGGGGAATTTGCACAGTCAGATTAACACTGTTATCTTCATTTCCATTAGCAGCTAAAAGCACTCCCGGTAATGGTTGGCGGGCTCCTCCCGAATAACCTACTGCAAAACGCTGAACACTTGTATCAGTATTCGTCACTACTTTGATTGAATACGTATATTTCGTAAAAGAAGCTAAACCGACATCTTTATAATTTGTAACCGACGATGCAAATTTTTGAATAAAAATACCGTCACGATAGAGGAGATATGAAAAATCAGATGCAAGAATCGGTTGACCAAAAGCACGAGTAGTCGGGGCTGTCCATGATAAATCAATTGAGGTCGGTTCTTGAGGGATTGTTCGTGCCGTGAAAGGATTAACGGGGTTCAATGCCAGTATATTCACAAGTGCAGTATAGACATCGTCATCTACTCCGGTTGTTGCATTTCGCATATCTACCCACGAAGGATAAATCATTCCGTTATGAAAAGCGCAGCCAGCATAATCACCTGCAAACGCATTTCCTTGAAACGGATTACGTCTTAAATCGCTTCCTTCGTCAGCTACCCGGTGATCATACCAAGTATCACCTGCATCAGAGGAATAGCTTACATAGCAATTCGAAAGCAGGTTGTTTTTATCGTCGCGACTGTCAGCATACATTATAGCAAGGTCGCCGTTTGTTCTGTCAATTGCAATCCACGACCAGAATTGATCGTTGGTTGTATCAGAATGGACTATTTTAGGGGTACTCCATGTTTCACCTTTATCAGTAGAACGCGAAAAATACACATTAGGGGTTTCATCAGCAGCCCAACACAAATATAACCAGTTAGGATGTATGCTGTCTATATCGCATACCATTGAAGGGTAACTTTCGGCTCGAACAACTCCTTTAAGAGTATGGCGAATCCCCTCGGGGATTTTCCGGGCAATGCCAAGAGGTTTGTATGTCTGGATAATCCGGGGTGAAGTAAATGTAGTACCGCCATCTGTAGATTTTGCAAAGCCTATGCCGTGTTTCGGACCATAATTCCAAATTGAATAGACGGTTCCGTCTTTGCCCGAAATTGTAAGGGGGAAACTCTGCCCGAACGTTGTGTCTTCCGACGAACCGCTTAGCCGCTCACTTACATTGATCGGCTTAGACCATGTCAGCCCCTTGTCATCTGAATGTGTAAGAACAATTTGTGTGGCTGAATCTCTTGCTGTAACACGTTTCCAAGGTATGTATAGGCGTTTATAATATGGTGAAGTCGGTGAATTATCCACTACAACATAGTATTTATCTTCAAATACTGAATCTGCAGTTTGTTTTCCGAAATGTGAGATAATAGGAATATGTCTTTTCCATGTTTTTCCGCCATCAGATGTAATGGATATATATACCCCATTAGCCGGATTAGCTCCTGACCTGTCTCCGAAAGCCCCGTAACACAAATAGGCGGTACCGTCATTTGCAAAAGCAACTGATGGGTCATTCCCTGCAGTGGTCATCGAATCAGGTTTACCAAGATTGGTATCAGCCCAACTTTTCCCACCATCGAAAGATATATATGCCCATGCCGATGATCCACCGCGATAATCAACCGCCGAAGCAATGATATTTAACGGGTTGGTAGGATTAATTGCAATTGAAGACTCATTCTGAACAGGAAAATCGTTGTTTTCATTGGTTATAAGGTTAACATTTATAAATGCTGATACGTTTTCTTCTGCAGATAATATTGATGGAATTTTCCTGTCTTGCAAAGGAATTCGTGGCAGTTCAATGAATCCTGATGGAGTCGGGTGCGCTGATTCCATCCAACGACGGTGTGTTTCTGCAGTATGTTCTCTATCCCAATCGTCCTGTGCTGTAAGAATTGTTGCAGATAGACAAGCAAAAAGAATAATAGTAAAATAGAATTTCATAAGTGTATTGATATAATTCGAGAATCGGAAATTGAATTGCAGTAGGAAACTAACTGTTGACTTCTTTTCTTACCAACAATCCAATATTTTTCGCAAATTACCAAATCAATAACACAGGTGCAAATAATCTCCTATTTCGCAATGGATGTAAGTATCCTTGCAAGCTTCTCCGTTAAATATTTACGGTTATATTTACTCATAACGGAAGGTGATGCACCCATAAGTTCATTACGTAAAAATTGACCAAAAAGATACTCTATCGCCCTCTCAATCTCGGTTACGAAATCCGGCTCTGTACACACACCGTTTGCCTCGTAAATTATATCTCTCATCGTACCGTTCGGCAGACACCCTAGAATTTTTTTGCCGGTGCCTATATATTCGAAAATTTTACCCGGAGTGCTTTTATCATCACGCATCATCACCCAAAGTACATCTGATTCAAGTAAAAATTTAACACATTCCCTATGGTCTAAATACCCGTGAATATGCACCCTGTCTGATAGACCAAGACGTTCTATAATTCCAAGATGCTCAGGCCTGAATGCCCATAAAAAATGAGCTTCTATCTGCTCTCTGAACATTGGCTTTCGCTTCAGAACATTCCGCAAAGCC
>JACPWH010000005.1 GCA_016197185.1 Ignavibacteriota bacterium
AATCTATTAAAAAACACTTTAAGCTCGTCTTCTCCGTAACTACGTCCCAACCGGGCGTTTAATTTTAATAAAAGCGCCTCAGCTTCGCTGACTGAAATGAAACCAGATCGATCGGTGTCCAATTTGATAGGAAGCATATTGTCCTTCATCTGTTTTTGGAGAACGTGCAGCTGCTTGACGGTATGATTCAGCGGCTTTGCCGTATTCTTTTAAGATATAGTGTCCGTCTCCCTTGCGTATGAGTGCTTCGGCGGCAAATCTAGTTTCGGGATAATCTTTTACTAAACGGGCAAAATATGCTGCGCTGTTTGCAAAATCCTGCTTACGGAAATATGTCCAACCAAGACCGTAGAGTGCCTCTTCCATCCTTTTGCTTGCAGGATAATTATCGATAATCTGTTTATAGAAATCTTCAGCGTTTTTGAGGAGTTCCAAGCGGTAATAGCTTTCTGCCAGCCAAAATGTAGCTTCTTCCTTACGGGTATCAGATTTATGCTCTGCCAAAAAAGTAGTAAGCGAAGAAATTGCCTCTCGGTGCTGCATGTTTTGGGAGTATGCTATCCCTTGTTTCAGGCGTGACTCCGCCAAATATTTATCTCGCAGTGGCATTGAAGCGAGTGTGCTTGCCTTAGCAAGTTTTTCGGCTGTTGAATAAGCGCGTGCTGCTTTACCGTATGATAGCTGCTCTAAATAGACGGCACCAAGTAAGATTTGTATCCGTGCTGAAGTTGGTGCATCAGGAGATTCCCTGTCTGCTCGTTCCAAAGATTTACGGGCATTGTCATATTGCAGGTTCTCATAATACATTTGTCCACTCTCGAGCAATACTTGGGCAAGGTAGGGATAGTTGGGTAATACAGAGAGAGATGAAAATTCACGAAGGGCTTCTTCGCGATTTCCTGCAAGTTTTAGGGCGACGGCGTGGTATAATTGGGCAAGTGAGAGGGTGGCATCAATCTGTTCATCGGTAGTGCTGTCTATAATTGTTTGGTATGTTTTAGCCGCTTCGTTATACCGTTTCAAGTTAAGTAAGGACCAACCTTTTGCTACAATTGTTTGACGGTAGAGAGTGGAAGCAGGATATTTTTGTGAGAAATCCGTAAAAACTGCTAACGCAGTATCATATTGTCCTGCAAGAGTATATGCCTGTCCCCGGAGATAAAGAATTTCCTCGCCGGCATGGTCAATTGAGGTCTGCGGTTCAAAGAGTTTTCCAATTGAATCTTCAATAAGAATATGACCGAGAGCATTATCGGCACTTTCGATAAGCATGAGAGCAGCCGAATAATCACGTTCACGAAGTTCGTTGCTTGCAGCGCGAATCATAGATGAAACATGTGTATTCCTACGGTTATATTTCTGACGGATTGAACTGAAATACTTGATTGCTTCTTCGGTTCTTCGGTTGGATTCGGCAATATACCCTAAGCCGTAAACGGCATCGTCGGCGTATATTCCTGTGGGATAGCGCGATGAGATAAGTTCAAACTGAACTCTTGCATCATCATGTTTCCCGAGCAGGATATTACAAGTGGCATTCCAGTAAATTGCCGTGCTTGCAATTGTAAGATAATTTGAATCCTGACGGGTTGTAAATTCTTGTTCGGCTGTGTTTTGTGCAAGAACATAATAGCTGATGGCTTTGTCGTAATGTTCTTCTCTGGTGGCAATATTTCCACGTTCGAGCCAAGCGTGGGCTAATAGTGCAGAGTTTGGATGATGAGTGATGAAATCCGAAAGTGTTGCATCGGCACCTGATTGATTGCCTGAGGCAGATTCAATCATACTTTGGAGCAAAGCGGCTTTATCAGCGGAGGCGGATTCGGGGAAATGCTCGATTGCCTGCCGTAAAACTATTTCTGAACTATAGAGAAGTCCTTTATTATATAATTGTTCACTTAATGCAATATCATAGCTGCCATACTCAACCAATGGTGACAGAAGTTGAGCTTGTGTAGAAATGACGGATGCTATGAAAACCAGAGCTACGCAACAAAAACGTGACATAACACTCTCAAAAGGGAATAAAAAATCGATGGGTTCGTTTGCCTGATATACTGGCTGATTCCATTCAGTAGAGTAGAGTTTTCAAACTTCTATTCTACGTAATGAACAGATAATATAAGTAATGCTGCACCGAAAATATACGAAATTTTACTCACAAACGAATGAACGCCGTTTGGATTGCGGGATTTTTGTGGGGAACTTCAACTCCAATTGAGTCGAGTATTATGACTTTTTTTGAATAGGGTAGCATTATAAACCATCAACTGGAAATAGGTTGATACATTATGATTGTTACACTTAATGGGGAGAATACACCTTAAAAATGGTATCTAACTATATACCATTTGTAACTTTCCTAATCCATAAGGGATTTTGATAAATAATTATGTCCAATCTATAGCTATTTGCTAAATTGAATTGTAAGTTAATTATTTGTAAACTCTTATGAAAAAACATCAACTCCTTCTCATAATAAATCTACTACTCATTTGCTCATTCCAGATATCAAAAGCACAAAAAATATGGACACGCTGTTCCGAAGGATTACCAGCAGATACCGCTGTAATGTCTCTCACCAAAATAAGCAGTATCCTCTTTGCAGGAACTGAAAAAGCAGGTGTTTATAAGTCCACCGATGCAGGGAATAGCTGGAAACCCATGCCATATCTTTCCATATTTAAAAACTCCCAAACATGGGCAATGACAACCCTGGATACTTTCCTCTTTACCGCACAACGGGGTGGAGGAATAATCAGAACATCATTGAATGGAGCAGAATGGACAGTAATGAACAACGGAATTGACGGTAGCAGAAGAATCTTGCAGGACTTGATTTCGATCGGGAATACTCTTTATGCTGCATCCTATGGCGGCGGTGTTCTTGTATCGACGGATACAGCAAAAACATGGTCGGTTCTCTACAATCATCTTGGTATGGACGATCGGAAAGTGTATTCGCTTGCGAGCAACAGCAGTTATCTGTTTGCCGGAACAGCCGGAGTAAACACCACAATGCCGGACACCGGTGTAGCATTTGTAACACCCCTGAACGGAAGTTCTTGGCAAACGATCAATAACGGGTTTATCCGCAATGGTGCACATTTTGAGCAAGTGACTGCGATGGCAGCTAATGATTCGGTTGTTTTTGCCGGAACTGATGATGTTGGTATCTTCCGTTCTACCAATAATGGGCAATTGTGGGTGCAGAGTTCGAATACTAATCAATACGGTGATATTCATGCAATTATAATTGCAGGAAAACAGGTGTTCTATGGAACATCGTATGGAGGGGTTTATAGTTCCAATGATGGGATCACTTTTACTGCCAATAACAATGGATTGAGCTATGGTGCTACATCTCTTCCATTTTTAGTGAAAGATTTTGAAGTGTTGAATGATACAATCTATGCTGCTACAACACTTGGGGTATTCAAGCAAGCATTATTACCGAAAGTACTTGATATTCAGGAGAGAACAAGTAATAATGAACATCTTATTGTTCGATATAATCCTTCAAGTCGTGAATTGAATATCGATATGAATGTTTTGCATTCGGGTGAATATCTGATTTCTATCTTGAATTCACTGGGACAAAAGATAGAACTTGATCGGTCTGTTTTCTTTAATTCGGGGGAGAATCATACACAATATACTATGGGGACATTAGGAATTGGGGTATATTTTTTGCAAATTAGAGGAAGCCAGGGGATAGTTTTTGGTAAGTTTATTGTTGGCGGGTGATTGTAATAATAGTAATAATTAAGAATTTGTAAATATCAATTAGATATCCTACGGTTTCAACCACAGAATTGATTTTTATATATAGTATTTGAAATAATTTACATGAAAATAGCTTTTTTAATTACCTCTACAGGATGGGGCGGCTTGGAAATGAATGTATTAAAATTAGCAATTTTATTATCAGGTAAGGGGTATGAAATATCTCTCATAACACAAGAAAAATCAACAATATATACTAAAGGGAAAAACCTTTTTTATGGCACGCTCATTCTCAAGGATAAAAAGAAGTATTTTGATTTTCCATCGGCTAAAATAATCGGGAAGCATTTACATAAAGAAGGGATAGGAACGTTAATAGTTTGCGATAATAAAGACTTGGATGTGGCGGCATGGGCTAAAAAGATATTTTTCAAAACTCTGAATATTCTATATCATCAGCAAATGCAGATAGGAGTAAATAAAAAGGATTTTCTGCATACTTTCAGGTTTAACTCGATAAATTATTGGATTAGCCCGTTGCACTATTTAAAAAATGAAATTGCTGAAAAGACTAAATTCCCCATAGAAAGAGTAAAAGTAATCCCTTTGTGTACGGATATTACTACATTAATAAATAGGAAATACTCAAAAGTGGAAGCATTGCAGTTGCTCAATATTACACCAAAAGCACCTCTTGTAGGGATTATCGGCAGAATTGACAGGAAAAAAGGACAACTCTTTCTGGTTGAGTCATTTATTAAGTTAAAGGAGATAGGAATCGATATTGAAATCCTTATTTTTGGCTCTGCTACCGTGAACAGTAAGGAAGACAGTGAGTATTATGCAAACATCCGAAACCTTGTGAAGCAAAATAAATTGGAAGATGTAGTTCACTTTGTGGACTTTCAAGAGGATATATCACTTTTTTACAATGCAGTTGATGTATTTGTGCTGGGGTCGCACAGTGAGACATTTGGAATGGTTACTATCGAAGCTATGCTGTCGAAATTGCCGATAATAGCAACCAAATCAGGCGGTACAAGTGAAATATTAGAGTATGGTAAACTCGGTTTATTATATGAATTTGAAAATTACGAAGAATTTAGCAATCAGTTGATATGGGTGTTGAATAATAGAAGCGATGCAGAGAATATGGCGGCAATGGCACAGAAAATCGCCTCAGAAAAGTATGCTCTTGAAGTGGAAGGTGATGGTATTGACAAATTGCTGCAAGAACTGTCATAAGAATTATATGGAGGATGAGAAGTTGCCCGATAGGTAACTTTGCTCTCTCCGGTAATTGTATTTGGCATAGCCTCGATAGAAAGTAATTGCTCAGAAAGATTATTACTTTCATTTACTTCTACAGGTTCTGTAGTACCCACAAGGCGCACTCCAAGTGAGCCGTTAAGCTCATCATTGGTCTGTACTCCCAAGCGTGCAGTTTTTAGACCTTTGGTTGTCGGGGCAAATTCTACGGTTATGGTCATTTTCTCACCAAAGGCAATGAATCTTTTCTCCGTTTCATTCAAATCCGGTGAGTATTTTACTACCTTAAATCCTTTATTCGAAAGAGCAACCGATGTTCCCGATATCAGTATTCCTGCTTCATTGGCAGGGGTAATCTCTACGTCCATCTGCTTTGTTTCGCCAACAGGAACCGAACCGAAATTGAGTGTATCACGGTTTGCTGCTGCAGTTGGTTTTGGAGCTACTCTGAATTGTTGATATACTTCCGAACCGAAATCCCCGGGGAAGCTACGAACAAGTCTGCCGTTGCTGCTGAACGAAAGAGAACCATTACCTAAATCAGCTTGTGTAGCCCACCACGACAAACCGTAATGCAATTTATTGATAAGTCTGAATTCATAACAACCGTTAGCAAGATTGACTGTATCGACATACTGGGTATTATCTCCCAGATTATCACGCTGACGAACAATTGTCCCGTCAGAGTTCGTTAGAGTCCATTCGTATTGATCAGCCGCAAACTTATTTGTTTTAAGGTTGATTTCCAGATTACTGTAATATGTAGGCGGAATATCGAAAGTGGATGTACCGTGATTATTGGCTGCATATTCATCCTTTTTTCCGTTTGGATTGGATAATTCCACTTCGAAAACATTCGGACCTGTCCATGCACCCCAATCAAACGGAGGTAACGAAATTTCACGTTCTTCCGTGAACTGCAGATTCCCTGTCCATGTATAAGTTGCAATTCCTCCTCCTTGTACACCGTATGTTATATCAAGTGAGGTAAGCGGGGTTGCACCGTTATTACGGATTCTAATAATAGGGCTTCCGCAAATTGGGTTTTGACGTTTATAGAAACCGTCCTGAGATGGAGCTAAGATTTTTTCGAGAGATGCATCCAATGTTAAATTTGGTGCCGAATATGTAAATAGATATGATGTAATTACATAATTCGGCGGGGTGCCTGCTCCTCCTGCCGGAAACGTAAATGCTTCCATATCCATATCAAGGTCAAGCGAATCACCTGCTGTAATTTGTGGGGTTAGTTCGTAATCGAAAGGAGTAACCTCCGCCCCGGGACACCAATTGGTACGGCTGTACACCCATGTCCCACCTTGTGGATAGACAGGGTTTAGTCCGCAGGTTTCACGCCAAACATCTCGCTCGAAAATGCGTTCACCCTTAATTTTTATATATTGCTTCTTGTTGCAAAATTCAGCGCAATTATCCGGACCCTGTCCGAAGCCGTGTCCGGTTTGCGTTACCCTTAGCTTCGCTCCTTTTGCTGCTGAAGGGATATACCCTTTTTTAGGGACTAAAAAATTCTCTATTGATGTTGGTTGTCCATATTGAGGATTGCCATCCCAAAGTGGTTGGATTGATAAAACGTCGCGTGGGGGTGTGCCGGTAATAAAGTCAATTGTCAATTCCAATTCCTCTTGAAACATACCCGCTTCTATATAGACGGAATCATGGAGGAGTGGGGCAAAGTCGGTAATATCCATCGTCCATGTAAATCCTGTGCCAAGGGACAAGCCGTTACCGTAAGGAGAAATATAGCGCATGATTTCATACCGCTGTTGGTCCCGCACTTTCAGACTGTCGGGCTTGGAATTGTCCGGTTTCTTGATAAATACATAAAATAGGTAATCCCATTCTCCGCATGGCTTTCCGGTGGGGCAGCGAAGTTTGTAATTCAAGAGAATTTTTTGATATTTAACGTTTTGAGGCGGGCATTTGAAATATACATTTTGATTGCCCTGAAACTCAATAGGGCGAACTTTAATTGTGTCGCCATCTGCTGCGGAAGCAGATGAAGTTGATCCAAGTACACACACAACCAATATCATAAATGCAGGAATTATCTGCCGGAATCGAAATGAAGAATCAAGTGTCATTGTAAAACCCCCTTACTTTAAAACTTTAGAAAATTGAATTGAAATGCTCTTTTGAAATATTTTTTTGCAATATACTATTTTGTTTTGATTGTAACTTCTGAATTCTCAAAATGGAGTATATTTGCCGATGTATTTCGGAACCGGAGGCTATTTTGTTCTTTATGGATTTATACAGAATAGAATATCATAGTTTTAGGTTAACTTTGTGTGCTTCGTGTAAACCTTTGTGCACTTTGTGTTATAAAAAGGAAACTGCAACACACAAAGTTTGCACAATGTGTACAAAGACTTGGTCATTTTCTCATTCATTTTTCCTATAAAGAGGGGCATCATGGCATCTTCATCTTCCAACCGGCAAGGTTCAATTTCATCAGTACAAACCGAAAATCGAACATTTTCTCCATCAGACGAATTCAGCAAAAAAGCACATATACCTTCCGCCAAAAAATTAGAAAGCATCCGCAAAAAAGCTGCAAAAAACCCCGTTGAATTTTGGGAAAAGCAAGCGGAGTCTCTTGAATGGTTCCGCCGGTGGAATATTGCATTCAAATGGAAACATCCTGTTGCAGAATGGTTCGGAGGCGGCAAAATCAATATTTCATACAATTGCCTTGACCGCCATCTGAACACTTGGAGGCGAAACAAAGCTGCACTGATTTGGGAAGGCGAACCCGACGGTGAAATACGGACGTTTACCTATTCACAACTCCATCATGAAGTATGTAAATGCGCTGGAGTACTCCGTTCTCTGGGTGTAAAGAAAAGTGATGTGGTGGCAATTTATATGGGCATGGTACCCGAAGCGGTGATTGCAATGCTCGCTTGTGCACGTATCGGTGCTACACACAATGTAGTGTTCGGAGGATTCTCGGCAGAAGCACTTCGAGAGCGTATCAACGATTCGAAAGCTGTGATGCTTATAACCCAAGACGGTGCTTTCAGGAGGGGAACAGCAGTCAATCTCAAGCAGGCGGCAGATGCTGCCTTGGAACATTGTCCAAGCATTAAACATTCTCTTGTATTGCGGAGAACAGGCGGAGAAGTAACAATGAAAGCAGGACGGGACCACTGGTGGCATGATCTGATGCGTGGTGCAACTTCTAATATAGCAGCAGAACCTCTCGGTAGTGAGCATCCGCATTTTATCCTCTATACAAGCGGTTCTACGGGGAAACCTAAGGGGATTCTCCACACTACCGGAGGATACTTGGCTCATGTTGCCTATACTACAAAAACTGTCTTTGATATTAAGGATGATGATTTGTATTTCTGTACAGCCGATATAGGGTGGGTTACGGGACACAGCTATATAGTATATGGTCCGCTTGCAAACGGAGCGAGTGTTCTTATGTACGAAGGCGCGCCGAATTTTCCAGAGCCTGACAGATTCTGGGATATTATCGAACGTCATAAGGTAACTATATTTTATACCGCTCCAACTGCCATTCGTGCATTTATCCGTTGGGGTGACGGTTATCCGCTCAAACATGATTTGTCGTCATTACGGCTTATCGGAACAGTGGGTGAGCCGATAAATCCTGAAGCATGGATGTGGTATCGCACGATGATCGGCAAAAATAAATGTCCGATTGTGGACACATGGTGGCAAACGGAAACAGGGGGCATTATGATTGCACCTGTTCCCGGGGCGACCGATACAAAGCCGGGCAGTGCAACATTTGCCCTGCCGGGAATTTTAGCCGATGTGGTGCGCAAGGATGGCACAAGTTGCGAGCCGAACGAAGGCGGTCTCTTAGTTGTTAAGCATCCGTGGCCCGGGATGGCACGTACAATTTTTGGAGATAAAGAACGATACAAAGAAACATATTGGAGTAATTTCCCGCCGACAAAAGAACATCAAGGTTGGTATTTCACCGGCGACGGAGCAAGGAAAGATACTGACGGGTATTTTTGGATAATGGGACGTGTGGATGATGTGGTAAACGTTAGCGGACACCGATTGGGGACTGCTGAGGTAGAAAGCGCGCTTGTTTCCCATCCATATGTAGCCGAGGCTGCTGTCGTTGCAAAACCGGATGAATTGAAAGGGAATGCGCTTGTTGCATTCGTAACGCTGAAAGCAAATATAACAGCAGGAGATTTGAACAAGCTGAAAGAAGAATTGCGTAATCATGTAGGCGTAGAAATCGGACATATTGCCAAACCCGATGAAATTCGATTTACGGAGGGTTTACCTAAAACTCGAAGCGGGAAAATTATGCGCCGCTTGTTGCGCGAAATTGTAGCTGGAGGAGTTATATCGGGCGATACGACAACACTTGAGGATTTTTCCGTTTTGGAGAAATTACGGGGGGATGAGGAATAGTAGGGCATCTCGTTCTTTATATTTTCAGTAGCGACGGATTTACAAACCCGTCGCTACTGAAAAATGTGGTTATTTCTGTATCACTATCTGCCGCGAAGTCTGCCATAAATCAGTCTGCACACTGATAAAATACGTTCCGTTCGGAAGATGCGAAATATCAAATTCTCCTGCACTGTTTCCTTTAGTTAAGTTTAATGTACGTTTTTTGATATTGTTTCCTTTTAGGTCTGTAAGTTGAATTGTTGCGGACAGGTCATCACCCATGTTTTTTATGGAATAATGGAGTGAATTACCTTCAATTTTCGCCTCGGTAATCATTCCACCTACTGATAAGGGGATGGGGGTAGGGTCTTGAATCGCTGCTTTGGGGATTGCTTCGGTTGAGCAACAACGAATTGTATCACTCACAGAACATTTTACCGCACCAGTCGAATCAAGTATTTCAATCGTATACCCCTCTTTTCTATATTGGGGCAGTCCAGTATAAGGAGATGGAATGCATTCGCCTTTGTTAAGATACCAGATTTGCTTCTTAACATCCAAATCTAGTGCAGTGCTTTGGGGTGATAATGTATAGAGAGTATCACCCTCACCTGATATTATTCGAACGCCGAATACTTTACATTTGTTCATAGTCCCTTTATTACTCATAAAAAGGTCGAATGCACAATCATGAAAAGAATGTGAATATGCCTTTAGTTCTATATTCAGTTTATCGCAGCAGTTTTCTTCACCTACGCATTGGAGTGGAATACTTTGGAAATTGCGACAAGGCAGATCATGATTTTGTTCTTTGAAGGACACAGATATTGGTGGTGGTGTAGTACCAAATTGAGGGGATACACAGACTCGAAATACCTTGGAAGTAGTGTTAAATTTCAAACCTCCTGATGTTGAAGAAAAATGATGGCTACCTGAAATGAGCGTATCTTTCCAGCCTGTCAAGGCAGTATAGGTTGCACCGGTTCCATAATCGATCACCTCCAAATAAAAATCATCCTTGAATGTACAACTGTAATTATTTTTAAGCGAAAACTCCCAACAACATTTTGTACTATCATAGTCAACCTTTGTAAAACTGTTCTCAACAACAATCACAGGTACACCCTCTGCAATATTTGCTCCGGCTGTACTACACATACAATTGCATTGAACAACGCCGCTTTTAGTACAAAGCACATTGCTGTCTGCATCAAGGAATTCATATGTAATATATGTTTGCGTGGAATCACTATTAAAATGAGTGCAGAAAGAC
>JACPWH010000085.1 GCA_016197185.1 Ignavibacteriota bacterium
AGTAATCGGGTCAGGAAGTTCTTGCATCCATCCATTATTTGCCATGTCACCATCGTTAATAGTTAGCGATAATGCTACGTGGCAGACCATAGTGGATGGTTTAGATTTACTTACTTTCGAAGTCCATTCGGCTGCTGCGTCTTGATTAACATTCAAACTTCCTGTTTGTGGGGGGGCTGACATTTTCTTAACTATTCCGTCTTGAAGTGCATTTTCCCACTCTTTTTGATTTGGAAGCACAGTTTGGAGACGAGCACGAAGATAATCGAAATATGTAGGAGTTGTTGCAAACAATTCTGGATTTAATGCCTTGCCAAACTGAATTAATGCATCTTGAATTGAAATTGATGATTCGTTCAATGGAGCAATCATCGGCTGCTGAATAGAATATGTCCCATCAAAACTTACTGCATCACCCCAAGATTCAAGGTAATGAGTTGTAGGTATAACTATAGAACATATCGAACTTGTTTCATCTTCGTATTTAGAAAGTGAAATGCGTTTAGGAATGCCTGCAATCAAAGCCTTCATCTCACGGTCGCCAAAATATTCAGGATTTACATCAGCGAATACTGCAACACCTACCGATTTAGATTTTAATTCAGCTTTGAGTGTTTCAATTGCAGGAGATTTCCTTCCGCTATTTGGAAGTATATTAGCAGTATCAAGAGCCTTACCCGCTCCAACAGAACCTAATGCTAAGTTAATAGATAAAGCAAGTGCATTCGCAGTTGGGGATAAATGTGCCCCAGTAATTACAATTCCTTTTTCTCCGGCACTAATAAGCATATCAGCAATTTTAGAAGCAGAAGGATGATTAGCTGAAGCAACTGAAGATGCAACACTCGCCCCCACAGCACTGCTTCCTTTAGAAGCTAATACACCTCTTAAAATTGCAGCTAGAATTTGTTCATATTCTGAAGGTTGAGCAACTATTCTATGGTCTGAATTTGCTCCGGTAAGCGACATCATTGCTTCAACAGCAACAAGTCTGTTCATAGCTGGATTTTTCTTAGTAGGTTTCCGGTTTGAAGAAAAATTACGAATATGATACACAGAGTTTTTATCTGTACCTAATATATCTGCATCAATCGAAACAATTAAATCTGCTTTCGAAAGGTCAGGTACAATCTCACCGTCAATTCCTAATATTGCATAGTTTGCTGCTGCAGCACCATCAGCATGTGTAGCCGAGACAGTTACAAATTTCACTGCAGGATTTTTTTGCTCAATTTCGGATATTAATGCTGAATACGCAGGGGAACAATGATCATCTATAAAAATTCTAACTGATTTACCGTTTGCAATTTCTGCTTTGGCTGCATCCGACATTGTATTCAAGGCATTAACCACAGAAGAGTCACCCCCATGTAAAAGTGGGCGGCGCAATACTCTGTCTGGATCGTAAAGAGAAAGTAAAGTCGCTTGAATTCTCGAAGATGAAACGCCCATTGAAATAGGATGGCGATCATTTCCGTCAAGTTTAATAGGACGACCTTCTGCAGATTTTACAAGTAATCCGTAAGCTGCATTTCTGTTTTGATAAACAGTAGTATAATAATTAGGGATACCCGGAGTTCTATATTCAACAGCTTTCACAGCCGGAACAAGCTTATGGTCTGGACGACGGCAAGCTGCAGCACCCACAGCCATTGTAGCTGAAAGCAATGCCATAAATGTCCGGCGACTGACTGCAGAATCAAATACAGGCGGTTTGTCATAATCGGTAGAAAATTCTTGATTCCCGTTTTGCAGTTCGTTCGTAGGAAGTAGAAATTCCTCAGAATTTTTCCAAAAGCGTTTTTTACCTGAAAATGTAGAATTTGACATTCTTATATCTCTTGAAAGTTAGACGTTTTTTGTCAGTATTATGAAATTAATGATGGCACGTTGAACAATTTTCCGGACCATAACCGGGATGCTTTGGAGTAGGAATTCCTTCAACTTCTTGTTTTGGAACCTCACTCATAAATCCGCCGAATTGGGGATGTGTCATTGGCTCTACTTTAGCAAGGACAGCTTTTGCATTTGAATCATAAGCACTTGCCTTTATTCCTGTGAAAATTCCGGAAATCGGACGCGCAGGAATAATATTTGCTTCAGGATTACGATGGCAATCTAAGCAGAATCCCATGTTCATAGGTTTGAATTGAGATACGACTCCCATTGTTTCAACTTTACCATGACAGGACGCACAATCAATTTGTGAGCGAATGTGACGGCTATGGTCAAAGTGTACATAATCAGGTAAGGCATGAATGCGCTTCCATTCAATAGGAGTATTGTTTTCGTAACTATCACGTACCATTTTAAGCTTTGGACTATCAGTTTTAATAGCTATATGACAATTCATACAAGTACTTGTTGACGGAACCGGAGAATGTGCCGACTTCTCAACAGATGTATGGCAATACATACATTTCACACCCATATCTCCCGCATGGAGTTTGTGTGAAAATGGTACAGGCTGTGTTGGGCGATACCCTACATCTGTAACACGATTATGAAGACCAAAATAGCCAATCAAGAAAGCTATCCCGCCTACCGTAAGGACGATAAGGGATATTTGCTTGATTTTTTTGTCTATTTCTTGAGAAAACATAGATGAACCTTAGATATGGAAAGTAAGAGTCAACAATTATACATCAAAATAGTGTGAAGAAGCATTTCTCTTCTTCATCGTAAAGTAAATTTTCGCTGAAAAACCGATAAAAACACTAAAAAACATTGTCAACATGAAAATAACACTTAATGAGAAACCTTCACCAATTGAGGCTTCAACTGAACCCTTTTCAAAAGCATCTTTGCAGTTCGGGCAAGCTATAAGAATATTATTAACCGAACTGATTATTCCAAGCACAAGTGCAAGCAAAAAAACTATTTTCTTTTTCATAACCAACATCAAGTTAGTGAATTGATATGAGCATCTTTTTTAACACTTCTCGCAATTTATCAACATCTTGCGAATCCAACCCGTCGTAATATCCTCTTATTTGTCCTTCTGAATCTACCAAAACAATTCGCTTACTATGATCAAGAGGCGCATCTAATGAGGCAATTCTAAATCCTTCCAACGATAGACTTTTAACAGTATCAATCGACATTCTTAAAAAAGCCCACTTATTGGGTTTTGCACCATACCGCTCTGCATATTTTTTTAAAACTTCTTGGGTATCATTATCAGGATCAACCGAAATTGATACGAAGTTCAAATTTGCATTATCCTTAAACTCTCCATATAAAGCACTTAATTGAGAATTTAACTTTGGACAAATATCGCCGCAACTTGTAAACATAAAACTTGCGAGCCAAACCTTCCCTTTCAAACTTTGCGAACTGAATTTCGATCCGTCGAAATTAGTTCCCGAGAAACTCGGTACTTCTTTAATCTTCGGTAAATCAATCGTAGGTTTAGTTTGTTGAAGTTCAGAATTGCTTTCTTTCTTTGAACATCCGTTTACAAGTAACAAACAAATTAGCAAGCCTACAATATTCTTTAATAACTTCTTTGTGTTCTTCATTAGAGCAATATTTAATCTTATGGTCCAAGAACATTGAGTGCAAACGTCAGTACACAAAACAGAAACAACGGAACAAATATAAATGCACGGAGAAATTTACTATCGAACTTTATGTGCATAAAGATATAGATAACCATAATTGCTTTAATAAATGCAATTATCAAACCAACAGTAATGTGAACCGTACTTCCTATTTCTCCCCAACTTTTAGGTACCCAGTCCATTGCAGCAAAAACTGTTAATGCTGTAAAAATAAAGAGCCAAGTAAATACCTTTAAGTATTGCTTAATCATCTCTGCGTCAGAGGGATGCTCGTGATGTGACATAACAAAACTTTCTTTGAAATTTAATGATGTGCAGGAAAAATAAGATACAAAATCGGGAATAAAAATATCCACACCAAATCCACAAAGTGCCAGTACAAACCAAGGGTTTCTACTTTTACCGGTTTATTATAACCTTCTTTTGTAAATGACTTTGAAAGCATGAATATCATCGGAATAAGTCCGCAGATAACGTGCAAGGCATGGAATCCGGTCATTGTAAAGTAGAATGCAAAAAACACATTCGAGGAAGGATATATTCCGTGCGGAAACACTTCATCTACGTGATTGAATTTTGAGGCATATTCAATCGTTTTCACAATCAGGAATATAAAACCACAAACAATTGTAAGTCCAAGAAAGAGTTGGAAATTCTTTTTATTACCCCGCTGTAGATTCAAGATGGAAAGAGCCATTGTCAGAGAACTTCCAATCAGAACAGCAGTATTCAAAAGTGCAAGCCATTTGTTTAATTCTGCAGCCGAGTGAGAGAACATTTCAAGATTAGAATTTCTTAGAACAATAAATGCTCCAAAGAAACCGCTAAAAAACATGATTTCCGATGCAAGAAATATCCACATCGCAAGTTTACCGTGTGGAACTCCTACTACCGGCTCATGTGCTAAAGAAAGACCTGCTGACATATATTATACCCTGTATAAATCTATGAAAATATCATTATAAAGAATTCTTATATTTTGTTCAAAAACATAAGTATTACCAATCCCGTCAAGAAGAAATACGATGATAATAGCGTTGCACGCGCGTTATCATGTGTTCTATTCATTCTAAATTTCAATGCAAAGCCAATAAAAACCAAACTCAAAACTACTGCACCAATCGCATAGATATTACCTACAACTCCTGTTTGCCACAAAGCCAATGAAATCGGTAGGAGAATCAAACAATAAATCAGTGTTTCAGTACTTACCCTCTTCCCCGTTTCATCATTTACCGCCGTCATTGCAAAACCACCACGTTCATAATCTTTTTTGTACATCCAGGAGAGGGACAAAAAATGCGGCAATTGCCAT
>JACPWH010000006.1 GCA_016197185.1 Ignavibacteriota bacterium
CATGTAGTTGATATGGAATGTGTTGGTGGAAAAATATCCACCGACAGCCCAAATGGTCAGCAAATGAGTTACTATAATTATATTCTTGGTGATGAAAAATCTAAATGGGCAGGCTATGTTCCTATTTACAATGAAGTTATCCGGCATGACATATATAATGGAATTGATCAGCGTTTGTATTTTGACGGTAGTTATATGCGCTATGATTTTATAGTTGCTCCAAATTCAAATTCTCAGGATATAATTCTTCGTTACAATGGTGCAAAGGGAGTAAGTATAAACCCTAATGGTGAGCTTGTATTACAAACCTCAATCGGAGATGTCGTTCAGCAAAAGCTCTATGCGTATCAGATAGTAGGGAATGAGAAAAAGCAGGTTGAATGCTCCTTTGTATCCAAAACTGAGGGAAATATAGGATTCAAATTAGAAAATTACGATCGCACTAAACCGCTTGTGATAGATCCGCTTCTATATTCCACTTTTATAGGTGGTGGAGATATGGATGAAGCAAATAAAATAGTATTGGATTTAGACAATAACCCAATAATTGTCGGTACTACCAAATCTACTAATTTACCTACTCATGTAGGTAGTTATGATATGGACAGCCAAGGTCAGAATGATGTATTTGTTGCAAAATTTACTTCAGATTTGAGTGATTTAATTTTTTGCACATACTATGGCGGTTCAAGTTTTGATTTTGCTACAGCTTGTGCCGTTGATATTGTTGGAAGTGTTATATTCGGAGGAAGAACATTTTCAAATAATCTTCCTCATAAAAATGGAGAATTTGATAATACACATTCAGGTGCCAGGAACAGAGGAAGATCAGGTAAATGATATAGTTGTAGTTCCATTTGTTAACGATGTTGTGGTAGTTGGAGATACAAAATCAATAGATTTTCCGGTTACTGCCGGTGCATACAGAACAAGATATAAATATCAATCAGGATTTGTTACAAGGATAAATGAAAGCGGTTCGGGATTAGTATTTTCAACTTTTTTTGGTGCAGATACAATATTGACATACTGTAATGCTGTTGCATTGGATAGAAATAATTCCCCGATTGTTGTTGGAAATACCCAACCTGCTAATTACAATGTTAATCCGTTCGGTCCAAAAATGTTTCCTAAAATACATTTCCCGACTTCAGGCTCTGCAATACGAACATTTAACAATGCTGATGAAGCAACTATGACTTTTGATGGATATTTAATAAAATTAGGTGCTGCAGGATCAACACTCGAATATGGAACACTTTTAGGTGGAAAAGGTACAGATAAGTGTCTTGGTGTAGATGTTAATTTACAAGGAATTGCTGCTGTTTGTGGTGTAACAGAATCTAATGCGGATTTTAAGCCAAATCCTAACGGATTTGACCAAACATTTGGTACTACGGGAACGCTTGAAGGGTTTGCGATGTGTATTGGTACGAATGGAGGTTCATATTATTCAACATATTTGGGCGGAGAGGACGAAGATATCCCAAATTGTATCAAATTCTATGATAATAATTCTTCAGTTGTCATTGCCGGTTCTACAAAGTCAGGTGATTTTCCAACCGGGAAAGTAGGGGATTATCAATATCATGGTGGTAATGACGGATTTTTGACACAATTGAGTGGTAATGGCAGCATTTGTCTCTATTCTACTTTTGTCGGTGGTGGTTCATCCGATCAAATATTCAGTATGGCTCTAAGCAACAATGGAAATGTATATATAGCAGGTTCAACACAATCTACGGATTTCCCTTTGTCTTCAAATGCAAAATATAAAGATTTTGGCGGTCAGGTCGATGGATTTATATCAGCATTCAGCACTTGTTCTGTAAGTCTGCAATCCCCTCGAGATACTCTTGTTTGTCCCGGTAAGCCACTGACAATTACAAATAATGCTACAGGATCGGGAACTCTCAGATATAATTGGACAGACTTTGCAACCGGTACATCTCTCGGGAATCAAAATTCAATCACAGTTGCACCTCTTGAACAAAGTATTTATATATTAAATGTTACTGATGATAATTGTACTAAAACTGTTACATATATCGTAAAAACTAAACCCTTACCAATTATAAACACAATCGAAGAAAAGAGAACTTGTATTGGTACATCATTGAAGCTGTCGGCTACTGCAGGTCCGGGTACTACCATCGCATGGTATGATGCTGAAGATGCATCCACTGCAATAGCAGCAGGAGCTATATTCACAACTCCTGCTCTAACAAAATCAGTTAATTATTTCGTAGAATCTCTGGATACATCCACAAAATGTACCAGTTTACGTAAAAAAATCCAAATAACTGTTGTTCCTCCCCCCCCTGCACCTACAGCAGATAACATTTCGCTTTGTTCTAATAATTCGATTACTCTGTCTGCAATATTTCCATCAGATGTTGATTTTCGTTGGTATGACTCTCTTACGAACGGCAAACTCATTCAAATTGGACGTAACTTCACAACACCGAAATTAACTTCTACTACAACATATTATCTTGAATCATTAGATACTACAACCAATTGTATCAGCACAAAACGTACACCTGTGGTTGTTACAATTCTTTCGACTCCGAATCCTCTTATTCAAGGACAGAATGCAGCTTGTGTCAATTCAACCGGCCTTGTATATACTGTTGAATCCAAACCAAAACAGGAATATACTTGGACTATAAATTCAAACGGTAGTATTACAGCAGGTCAGGGAACGAATAAAGTTACGGTTACTTGGTCAGGATTAGGTACGGGGATTTTATCATTAAAACAAAAGGATTTAACCTCAAACTGTTTTAAGGATACGTCTTATGCTGTTAATATTAGCAACCAACTCTCTTTGAATCTTGGAATGACAGGAAGTCCAAATCTATGCACAGGTGACAGTATTATTTTAGATCCGGGACCAGGTTATTCAAGTTATAAATGGTCAAGCGGTGAAACGTCGCAAACAATAACAGTTAAAACCGCAGGGGACTATTCAGTTGATGTACAAGACGCTGGAGGGTGTAAAGGTAGTTCTAATAAAGTAAGTATTACGGTAAATATTAAACCGACACCTCTTATTGTCGGGAAAAATGCAACTTGTGTAAACGGTAATCCAGTTCAATATTCTGTTACTCCGATAGCAGTAAATTCATGTAAGTGGGAAGTCTCACCTGAAGGAACAATAGTTTCGGGTCAAGACAGCCCGTCAATTATTGTAAATTGGACAAGTGCCGGCAATGGAACTGTAAAAGTAGTTGAAAGCTCATCATTCTGTTCAACTGAAAACGTATTACCCGTTGTGGTCAGTACTTCATTAGTTCCTACAATTACAGCAATAGGTAAAACATCACTTTGTGAAGGTGAAAGCGTTGTTTTGGATGCAGGACCATTTGCTACGTATAAATGGTCAAATGGTGAAACTACAAAAACAATTACTGTGAATGCTGCCGGCAGCTATACTGTTGAAGTAGCTGATGCTGGTGGATGTAAAGGCACTTCCGAGCCGAAAATAGTTACTATGAGCCCATTACCCACACCAAGTATTACTTCATCAGGAAAAACTGAATTATGCGAAGGGGATAGTGTAGAGTTGGATGCGGGTACTTTCAGTTCTTTCCTATGGTCAAATGGAGCAACTTCACAAAAAATATCTGTTAAATCTGCAGGGAAATATAGTGTTACTGTTACAAATGCAAGCGGTTGTAAAGGCACATCATCAGAACAGACTATAATAGTTAATCCGCTTCCGAATGCAATTTCAATTTCACAAATTGGTGATGATACATTAGTTGTCAATCCTTATGACAATGCCAATACATATAAATGGAAATTGAATGGAACGGATATTGGGAGGATAACCAAGGAAGTGCAAGTAAATACAGAAGGAAATTATACTGTGGAAGTTACTAATCAAAATGGATGTAAAAATACATCTATACCTTTTCCGTATTTGAAGCCAAATTCAGCAGTTTTGACTGTATCTGTTTCCCCCTTAATAATCGAAGCCGTAGCCGGAGAAACTGTAAAAATACCACTTGTTATAACTTCCTCTAAGAATTTGACTCAAGCTACTGCTTCAAGTTTCACTGCTGAAATTTCTGTAGAACCTTCTTTGTTAGTACCGAGTACAGGTACTTCGACTATTGATAATAATAGAAGAATAGTTTCAGTAAGCGGTAGCCGTAAAGATGGAAATGATACTTTGGCAATTATTGAAATGAAAGCTGCATTAGGCACAGTTGAAACATCATCAATACTCGTAAAATCATTTACATTCACCGGAGGGAAGGCACAAGTAACAACTAAAGACGGAGAGTTCCGCCTTACCGGAGTATGTCGTGACGGAGGTGCTCGTTTGTATAATTCAGGATCCAAACTGTCACTTTCCATGCAGCCTAATCCGGCATCTGAAACCCTAAATATCTCAATAACAGCATCGGAAGTCGGTCAGCATCGTGTTACACTTACAAATACATTGGGAGAAGAGGTTGGGGTACTATACAATGGTAGTATAATGGGTTCTCAGGAAATATCAAGCTCACTTGCCGATATACCAGCCGGGGTGTATTTTGTGGTTTTACAGTCACCATCACAAATGCTTGTAAAAAGAATTTTAATCTCTAAGTAGAAATCTAGTTCTAAATCTCGAAGATTTGCATCATAAAACTCTGTGGAAAATTAATTAATAATTTTATTCCACAGAGTTTTACTGTATATTAGAGTAAGTGATCTTCGATTTCTTATACTTAAAACGAACAACTTAATTTTTAACTATCATATTATCAATGTCAAAATCCCGAATACTTGTTACATGTCCCAAACGAATGACAGTTTTTTTGAAACAGGAAATGCTTGCCCTCGGTTTCCCGATCATTGGCGAAGCGTTTGCCGGGATAACAACCGAGGGTACACTTGCCGATACAATGCGTTTGAATCTGCATTTAAGAACGGCTCACCGTGTGCTTTATTTGCTCAAAGATTTTAGAGCAGCAACTCCAGCCGATTTGTATTACCACACATCCCGTATTCCTTGGGAAACAATAGTTCCTGATAATGGATATGTAAGTGTTGTTTCTGCTGTAGAGACTCCAAGTATCAACAATACTCAATTTGCAAATGTTAAATGTAAGGATGCTATTGTTGATAGAATCAGAACCAAAACAAATAAACGTCCCGATTCAGGCTCTGAAACAAATAGAACAGTTGTGTTTCTATATTGGAAAGCTAATGACTGCTGTGTGTATATTGATACTTCAGGAGAGTCGCTTTCCAAGCGTGGCTATAGAAAACTCCCACATGCAGCCCCAATGCGTGAAACATTAGCAGCGGCAGTAATTATGGCTACACGTTGGGATCGAGAGTCTAATTTTGTGAACCCTATGTGCGGTAGCGGTACTCTTGCAATTGAAGCTGCTTTAATTGCTACGAACTCTGCACCGGGTCTTCTAAGGGATAACTTTGGATTTATGCACGTTCGTGATTACGATGAATCTGTATGGGAATCAATGCTTACTTCTGCTAAAAGTGCCGTTTCTCAATTTAAGGGACGAATAATTGCAACCGATCATGATGCAAAAGCAATTTTTTCTGTAATGGAAAACGCAAAGTTAGCAGGAGTCGGTGATTTGGTAGAGAGTTCCCTCGCTGATTTTAGAGATACTCCAATTCCTGAAGGTGGAGGAGTGGTAATACTAAACCCTGAATATGGTGACCGTTTGGGTGAAGAAGAAGAACTTGAACAAGTGTATAAAGAAATAGGTGATTTCTTCAAACAAAAATGCAGCGGATATACCGGGTATATCTTTACAGGTAATATGGATTTAGCAAAGAAAGTCGGGCTTAGAGCTAAACGAAAATTTGAATTTTATAATGCGGATATTGATTGCAGATTATTGGAGTATGAATTATACTCAGGTACAAAAAAGTATGATTCACATGTTTCTGAAAAATAGATAGGTATCTATTTGGAACAAAAAAAAGTAAGTAGTTGAATGTTTTGACAAGCAAAGTTAACAAGTTAATTGATTAAAGGTCTTTCACTCTAAGTTCATCGAAGGGTTCGATTACTTAACCTTTTTAAAGTAAAAAAAAATCCTCCTTTCGCGGTTTAATCTAAACCTGAAAGGAGGGTTTTTTTTGAGCTTAATTTTCAACAGTCAATTACTCTTCCAAAAGCAACGCAATTTTATCTTGAGCTTCCTCTAAGAACTTATCTTCACCGGCAAAACCTACTTCTTTGAATTGAATTGCACCGGATTTACCGATAAAAAACTTACTTGGAATACCCGTTACTCCGTAAGATTTGACAACAGCATCAGTTTCGTCCAGATAAACAGGGAATGTATAACTTGTATTCTTTGCAAGGAAATCAGTAACAGCTTTTTTACGGTCAGGCACTCTTTCCCATACATCTACTATTGCAAAAACTATTTTAGGGTTGTCCTTATATTGATTATAGAGTTTTTGCATTGCAGGAAATGAGGCGCGGCAAGGACCGCACCATGTTGCCCAAAAATCCAAAATGACAATCTTACCCTTCAAATCAGATAGGTTTACAGGTTTACCGTCCATTGTTGTTATTTTCCCGTCTATTGGAGGCAAATTTGATTTTTCATATAGTAACTTTTTACGGCGTTCTGTTTGTGCATTGTTTTTGAGAAGCGCAACTGAAGAATCATAGTTTTTAGTTCCATGAAATACAAATTCGAATAGTTTTTTATGTTGATCCAAAAGTCCTGGTGAAGTTTTGGAATTTCGAATTGCTTCATCACTTAAAGCAAGAGCTTCCTGCTGTTTTCCCATACCATCCATTACTTCGAGCATATTTTCATAAATATCCGCAGGTGTTTCATCGCCCAACAGAATTCGTGCTTTCTCGAAAGATGCAAGAGCACGTTCGTTCATATTTAATCTCTTCAGAATGAAACCGTTGGTTGCATTTGCGTCGCCTTGTGCTATACGCGTATTCTCTTTCCATTCGGAGGATGTCATGAATTTTGGTTTAGAAGATT
>JACPWH010000007.1 GCA_016197185.1 Ignavibacteriota bacterium
ACATTCTTTACAGGATTAGGGTACAATACTATCGAATTTTCAAACGGCATATCTTCCAATACAGCAGCAGGGATAGGTGCACCTGATAAAAAATTAATATCTATTACCGAATCAATTGTATTAGTAAATTGCTTTTCTATATAACTTATTAATTGATATTCAGCAAAGAACATTCTAATCATGGGATTTAGATATTCTATCGAATCAGCCGAGTTCAGTTGATTCCCTTGAAAATAAATCAAACCAAAGGTATCTTGCAAACCTATAAACCTGTTTAGTAAATCTAAATGAGATGAATCAATATCACTTACACTTTTAATTTCATTCGTATCTAGGATATGATCAAAAGGATAAAAATTTGGCGGGAATGCAAGTCTAAAATACTTTTTAGCAAATAACTGACCATAGAAAGGTGACCCGGGGCACTCATTTCTCATCACTGAGTCCTTATTCCAGCCTGGTGGTGCTTGATCCCAATGTAGTAGTTTAAGACAGCTATCCGTTACAGGAGCAGAATAGGCAATACTTGCAGCAAATAAAAAAGCTGCAACAAGTAATAACGTCGTTTTCATTTGAAACCTCAAAGAAATAAAAAAAATTATGATAAACGGAGAGGGCAGTCAACCTGTGATGGTTATAGTGTACTGTTTAGAGGGTATTTATCCACCTTGCGGGGAAGTCAACAGCGAATCCTTAGCGGCGTGGTGTCGTTGTGGTTTTTGAGTATGAGAGCAACTAAAATCCTCCTTTTATAATATGGGAAGTATGTTGTATTTTGTATTTTGTAAGTATATAGTATGCGGGAAATAGCACTATTCAAACTTAGGAAATATTTACTAATTATTACTGAAATATTTGGTACACTGACAGTTTTTGTAAATGTAGTTTTAGTGGGTTTTCACAAAAGTTGTCAGAGGACCATTATTCCTTTATAAATTTGATTGATGAATTATTTATTTTAAGAATATAACATAACCAAAGTACTGCATCTACTGGTTTATAATCTGTAAAGAACATTCTAATTGTAGGAGCTAGATATTCTATCGAATCAGTAGATTTCCCCCCATTACCTTGAAAATAAATCAAACCAAGGGTATCCTGCAAACCAAGGAATCTGTTTAGAAGCCCCAAATGTGAAGAATCAATATCCGTTACGCTTTTGATTTCATTTGAATCCAAAATATGGTCAAAAGGATAAAAATTTGGAGGGAATCCAAGTTTAAAATATTTTTTAGCATAAAACCAACCATAGGTCGGTGACCCGGGACAATCATCAATCTTCAATGAGTCCTTATTCCAACCGGGTGGTTTGGACCACTCGCTCCCTTCAGGCCATTGCAATAATCTGAGACAACTATCCGCCACCGGTGTAGAAGAAGCAATATTTGCAGCAAGTAAAAAGACTGCAAAAACCAACAATATAGTTTTCATTTCAAACCTCAAAAAATTAGAAAATATGATAAGCAGAGAGGTAGGCAACCAAAGGTGGTTACAATGTACTGTTTAGAGTGTATTTATCCACCATGCGGGGAAGTTAACAGCGAATCCTTAACGGCGTGGTGTCGTTGTGGTTTTTTTGAGTATGTGAGCAACTAACGTATCCTCCTTTTATTGGTATATGGCGATTGATAATAGTAACTATTCAAACTTAGTAAATTTTTATTAATTCCTACTAAAATGTTTATTTATCTTTCAATAATAAAAAAACCCTGCTTTGTTTCCAAAGCAAGGTTTTATATATAATTCTATTGTATAGAATTTATCTATCGCATAATAACAACCGGCTGAACCAAATGTACATTGCTCGAAGTCAATCGGCAATAATACACACCTGTCGGTACATTAAGGGTAAGAGGATTGATAGAGACTGTGTAATCACCTTGAGTATATACACCGCTCGAAAGCACTGCTATCTCGCGTCCTAAAGCGTCCTGCAAGGTCAGGCGTACATTCGCTTGAAGATTTGGAATGCTGAATCTGATACTGCCTTCGCCTGATAATGGATTCGGTTGAACACCATGTAGCAGGAAGCCATCTGCTTCAAGGAGTTCATTTACGGCTGTCGGGTCTATCAATACTCGAACATCACGTGTGCGGATAGAATCGCAATCATTACTTATTATACAATAATAAGTACCTGAATCAGCTTTGCTCACATTATCCTTCACGAAGTTTTTGAATGTTTGTCCGGCAACTTCTTTTCCATCGTGAAACCATTTGTATCGTAGCGGTAAATCACCGGAAGGCTCAATAATAATTTGAAGAGATTTACCTGTGTTTACCTTTACTGTTGCAGGAGGTTGAACAAGTATTCCCGGACTGTTATGCTTTGTTATTTCCGCAGCTTCAGAAGTACGGGTACCGCATGTA
This sequence comes from Ignavibacteriota bacterium, assembly GCA_016197185.1. Classification (GTDB taxonomy): domain Bacteria; phylum Bacteroidota; class Ignavibacteria; order Kapaibacteriales; family UBA961; genus JADJXV01. Next base: position 2,371 of record JACPWH010000007.1, read on the forward strand.
CCTGTAACTACCACCCGATAGCTGCCTATTGTTTGGCTGTCAACTTTCGGAATGGTATAGGATGCCGAAGAAGCACCGGGGATATTCACCGCATTGCGTTGCCATTGATAACTAAGGTTTGTTCCTGTAGCTGTAACGTCCAATGTTGCAGGTTTACCTTCACATAGCAATTGTTTTTTCGGAGAAAATACAATTTCGGTTTCTTTATTGAGCTTTACGGAAACATTATTCGTTATCAAGATTGTATTGCTTGCAACCACTGTTACGAGTACATTATAATCTGAACCCGTATCGGCTACAGTAACAGGATTGATAGTAAGAGTCATTGTATTTGCACCGCTTACATTACCACTGTCTATAATCCATTTAGTTCCACGTCTCCATTGAATTCTCAGTTCTGCATTCGGCACTTCGGTTTTAACTGCTGCAGTTAGTTTTATGCTGCCTCCTATGCAAGCAGATGTATCACGGGGTTCTTTGCTAAATGCTGCACCCGGTAATAATACTGCAAATCTTTGGGAAGTATCCCGTCCGCAAGTCCCTTCTACAATCACATAATAATTACGACCTGTATCGCTTGGTTGAACATTGAAAATCGTAAGAACCGGAGTGTCTGTTCCTGCTATACGGGTTGTATTTTGCAGTTTTACAGAATCACGATACCATGCATAATATACAAGATTTTGAGGAAGAATAGGTGCTACCTCCGCACCAACTTCGAACCGTGCATCTCCTCCGTTCAACAAATAAACTGTTTTCGGTTGTTGGAAAATCTTAGTCGTAGGAGCCATAGCAAGCTGCATAGACTGGGAATAAACCGTATCTGCGCCGGAAGTACCTGTAATCATAACACGGTAGAATCCCTCAGAATTAAAACTGGTGTTATAGAGTGTCAGTGTCGGACCGGTTGAATCAGGAATATTAACACCATTGTATTGCCATTGATAGTAAAGTCGTGCATTATTGGAAATTGAAGCATCCACTTTATATTGAACTGTTGTTCCAAAGCAAACAATCTGCCGTCCTGTTTGGCTGTTGATGGTAATCAAAGGAATAATCTCGTCTGCGCCGATATATGGAGTATGGCGAGGTTGGTTATCAATATCATTTGTAATAACCGACAATAACGAGGTTGTTCCATATAAAGCAGAATCAACCGTAACCAAATGAATCAAATCGTTTTGAAATGTGATAACTTTCGAGATTGAATTGAGATCCAAGCCCGTAGAATCACGCCATGCTTTCAGCGTTGGCAGCGATGTCAGAACATTATTCTGAGTCCATGAACCGATTGATGCACCGTTCGAATAAAGCTCGTTATAATTGCTGGAGCCAATCGGATTATTCGGTATCGTATAAGAAACCGCTATAGCAAGACCTCCACCCGAATTATAGAAAATATTATTAACAATATTTGTATTTGCACCATCGGTAATTGTAAGAGCGGCAGAAGTCGATGCTGTTGAGCCGATATTTACTGTATTATGATATATATTGACCGTCGAACTCGATACTAAAATAATTCCTGCAGTAGTTGTATTCCCTGCACCTATGTTTATTGCATTATTAGCGATGACCATTGCCTGAACGGGGGAAGACGAATTACTGCTCTCGATATAAATGCCTTCTCCCGATGCCATGCCTGAAATACGATTGGCAGTTACTTGCGAAGCATTCGTACATCCTATCATTGAAATTGCACTTGCATTAAGAGACGATGATGAGAATGCTGCACGGGAGAATGCATTGCGAGTAACTGAAGCAGATTCGCATCCATCAACCACCAGACCGTCGGAAATAAAATTAGAGAAGGTGTTGTTTCTAACATTCAATCCTGTAATCGGTGTACCGGATGCAGCATCAATCAAAACTCCAAAATATCCGTAAGTGAGTATATTATTACTCAGTGTCAGATTATTTGCCTGATTCTGTTCTTCGGAAATGATACCACCGTCTGAAGTTGCCATTGTTGAAGTTTGAATATTATTACTGTCCAGCACAACATTCATTGTTCCGTTTTTCAAACGAACAACCTGAGCATAATCTGTTCCTATCGACACAAAGTCAATATTTTTGAATGTCACCCAATCCGTACCGTCAAGTTGCAAAACATAATTGTTATTAGGGAATATAGCACCGTATTGTACTTGAGGTTTCGTAAAACCTGAATTCGGTTCCTGACGGAAAACTACTTTTTTAAGAGCAGCAACACCCGGTATTTCCTTTAATGTAATCTGTTCTAAATATGTTCCTTGGCGCACATTAAACGTTACTGAATCCAAAACCCCGCAAGCGTTTAAATAAAGTGCAGCTTGAGTAAAATTGAGGAAATCAGGAGTTGTTCCGCCGATTGTATAAACTCCCCGTTCCAATCCCGGTCCTGCAATTCCTGTATGTGAATCATTCGATTCGTTCAAATCCGCACCTGCATTCGGGAGCGAAGTTGTTGCAATCACTTCCGAAAATGTTTTTGACGGGAAAGTTGGAGTACCTAATGTTACCGTTGTGCTTTGTCCTGCCGCGAGGGGTGTCCTATAGGAGATTTGATTTTGAGCAACACCGTTAAATTTCCAATCGATTTTTACACTGTCGAGTTGGGTAGTACCAAAATTTTTCAACGTAACGGTAACTGTTCCGTTTCCGGCGGCAAAAGGAGGAGCCGGAAAATTAACAGCAGTGATTCCTGCATCTACTGCTGAAATATCAGGAAGTTTTGCTATGAAATAATCATAGCTTCCTTGTGAATTGATTGTTGTATTCCAAAATTTTGTTTGATAGGAGAAATCACCCGTTACATACGCATTTTTGGCATTGTCAACACTGATGCTATATGGATAGTCATTATCCTCTCCACCGGCTCTTTGTATCCATTGCAGAGTACCTGAAGCATTATATTTTACAACGAAAATATCAGCCTTGCCTGCCGATGTAACACTCCGTGAGCCAAAAGTGGCTACACTACCAAAGAAACCTGTAACATAGATATTACCTACGCCATCAGCAACAATATCCTGCCCTAAATCATTATCAGATCCTCCACCACTACGCAGCCATTGCTCTGTACCGCCCGAATTATATTTTACTGCAAAGACATCCAAATTTCCGGCTGCAGTTATGCTGTCAGTTCCAAAAAAGGTTTTACCCGAATAGTTACCGGTTAGAATCACATTACTTGAAGCATCCAACGAAATGGCAGAGGGAATATCTGCATTTGTACCTCCGCCACGACGTGCCCATTGTACAGTTCCTGAAATATTGAATTTAGCAATATAGACATCTGCACTGCCACTTGACACTAAAGTATCGGTACCGATAATCACAGTATTGCTGAAAGCACCGGTAAAATAGACTCCCGATGCATCGAGGGCTATATCATTACCTGAATCACTTCCCCCGGCACCAAAAGATTTTGACCATTGTTCTGTGCCGGACGGGTTGTATTGTATAAAGAAAGCATCCTGCCCTCCTGCACTTGTTAATGTTGTAAGTGAACCGAATTTTGTAGAATCAGTGTAAGAACCTACTACATATACATTTCCTACAGTATCTACGGCAACACCATTGCCTCCTTCGTCGCCGTTCATACCACCACGTTTTGCCCATACAACCGAACCGTCAGAACTTTTGTATTTCACTACAAACATATCTCTTGCTCCGGCTGAAGTGAGGGTTACATTGCCGAAGGTTGCAGTTCCGGTGAAAGAACCTGCTACATATACATTATTTGCATCGACAGTAATTGAATTCGGTTCGTCGTTGCCTGCTCCACCCCCGCGAACAGCCCACAGAATAGCTCCGTTGGCATTGTACCGCGCAACCATTACGTCGGAAAGTCCGGCACTTGTCATAAGGCTTGACCCGAAAAGGGAAGTCCCAGCAAAACGTGCAGTAACAAAAATATTATTGTTTACGTCCACAGCAACCGACGTTCCTGCGTCCGAACCGCTTCCGCCGCCTGATTTTACCCATTGCCATGTAGGTTCTTGGGCTTGAAGAGATATGGCTGTCATCATAACAGCCATTACGGCTATAAAGAGCCGCATACTATGAAGCATTTTATGGGATGCTTTCGATATTAGAAAAGATACATCATTTTTCATGGTGAACTTTCGATATTAATTGAACAACTTATTTTGTAAATTTTATATACAATAATTAGGATTTAGGGGCGTGATGTATGATTTTTACCAACCCAAGACCCACCCGAATATCAAAGGAGCAACAATCGTTGCATCACTTTCCACTATAAATTTCGGCGTATGGATGTCTAATTTCCCCCACGTAATTTTCTCGTTGGGTACTGCCCCTGAATATGAACCATACGATGTAGTCGAATCGCTAATCTGGCAGAAATAGCTCCAAAACGGAACATCATGCCATTCTAAATCCTGATACATCATCGGAACTACGCATATTGGGAAGTCTCCCGCAATTCCTCCGCCAATTTGGAAAAAACCCACACCTTTTCCCGAAGAATTTTTGCGATACCAGTCTGTAAGCCATACCATATACTCGATTCCACCACGAACTGTGGTAGGTTTAATCTCCCCTTTGATACAATATGACGCAAAAATATTACCCATCGTACTGTCTTCCCATCCCGGACAGATGATGGGCAAATTACGTTCGGCTGCTGCAATCATCCAACTGTTTTTGGGGTCAATTTGATAATATTGTTCCAATACACCACTGAGCAGCATTTTATACATGAATTCATGGGGAAGATAGCGTTCGCCTTTTGTGTCGGCATCCTTCCAAAGTTCATGAATATGTTTTTGTAAGCGGCGGAATGCTTCTTCCTCCGGGATACAGGTATCGGTAACACGGTTGAACCCCTGCTCTAACAAATCCCATTCTTCTTTCGGGGACAGGTCGCGGTAATTAGGAACACGCTTATAATGGTTATGTGCAACCAGGTTCATCAAATCTTCTTCAAGGTTTGCGCCGGTACAGCTGATTATATCCACTTTGCCATGCCGTATCATTTCTGCAAGGGAAATGCCAAGTTCAGCAGTACTCATTGCTCCGGCGAGCGTAATCATCATCTTGCCGCCTTCGAGTAAGTGTTGTTCATATCCTTTTGCAGCGTCCACCATTGCGGCGGCGTTAAAGTGCAGATAATGCTTTTCCATGAAATCGCGTATCGGTGTAGCCATTTATTTTCTCAGTTTGATTGTGTAATAATACGTTAATAAATCCATAAGTTACTATTGACGATAAAAGTTCTATTCTCTTGCTTTTCCACAAAAATACGGAGGAAAATTTAATTATGGAGAAGGTATGATGTTGGAATTTTATAATTCTGCGGGGGGACGTATAACTTCGAAAGAGTGAAGCGAAGTATTTAATAATATCACTAACAAACAATTTTTTTATCTAAAGGATTATTTTTATTAGTTATTAAAAACTGTCCTTCAATAAGTTCAATTATACTATCGGGATAAAACGAATCTCCTAAAATACTTAAAGTAATTTTATATATCATTTTACTATATATTAAATGGGTAAAGTTTACCGTTCATCTCAGAAACTCTTAATTCGTTTAGTTGTATTTTAGTATTTACCTACGGCTCTTTCCAAAAAATAAGTCTTCATTTTCCCTTTGCCCTTAATGTCCGTTTCTCCTCGCTCAATAAATGTGAATTTACTATCTTGCAATGACTTCACAAAGTCTTCGCTCGTATGGATTTTCCCTGCTACACCGTGGCTCTCCATACGTGCTGCCGTATTTACCGCATCTCCCCACAAATCATAAGCAAGTTTTTCTCTTCCTATCACTCCACCAACTGCTTCCCCACAATGAACACCAATTCTTACTTTAAGTTTATTAATCTCGTTTAATAACTCTTGACTTTTGAATTTTTTAGTAAAATCAAGTGAAAGCACTGCCATTTCATCTCGAAGTTTCAAAGCAGCATTTGCTGTTCTTTCTACATGATCGTGTTGTGGGACAGGTGCTCCGCAAATTGCCATATAAGCATCACCTATTGTTTTGATTTTCTCCAACCCAAACTCGTTCATTACTTCATCAGCTTTTGTAAAAATAATGTTGAGCAAATTCACTATCATCTTTGGCGTAACCTTTGAAGCAAGTTGAGTGAAATTAACCACATCCATAAACAACACCGAAACAGATTCATAATAATCGGCTATAAAGGTTTCATTAGCAAGCAACCTTTGTGCAATCTCAGTGGGAAAAGTCTTATGAAGAATATTCTCATGTTCTTGTGTTCTAGCTTTTTCTGCAGTCAATTTCCGTTCGAAGCCAAACTGCTTAGCTTTGTATGTAACCTGTTCATTAAAAAGCCTTTCACGTAAATCGCCATATTGTTTATACAGGTTAAATGCTTTCATCCCGTCGCCTAATTCGGCATATATTTCAGCAAGTTTCTTATAGTATTCACCGTTTTGAAGTGTAAGCCCATGATTTTCAATCGTAGAAATAGCCAGTTCTAAATGATAAATAGATTGTTGAACATCTCTTTGGGAAAATTCCTGTTCAGCGTACAACACACCTAAACCTCCGTGCGCAAGTGATATTTGCTCCGGTAAATTTGATTCATCTGCTAATATCACAGCCTGAGTTATACATTCTAAAGCTCTTTCATATTTTTTCTCACCGATGGCTGCCGAACATAGGTTTGTATATTGTATAATTACGCCGTGCATCTTACCAATTTCCAGATTTATAGAAAGCGATTTGTTATAGTATTCGTTTGCACTTTCATATTTATCTTGCTTCATATAAAGAACACCAATATTCCCCATAATTGCAGCTTGATAATCTTTTGCATTCAATTCAATTGCAATAGCCAATGCATTATTATTAAACTCAATTGCATTCTCTAAATCTTCGATAAGATAATATACGTTCGCAATACTGCTGAGAATTGAAACGATTTGCCGTTTATTCGATAACTCCTTCGCATAGGAAAGTGCTTTTTTCAAAGATTCCAGTGCAGCCTCATTATCACCCATATCCGCTAAGAGTAAGCCGATATTTGTATTTAATTTGGCAATTCCATCAATATCCTCGAGTTGTTCATGTAATTTGAGAGCTCTTAGAAAATACTGATACGCCGAATCAAGAATTGAAAGTCCATGGTATGAAAGTCCTGTATTTCCAATAACAGATGCATAGAACAATGTATCGCCCGTATAATCCTGATTACTTTCCAGAATGGCGAGGGACTTCAAATTTTGTTCCAGGGATTCATGGTATTTACCTAACTGTTTGCTTACTATGGCTAAGTTAGAAAGCAATTTTGCTTCCTCAACTCTATCGTTTTTTCTTACCGCAACCTTGAGTGCCCTACGATAATACATCTCAGCCTCGTCAAGAATATGCATCCCGGACAATATTTTCCCAATCTCCCTACAAATTCTGCAAAAGTCCGGCGATTCTTCGGTTACGGCAGCTAACTGACTTTTGAGATTATCGATTTCTATATGTTTTTCAGAATTCATTTTTTTACATAAAAATGAGTACTATAATTCTTTGATATACTCTCGAAAAATATAGGAACGGCATATTTATTTTAATTATGAACTGTTTTCGCTAAATAATATGTTTTCATTATTCCTTTGCCTTTGATTTCCATTTCCCCGCGTTCCAAGACCCTCACCCCAGCCCTCTCCCAGCGGGAGAGTGAGTCTTTCGAAGAAGATTCTCCAGCAAGTGTTTTTATAAACTCTTCACTTGCGTGTATTTTTCCCGCTTCGCCGTGGCTCTCCATCCTGCTTGCAGTATTTACTGCATCACCCCATAAATCATATAAATATTTATTCTCGCCGATTATTCCAGCTACTACACGCCCGCAATGCAATCCGATTCTAAAATTAATATGAACAGGTATTGAAAATTTCTGTTCAATTTCAAATTCTTCCAGCATCTCCAATGCAGTATTTGTTATCCGTTCAGCATGATTCTCACAATGAATAGGTGCACCGCATACTGCTAAATATGCGTCGCCAATTGTCTTGATCTTCTCCACTCCATTTTTTTTGCAAATTGCATCGAACCGTGTAAACACAATGTCGAGCAAATCAATCAGTTCTTCTGCAGAAAGTTTGGCTGATAACGGTGTAAATCCTACAATATCAACGAACATTACGCTGACATTTTCGTAAGAATCCGCTATTTTCTTTTCACCGTTTATCAATCTTTCCGTAATATTCATCGGTAGGATATTGGCAAGAATTTCGTTGGTAGCTTGCGCTCGTGCACGTTCTATTGCAAGATTCTTTTCGCGTTCAAGATTTTGTAATTGATATTCAAATCGTTCAGCTTGTTTTCTTGCTTCGTCGTTCAGAACATCTTTTTCGAATTTATGGTATTCATCTGAATGATAGACCGATTCTTTCCACCGCTCGGATTGTTTGTATAATTCGGCAAGTACTTTGTGGTTTTCGTAGAGGTTGTGTTTTATATTAAGTTCTTCGCTTAAGGCATTGGATAAAAGTAAATATTCTTCGGATTTGTTGATGTCGTACTCTTCATAATTTTTTTGAAAATAGAGATTTCCTATATTTCCCATTACAATCGCTATTGAAGTTTTCATTCCAAGCTCTTCATTGATAGCCAAGGCATTCATTAACCATTCCTTTGCAGTGGAATACTCACCCATATCCAGATATATTTTACCGATATTACCCCTTGCAATTGATGCATCTGCTTTCATACCAAGCTCTTCGTATAGTCCGAGAGCTTTAGTCATCCATTCCAATGCCTTCGAGAAGTCTGAAGAGCTCCAATATATCAAACCTACATTGCAAGTTTGATTTGCAGCAGACATCTTCATATCGAGCTCTATATTAACTGCCAGAGACTTCGTTATCCATTCCATGGCTTTCGAATATTCGCCCAAATGCCAAAATGTAAGTCCGATATTTCCTGTAGTATTTGCTGAAGCAGCCTTCATCCCGAGTTTTTCTTGAAGGGCTAAGGATTCCATAAACCAATCCAATGCCTTCATATACTCAGAAATACTTTTATAGACATGCCCAATACTGCTCATTACATTTGTCGCATGACTTTTCTGGTCAAGTTGATTATGAATAGCAAGAGCTTTGAACATCCATTCCAAGGCATTTTCGTACTCTGAAATATCAGCATACACAATTCCAATATTACCTGAAATGCCGGCTATTAACTTTTTTATGTCCAGTTTCTCTGCAATGACAAGTGCCTTTGCGAAATACTCTAATGATTTAGGAAAATCTGAGAGGGTTTTATAAACCCCACCTAAAAAGTTCATTACATTTGCTTGTGCTTCGCTTTCCGGAATTACTTGTGATAATGCTGTGGTTCCAAGTTCAAGTGCATGGTGTGTTTTTCCACGTTGCATTGAAGAAACACCAATTGCAATCATAGCTTCTGTGCGAATATTAACTCCTTTCTCGCCAATATCTTGAAGAGAATCTAACGCAGCAAGCAGCTCATTTGCAAGACGCTCTGCTTCTTCAAAGTTACCCTTTATATTTTCTTCTATTGCCCTATTTAGAAGTTGTTTCAGTTCTTCTTCGTTCATTGAAGATTATGTGGTTTGTTCCAAAAAATAGATTTTCATTCTCCCTTTGATTCTCATTTAGCAGTTAATTACTGCTCCAATATTCCTTCAACTTATCTTCTTTTTCCCCAGTAATTCGGCGAGTGTTTTTGCCCCTTCCCTCCGTTCATACTTTCGCACTTCATCAAATTTCGGTTTAAATGTCCAATTATCTGATTTCCACTGCTTATAAAAATCTTCGATAATCGAAGCACACCCTTCAATGTCGGATTGATCGACTGATTTCCCGCACTGTGTTTCGCGAAGGTGGGAAGCAACAGCTCCGTCTGTCGGGGCAATAGCGATTATCGGTTTCTGAACGCCGATATATTCAAACACCTTACCCGGAACGATTTCCTTGCTTTCCTTGGCTTCGTCCACCACCATCAGCAGCACATCGGAACGTTGAAGGAAGCGGACGCTTTCCTCGTGGGTTACATAAGAGATAACTTCAATTGAATCCTTAAATGATGCTTTCCTAAACATTTCTTCTATCTCAGCTCCGAATCGCCCTACAAATCGAAGGTGAATGGAATCAGACGATATGACTCCGCGTTTGATTAACAATTCCAATGCAGCAAATAAACTTGCAGGAGTCCTCCTTCCATACATCGAGCCGGTATAGGTCACCGTAAATTTATCATTGCGGACTTTTGGAGTTTTAGGAAAATCGGCTGCATCAAATCCATTAGGGACATAATGGAATTTTTCTCGTGGCAAATCAGGATATTTCCCTAATGCATCGGCGGTAATTCCTTCCCATGCACTTTCTACTGCATCGGCTTCGGTAAAAACACTACACTCCAACCTTCGGTCGATTATTTTCGGGAGAAACCAGCGTTTGGGAGTAGTAAGGAAATCCGTCCACGGATCGCGGAAACCTGCCACCCACGGCAATCCTGTTTTACGCTTCAGATTACGGGCAATTAATGAACATGTATAGGGCGGTGATGAACTGTAAATTGCTTCCACATTATGTTTTTTAATGATTTCCATTCCTGCTTTTACAGCAGTCGGCAGCCAACCGATTCTTGCATCGGGTATAAATAACGTGGCACGAATAAACTCGGCTATGTTTTCTTTAAAAGTTCGCTTTTGGTCGTCTTTTTTAATTGTATTTACGTCAATTGGAGTCCCTTTCTTCTTTCCTGTTACAAGACGGTATATATCATAGGGTTCGTAGATATGGGTGCGTTCTACGATTGTTCCGGCAGGGATTTTTGCAAGCAAAGATTCATCACGCGCGGGAAATTCACCATTGGAAACAGTAAGAACAATCGGATTCCAGCCGAATTCCGGAAGATACTGTACATGTTTCAAAACCCGCTGAACACCCTGACCACCGGAGGGAGGAAAATAATAAGCAATTATCAATACATTTTTCATAGATACTCTACAAGTGTATAAGTAGCTGTTTATATTCATATAAACAGTCGGCAAAAATACGGAATTTTATAGTTGAACTGAGTAAACATCTCCTTTTCGTTAATCATCGAGTGTGCTTAACCATTAAAAAAATTTCACTCATAATGGAACAATTCTTCATGTCTATTAGTTTAAGGGTTATCAATAGATATAACTGCCATCTTTTCTCCATCTTAATCTCGGGTGATTCTATGTTTTCTCTCCAAAAACCATTAGTACTACTCGGCTTGTTCTTAATCAGCAATATTCTCTCAGCACAAAATCCTGATATCCTCTGGCAAAAAACACTTACCAAAGATACCGCTTCCATACGATCAATTGCCATTGCCGAGGAAAAATATGTAGCTGTACTCAAAGGAAATGAGATCTTTATTTTGGATTATAATACCGGTGATTCGATAAGGTCGTTTCGAAAACCTAGTATTATGACCCCTTATGGTATGCTCAGCGATAGCATTATTCTGGGAAATCACGGTGAAAGATTATATACATTTGTCAGTAAAGAGTCGAAGGGAGGTATATTCTATAACGATGTTTCCCTGCGTTCATGGGATATTAAAACAGGTAGTATGTATAAGGATATTCCTATGGGCTCAAGCAATTTCACCGGAATATCTGTAAATATCCCTACATACTTGGACATTGGGGAATTCAGAGTCTCTTCATCTCTTGATGGTAAATTTATTGCCGTAACATCGATCAGTCAGAGTCCGTGGGACAATCCCTCAGGTTTTAATACTACATGTTCTGTAAGCGGTACATCAATTAGACTATTTAATACAGATGACAGTATTATGGTTTATACAAATTATGGACCGGTTAGTAGTTCCACCTATTATACCACTTCAAAGGGGATATGGAATCCGAATAACGGGGGTGGTAATTCGGGTGACGTTCAGATTTCACACTCAGGTAATTATCTTTTAAATAACTTATCAAGTTCCGGTTATTGTTATGGTCGGTACCCATATCAACGGGAGATTTGTTTGGCAATCAACTCTACGACTTTCCTCCCTCACGTCCAATCCGCTCTTTCTCTAAAACAGGTTTTGTGTTCCTCACTGATGATAATCACATGCTCGCATTTAAACAGGCGGGAGGTGTTGCAACAATTTCCAATATTGAAAAAGATATATGGGAAAAAATATATCATGGCGATTCATTACTTGAAAACGTTATTCAAATTAATGCATCCCGTACTGCTTTTGCAACAGCAACCAAAAACAGAATTACCCTTTGGAAAATCCCGGCAGATTTACAGGCAGCTAATCTAACCGCTGATTTTTCACTTCAAAAAGATACAATTACTATTGGTGATACTATTGTATTCTCCAATAGAACCTATCCATTCAAACGTGGTAATATCTATTTTTGGAATTTCGGTGACGGAAGCGAAAAAAGCCGGGAAATACACCCATCCCATATATTTAAAGTCCCGGGAACATACTCTGTTACCCTAGAAGTATGGGATACTCTCGGCAGAATCAGTGCTATAGCTAAAAAAGTAGTCGTCAATAATTTAAGAGTTCCGCCCATTGCTATATGGGTACATCGTTCAAACAGTCATACTATTAACTCAGTACAGTTTTCTCAAGACGGTAATTTATTAGTGTCCGGGAGCAACGGCGGAAGCGCGAAATTACTGAACACTGCAAAAGGAGATTTATTTGCCACCTTAAATACGAGCGGACCTGTTTTCTCAGCATTATTCATGAAAGACGGAAAGTCAATAGCCATAACACAGTCCTTATATGTAAAACAGGAGGACGGTTTATTCTCCAATCCCAATTATTATCTTGATCATTATTTCAATTATTTTTACAAATGGAACTTTATAGATAACAATTCTACACAAGAATATTCTTTTGAACCTGCACTGGTAGGAAATATTGAAGGTCACGATAAATCTATATCAATAATTAATTATTCTACTGTTTCCGATTTATCCGATGATAATGTAACATTCTTATGTGGCGATCAGATAGTTCTTGAGTGGTATATATCGTATTCATCATACGGTTTTAATACTCGCGGGAATATTATCTATTATAATCTTAATACAAAGAAAACCCGTTCTCTGCTTCCCTCCTTTCCTTCTTTTTCACTTGCTGAGCCGGTATTTGCTCCTGTTTATGCTCTCCGAGTATGCCCGAACAACAAAGATTACACTGTTATTATCGGTCAGACAAGTGACTACAGTCACAACCGTACTCTCTTACTCAAGAATATTAGTACAGACAGTATTTATCGTCAATTTTCAACAGACGCTACCTCTATGCATTTCTCACCCGATAAATACCATCTTCTTACCAATACCGGACTCTGGGATCTATATGGGAATGTCCTTGTTACACCACTAACCCTACCTTCTATCTTTGAATACCACCCTGACGGCATACATATATTTGCAGTAATGCCCGATTCTACAATCGGAATTTTCAACCTGCTGACAAATTCTTATGAATATTTCTACCCCAAGCAGCTTTCTACATTCACTGCTCTTGCAGTTTCTGCTGATGGCAGACATATTGCTACCGGTAGTAAAGACGGGTATATTACACTGTGGGATATTCCAGTACTTCTTAAACCTTCCATTAAAGCTAATTTTAATACCACTCTTTTCAACCGTTCCAATCTTAAAACTACCGATACGATTGCTTTTATAAATACTACCCTTCCTGCAAATAATTCTTTCGATTACCTGTGGGATTTTGGTGACGGAAATACCTCCGCAGAACGGAATCCGCACCATATATATATCAAAGCAGGAACTTATACCGTAAAGCTATCGGCATGGCAAGGCGGAAAGGTACTTGACAAAATCTCTAAACAACAATACATTTCCATTATAGGAACACTTGGTACTGATGAACCGAAAACTGGAGAATCGCAGCCAACCTTCAGTGTTATTCCAAATCCAAGCTACGGGGAAACGACTCTCAGTTATACCTTGTCAAAGCTATCCAATATTCAAATTAGAATTACTGATGTTCTTGGTAGAGAGGTGAGTTCTTGGTCATTGAATGAGCAGGCAGGCGAGCATTCACTTCCATGGAATAGTGCCATAGAAGCAGGAATGTATTATTGTACGTTTAGTATCGGTGGTATTAATAAGACTTTGCCGTTTGTAGTTTTGAGATAAAACACCAAAATTTTTCATTCTTTTTTAAGAAGGTATTTCTATGTTTTCCTTCCAAAAATTGTTGGTACTAATCGGTTTACTTATAATAGCCCAAAGAGTAATGGCTCAAAACACCGATATTCTCTGGCAGAAAACTCTTACCAAGGATTCCATTCCTATCAGCTCGATTGCTATTGCCGAGGGAAAATATGTTGCCGTGCTGAAGGGGGATGAGATTGTTATTTTGGATTATATGACCGGGGATTCGATAAAGGCATTTGCAAAACCAAGTGATATGGTTGGGAATGATATTATTTTAGGGAAGAATGGGGAGCGGTTGTATGTGTTAATAAACAATGGTTATCTTAGATCTTGGGATATTTTCACTTGTGAAAAACTGAATGATATTAATATGCAGTCGAAATCAACCCAGAATGGAACAATGGGAAACTACGGGGCTTTTAAATCATTTGCCCTGTGTAGTTCTCTCGATGGGAAGTATATAGTTGTCGGTTCCACCCTAGAAATTACATATGGTCCTGCTTACTATGGCAATGGTTCATCAAAGCTTCTTAATACCGAAGACTTTACATTTTCCTTTCAAGATTGCCCATATCCAACAACATATAATTTTGGAGGAGAAGAAAAGAATCCTCAAGGTAGTGGCATTCTCTCATTATCTTTTTCTCCCTCAGGGAATTATTTATTAAGGAATGAAGGTGATTATTTCATCACTAAGCAAGGTCATGGAGATATTCGTTCAGTAAATTATGAAGGCTGCTTTATAAGTTTGTCTTCGAAACTTATAAGCTTTAAATATGGTAGAACCTTACCCAAATATATTGTTTCTTCCAGCGACGATTTTCTTCTAAGCGGAAATAATCTAACAGATATTCCCCCTGTTCATTTCTTTCGCAGTCTAACTAAAACAGGGTTTATATTCCTTCCAGATGATAATCACATGCTCGCTTTCAAAGCAGCCGGAGGTGTAGCTGCAATTTCCAATATAGAAAAGGATACTTGGGAGAAAGTCTATCAAGGAGATTCTCTGACTGAAAATACTATCCAAACAAACGCTTCACGTTCTGCATTTGTTACTGCAACCAGTAATAGAATAACTCTTTGGAAAATACCGGATACTTTGCAAGCTGCTTCGCTTACTGCTGATTTCATCATGTCGAGCGACTCAATTCCAATTTTTGATTCGATTACTTTTAGTAATAGGACATTTCCCATGAAAAGAGGAACATCTTTTGAATGGAATTTTGGAGATGGTACTACTACAAATGAAATTTATCCAGTTCATAAATTCTTGCAAGCAGGAAAATTTACTGTAACTCTCAACGTATGGGATACACTCGGAAGAACAAGCACTATTTCAAAGATGGTTTCTGTACATACTTATAAAATTCCGGATAAAGCTATATGGATAAATAGAATAAATCATAACCCTATAAACTGTATTTCTTATTCTTCAGACGGACAACTAATTACTTCTGGCAGTGGTAATTCTGCTCTGGTTTGGCAACCTCAAAACGGAAATTTATTAAAGAACAGAGAAATCAATCTTTCTGTTAACTCAGTAATTTTTACAAATGAGGGAAACATAGCAATCAGTTCAATATATTTTAAAAAATACCCGAATACTTCATATTACCACTATACTGATCAATATGAAAGCGATATGTCAATTTGGAATTTTAACTTGGACACAGTATACTCAGTTTTTTATTGGCATCCCGTATTTAACAATAATTTGCAAATTAAATATTTCGATATTAAGTACTATTCTTTTGTATCAGATATGTCTTCTGACAATAAATGGTACATTACCGGACATTGTATTATCGCTGATTGGTCTGATTATGACAATCCTAATTCAGTAGATTTTAAAAAACACTTTTACTCAAATAAGCATATTGGTAATCAATTATCATATAATTTTGATTCAAAAACTTCTAAATATTTTCCTTCACCTGTTACTGAATCAACTTATAGTTATCCAAACTCCGTAATATCTTCTTCTCCGCCTATTTTTTCACTTAAGATATCTCCTACTAATAAAGAGTATGTTTCTATTGTAGAATCTAAATCAAATTCTCGATTTCTATTATTGAAAGATCTTACCTCAGATAATTTTTATCGCCAAATTCCAACAACTGCTACCTCCATGCACTTCTCACCCAACAAATACCACCTCCTCACCAATACAGGGCTATGGGATATTTACGACAGTATTCTTGTCCAAGCAGTTGATTTACCCACTATCTTTGAATACCACCCCGACGGCATCCACGTCTTCACCTTACGAGCTGATTCCACAATAGGTATCTACAACCTGAACACAAATTCATACGAATACATCTTTAAGCAGCCAACCACTTTCACAGCTCTCGCCGTTGCTCCTGACGGGA
>JACPWH010000008.1 GCA_016197185.1 Ignavibacteriota bacterium
GTTGATTCTTCAAAGATTCCAATGCTACTTTTGCTTTGAATTCTGATGTATATCGCCTGCGTTGTTTTGCCATTTTTAACTCCGTTTTTGGATGCAAATATACATCTTATTTTACTGTCCAGTTTTTGGGGGTAACTTCAAACAAAATGAAAAGCATTCTGTATAAGAAATAAGTAGAATGAATATATACGTATAAGGAATATATAAAAAAACACCCTTCATGTGTAATGAAGGGTGCCAATCAAGTAACAACTTGACTATGGGCTTGATAATTATCAGTCTTTTATATAAAAAGTGTTTGTCTTACTAACTGCTTATTTCAAGGAAACAACCATTTAGTAATTAAATTGCCAAATACACTTGTTACTATACCAATAAGTATAGATATAACTAATTGACTAATTGTCAAACATTTACACATTCGCTCAGTCGTATGTTCATTCTGCCTATTTGGCTGTACACCGTCGATTCTTGGCTCTATATTCTGTGCCATTGTCGATTGTTTGTTTTTAGTTTAAGGTCAATAGCCGAAACTATGCCTAAAACAAAAATAACAAAGAATAATACTACAGCCAATCCCTGTAAACAAAAACTGTCCAGACTAATAAAAGTCTGGACAGTCGTGTAAATGTAAGTAACTTTGTAGTCGAACACTACTCAAAAGTAGTTTGGGTTAGATATGTATATAGTTACCATAATTTATTATTGTTTGCTACTTTAACTATATAGAGTAATATGGATTTTGAACTAAAATCCGTAGCGCAGGGTTTGCAAACCTTGCGCTACGGATTTTTCAATTACATCTTACATTATTTAATTAAGCAACTTCCTACCCATCCGAAGCACGCTTCCCGCCAGCCATCTTAACGATTTCGTCATCATAATAATCGGCGATGATTGCAACCGAATGAACGGATGTAGTAAGTTCATTTGAGTCGAGATTTGCACCTGTAATGGAATGCGAAAAGATAATAGTACCATCGAACAAGAGTCCGAAGGCACCGAAATGAAGCTCCGCATTTTTACGAAGGAGATAATGGAGCAGTTCCTCGGTTAGAGTTGCTCCTGAAACTACAGTTGCCATACATTCAATACATGTATCCGTTTCATTGAATGGTCTCACCACAAGCATTATTTGTGTAGAGCCGCGTGAAATTGTGAATGAGCCATTACCATACGAAATATAATCAGGAAATGAATGTCTGAGGAAGTCTTCTGTTTTTTCGATAGTTTGATTGACAATCTCTGTGGGTGTTTCCATCTGAATCTGCCTTTGAATAAATTATGAAGGGAATTTTAAATTGAATTATGGGTTACTTATTCTTCTAAAGCCGGAGGGGGTAGCTTACCCATTTTAGCTTTGAGTTGAAGAAGATCATTATCCACTCCGGCGGATGAAGAAAGCATTTTGAATTCATCTTCTAATTTGGTGTTTGTTCCGCCCAATTGTTCGAATGCTTCTGCTTCACCTTCCAATTTTTCAATTTTTCCTTCAAATTTATCGAACTTGCTGAACGCATCAGAACCGATTCCGCTGAATGATTGTGCAATTTGCTTTTGAGCTTTGGCTGCTTGTGAACGGGCAATGAGTGTGCTTTGTCTTGTGCGGGCTTCATCCAGTTTAGCTCTGAGTGCATCAAGCTGACCGCGCATTTTTTCTGATGTTGTTTTAGCAGAGGTATATATTGGTTCTAAATCAATTACATTGCGGTCAACAACTGCCTTCTTTTGGAGGGCAGCTTTGGCAAGGTCTTCACGGCTAGCGTTGATAGCCTGCATAGCTTTTTGTTCCCAATCGGCTGATTCCGCTCTTGCTTTGATAAGTTTTCGTTCTAGAGTTTTTTCGTTAGCAATGGAAGAAGCAACTGCAAGCGTTGTCTTATTGATGGATTCCTCCATTTCGATAACCATTTGTTTAAGCATTTTTTCGGGATCTTCGGCTTTATCCAAGGTATCATTTACATTTGCCTTGAATATATCCGAGATTCTATCAAATATTCCCATAGTGTTTTTCCCTTAATAAGAATGTAATAAAGTCGTGATTAATAAAAGCAATTTAGCATATCATTCTGTATTCACAAAATAAAATCCTAAGAATGTTAGAAACGGATTGAGTAATTTTGTGGTCATTCCAAATTATTTTTTTGAAAGTCCATGCAGCATACATCAGAATCTATAGAAACAGTCGTTGAATTATTCAGCTCATTGCCTTCTATCGGGCGTAAAACGGCTCAACGCTTAACATATTATCTCCTAAAGCAACCCACAGAAACAGTAGATAAGTTTTCATCGGCACTTCAGACCATGAAGAAGAATGTACGGTTTTGTTCAACTTGCTTTAATTTTACAGAGATAAATCCATGCCCTATCTGCTCATCCTCAAAACGAAGTAAGAAAATAATTTGTGTGGTCGAGGAACCGAGTGATGTTCTTGCAATCGAAAAGACGAACGATTTTTCGGGAAAATACCATGTATTGCATGGGGCAATGAACCCGCTTGAAGGGATTGGTCCTAACGATTTGAAAATCCGTGAATTGGTTACGCGTATTACCGATGATGTGGAGGAAGTGATATTGGCTCTCGACCCTAATGTAGAAGGTGAAGTGACAACTCAGTATATCAGCAAGTTGCTTAAACCTCTTGGAGTTCGAGTAACTCGAATTGCGCGTGGTGTACCAATCGGGAGCGATTTGGAATTTGCCGATGAAGCCACATTATCTCGCGCTATCGAAGGGAGAATATCGTTGTAAAGCTATGAACACAAAACATGAATGGTTTGATGAATGGTTCGAGAGTCCATGGTATTTGGAATTATATAGCCACCGTACTGCTGCCGAAGCAGGAAAAGCAATTGCTTTATTTCAATTGGTAACAGGTGTGAAGGCAGGTGGCAGAGTCTTGGATTTATGCTGCGGGACAGGACGGCACGCACGATCTCTAGCTGAACTTGGATATGTTGTAATGGGAATTGACTACTCTCATTTCTTTATAAATAAAGCGAATGCTGAAAATACATTATCAAATTTGCAGTACCGGCATTGTGATATGCGGGATACATATCCCGATGCTCCTTATGATGCCATTGTTAATTTTTTCACGAGTTTTGGTTATTTTGAAGAAGATTGTGAAAATGGACTTGTACTTCAGAGAGTTCGTGCTGCATTGAAAAGTGAAGGATGGTTTATGCTTGATTTTTTGAATGAAGAATATGTTCGCCAAACATTAGTCCCGAAAAGCATAAAAGAGCTTACGGGAGCAATTATAACCGAACGCAGAAAAATAGAAGGGAAATTTGTTGTGAAGGATATAACCATAGAAGTGGAAGGAAATGCCGTTGGTGCATTGAAATTTCAAGAGAGGGTTCGTCTTTATAATTTTATGGAGTTGAATTTTTTACATAATGAAGCAAAACTAATGATACAGGAGTGTTTCGGCAGCTATCTTGGTGAAGAGTTCGATCCCACAACCTCTAAACGGTTGATTCTTTTTTCAAAACCAGTAAGGTGAATTAAAGTAATTATTTATATGTAATTTAAAGTGGTGTCGAACTGAGCCCGCAGAAGACCGCAATTAATTGACAAATGTTAATTGAGAATAGTTTTACCTTCTGACAAACGTATCGTGAACACTGGTAAAAACTCTGTGAAACCCTGTGGGAAACCTAAAACTATAAAGAATATGAAAACGAAACAGGTTGCTGTAACATTAATGACGATACTACTATCCTCTTGCTCACTCTTCTCCACTCGCGATCCGGAAGATCCAACTTCAGTGCGTTCAACATTCATTCCACCTACGTCACCTGCTACTGTCATTGCAAATTTCAAGAGTGCAATCGCTGAAAAAAACACTGAAAATTTTGTTTCTTGTTTTTCGGATACATCACGCGGGGGAAGTAGGGTATATGTTTTTGAGCCAAGTGCGGCGGTGAGTTCGCAATTTCCAAGCGTCTTTCAATTATGGAATATCAGTTCCGAACGGCAATCCTTTCTTGCGATGCTCGGGAAGTTGCCTACGGATGTCCAACCCATTCTGCAACTGAATAATCCGCAATTTACGAACCCTTCTCCAGATTCAGCAGTCTATGAGGCTGATTATGTGCTTATTGCAAAACATACCGTTCAGACGATCCCAACGGAGGTAGCCGGGTATATGCGTCTTACGATTGCAGTACAAACAAGCGGACTATGGAGTATTATCAGGTGGACCGATTCCAGCCCTTCGCAGCCGGACAGTATCAATGCTACGTGGTCGTTATTGAAGGCTAAGTTTAGTAATTGAGTACTGCATTCAAAATACTTAGCATCAGAGCAATGTTTTTTGAATATATATAGGAAATTATAAGCAGACAACCGGAAAACAGTAAATTCGTATCAATATGTTGAACTTAAGAGATACTCTAACTCTCAAAAGATTATAGAGAAGTGTATGATATGACAGCTTGCGTAATAATCACGTCAAAATATTGAAAGCCTAAAAATGAAATGGTTGAAATTCCTAAAATCGCCAAAAGGCAAAACTACTATTCACCAAATAGAAGTTGAATCAATTTCGATAGAGATAACAAGAAAGAAAATCAAGAACATCCACCTTCGTGTTTACCCGCCCTTGGCTACTGTTAAAATTTCTGCACCACTCAAAATGGACATTGATGCCATTCGCACATTCGCAGTCACAAAATTAGATTGGATAAAGCAACACCGATCGAGAATGCTTGGCAAGGAAAGAGAATCACAGCGAGAATTTATCTCAGGTGAAAGCCATTACTTCTTAGGCAAAAGCTATGTGTTGGAAATTCTCGAATCGAATGAAAAACCAAGTGTTTCGATTAATGAGGATAAATTAGTACTGAGAATAAAACCGGATATAAGCGCAGAAGAGAGGGAAAGTATTGTCCATGCGTGGTATCGAGCGCAGTTGAAGATTTTAGTTCCGCAATATTTTGCCAAATGGGAAGGGGTGATGAACGTAAAAGTAAATGAATTTGGCATCAAGAAAATGAAAACCAAATGGGGGACGTGCAATGTTGTGAAAAAACGGATTTGGGTCAATTTAGAATTAGCTAAAAAATCGTTGGATTGCTTGGAGTACCTTGTAGTTCACGAAATGGTACATCTGCTTGAGCGCAGTCATAACCATAGGTTTGTAGCCTTTATGGATAAGTTTTTACCTGATTGGCGAGTTAGGAAAGCTGAGTTGAATAGATATTCCGTCAGACAAGATGATTAGGGATAGTAAATTGAAAACAGATAATAATTTGCTTATTACTTGCAAATACCATCTTTTAGTATGGTCGTCATTCAGAGGGAGTCCTCGACCGAAGAATCTCGGTTTAGACTGTTCCCGGAGAATTTTAAGTTACATCTTTAATATTTTGGAACTGTTCGAGGATTTACTTTTTTATCGTAGGTAGAAGGACACAATTAACTTAAAATTACAGTTTCAAAAAAAGGCAAGTATTTAGACGTTTCGACAAGCTCAACGTGACAAACAAGTAAAGTCACCCAAATCCCACCCAGAAGAGTTCAATTACTTACCAAATTATAGTAAAATAATTGCGTTCTTCTACTGACAATTCACTAAACAGATGATTTAATTCTCAAGTATTCATTAAACTGAGATTCTTCAGTCGAGGACTCCTTCTAAATAACAGACATAATTTAATGTCACTGAATTATTTTTTTGCAGTCTGCTTTCACGATTGTCTTAAACTCCGTGTGTCATCACTTCACTACCTCCATAATTCCAGACACTGTACCGCTTGAATGCTGAATGGTAATGTAATAGATGCCTTCCGCAACATCCAATCCTGTTACATCAAGGGGGATACTATTTTCACCGTTTAGTATTTCTAATTCTTTTCTGAATATTTGTTTACCGAGAATTGAACTCATTGTCAAGGTTACTTTTTGTGAAAACGGAGAGTAATAAAAAACTGAACTTATTCCGTCATTAGGATTAGGGACAAGGCTAATCTTATTATCAGTCATGTGGTCTGATTCAGTATTTTCTTCAACAGCAGTAGCTGTACTATCTATAGTGATGTAATCATTTTTTGTAGTTTTATATTGCTTACTGTCTTTGGTAACAGTAAGTGTTACACTATATTTACCGGCTGACATATAAATGTGCTCTGGATTATTTACAGTAGCATAAGCACTGCCGTCGCCAAAATCCCATTCCCAAGCGGTAGGTGAGCCTATTGATAAATCTGTAAATTTAACCGGATATGGAGCTTTACCGCTTGTAGAAATTGCAGAAAAGTTGGCTTTAACTTCTGATTGTTCTTGAACTGTAATGAATGCCCCTTTTGTTATGGTATCATTCGTTGCTCCATCGGATACAATTAAGGTAACTGTGTAGCTACCGGCATTTGTAAATGTATGGGATGGGTTTTGTACAGTACTTGTTTGAGTATCACCGAAATCCCAATTCCAAGTCTTTTTGGCAATTACTTGTTGATTCAAATACCATTGATTACCGATGTTCGCACTTGATGACAGTTCATTCCCTGTTTTTGTAATTACAGGTTTTGAAGGAATTGGGTTACGTATTATGGTTTTTGAACCTGTCATTGCAGATTTGCAATTTGTCTTTGAATTAACAGCTTCAACAGTGTATGTTCCGGGCTGCTTTTGCAGACCAAATTCAATAGCCAAGCCTGTTCCGTTTTTAGGAGTACCGGTATTTGTTCCGTCAACTTTTAATTGATAGACAATATTGGTATCTGAGGAATAAAGAAGAATAGACACACCGTTTTCCCCGTCACAATAACTTCCCCCTCCAATTACATCATAAGGAGTTGGTAGGGGGTTAATAACAATATTAGCATTGCCGGGCATCTCCATTGAGCAACCTGTTTGGAGGTTTTTGGCAATAACAGTGTAAAGCCCTGCAACAGTTTGATTCCCAAATGAAATTGGGTCTCCGGTTCCACCTACAGGTGACCCAGTTTCAATTGAATACCTCAGTAATTGATATGCTACTCCCGGTTGAGAATTACTAAGTCCCACCAGGTTACCGGATCCCCCGGTGCAGTAACTCCCACCGCCTGTAACATTATATTGCAGAGGTAAAGGATTAACAACAAGGTTAATGCTGTCAGACATTCTTTGTGTACAACCGGTTGCTGTAAAAGTAGCAAATACGGTATATGTACCGACAGTTTTTTGAGATCCAAATGATAATGGTAAAAAATTTCCGCTCAATTCGGAGCCAACATTAGCACCGTCTCTTTTAAGTTGGTATTTCACTCCAATTTCAGAATTACTAACACCAATGACCACTCCATTTCCCTCCGCACAATATGAACTGCTTCCGGTAATTGAATATTGAGTAGGTAATGGATTGATAGTCAGATTAGTACCATTGTCAGTTCCATTCGTTGCAGGGCTGCTGCTGATTACTCTGATTCTATACGTACCACTGTTAGTAATTGTGAGTGGAATCATGCCATTTATTGTTCCGTTGGAAGTTCCTGCAAGAGTGCCAACTGTAGTTGGGTTTGTAAACGTACCTGAAGGATCTGAAATTTGAGCAGTAAAAACATTGTCGCCGTTAAATGACCCTGAAATCGTAAAAGAAACAGTAACCGCAGCACCTTTGCAATAAGTGAATGGTGTTATAGAAGAAGTACTAATAGTATTAGCCGCAATTTTAGCGACATTGTTTTTTGAATCCTGAGAGAACACAGATTCATTTCTGCTCAGAGTTACAGGTGACCAAGTTCGGTTATCATCTGCTGAATGTATTTTGGAAAACGAAGATTGAGCATTGCATTCAACTTGATAACAAAAGAGAGTGACTAATAGTGGTAACAGTAATTTTTTCATAAAATCTTCTCCGGTTGATGAATGGTTCGAATTTCTCAGAATGAGATTTGAATGCTAAAATAACAATAGAAAAAGTTTGCTTACAAATAAACAGACTTCATCATGTGTAAAGTGTAAAGTTTTGAGGAATTAATTTCAGGTAGCTAAAAAAACTGATATATGGTATAGATTTCATAACCAACCCATAAACATTACTTTAGACACATCATAAGCTCTTAATTCGGTAAATAAATTACTTGCTTGTAAACGTATTGCAAAATTACGATATTTTTTTGTGCAGAGTGGTAATAAATTCCCTGCGGCTGTGTATATAAAATAAATAAACCCTTCGTCTCTTTTAATTTACGAAGGGTTTGTTTTTGTGCTTCCTGAGGGACTCGAACCCTCGGCCCATTGATTAAGAGTCAATTGCTCTAGCCAGCTGAGCTAAGGAAGCGTTGCAAACTTACGCAATTCGGTTAAAATAGAAAAGGAGATTTCTCGTTTTATATTTCTCTTGCTGCTTTTCTATGCCCTCCGCAATAAAAATTCCTCGTAATTTTGCATTTGTGAAAACTGTTCTCGAAACTTAATTTCAATATGGAGACTTTGTAATATGAACCCAAAAATGTTTGTTACCGACCAATTTGTAGATCGTCATATCGGTCCTGATGCTAATGATAAACAGAAGATGCTTCAAACGATAGGTGTTGACTCCCTCGACCAACTGATAGACCAAACGATTCCCCCTGCAATTCGCCTTCAAAACCCGCTTTCAAGTATTAAAGCTCAAACAGAAACTGAATTCCTTGCGTCGCTCCGACAAGTTGCTTCCAAAAATAAAGTATTCAAGTCATATATAGGAATGGGGTATTATGATTGTACAACTCCTCCTGTTATTCTTCGAAATGTTCTCGAAAACCCCGGATGGTACACACAGTACACACCTTATCAAGCAGAAATTTCACAGGGGCGTTTAGAGGCTTTGCTCAATTTTCAAACAATGATTATTGATCTGACAGGAATGCAAATTGCAAATGCATCCTTACTCGACGAAGCTACTGCAGCAGCAGAAGCAATGCACCTTTTTCATGCGTCAAAATCAAAAGAAGCAAATGAAAAACATGCTTTCTTTGTATCTGAAAATTGCTTTCCTCAAACAATTGACCTGCTTAAAACTCGTTCCGCACCGCTCGGTATAGAACTTATCATTGGACCTGACGGAAACGGCGAAATATTCAATTATGCTGATTTCTGCACTGCTGCACATGAAAATCATGCTTTTGTAGCTGTTGCAGTAGATTTACTCAGTTTATGTCTGCTCACACCTCCCGGTGAATTTGGTGCAGACGTAGTATTGGGTTCCGCCCAACGTTTCGGTGTTCCGATGGGTTACGGCGGACCTCATGCAGCATTTTTTGCCACAAAGGAGGATTTTAAACGTCAAATGCCCGGACGTATCATCGGTATTTCAATTGACTCAAGTGGAAAACCTGCACTCCGTATGGCACTCCAAACGAGAGAACAGCATATCCGCCGTGACAAGGCAACCAGTAATATTTGCACCGCTCAGGTGTTGCTTGCAGTAATGTCGAGTATGTACGCTGTATATCATGGACCTAAAGGACTTCAGGCAATTGCAGAACGCACTCATGCTTTAACTTCCATGCTTGCTGCCGCTTCATCTACAATCGGTTGTGTAATTGAAAACACTTCGTTTTTCGATACACTCAAATTCTCTTTCCCTAATGCTGAAATGGTACGACCCCTTGCAGAAGCAAACGGAATTAATTTTAGATATTATGCAGATGGAGGAGTAGGCATTTCACTTGACGAAACAACAACTCACGCAGATGTTCAGTCAATACTTTATGTACTAGCCCCTGCTTTAGCAGGGAAAGCACAGCCTAATCATGAGTCTGCACCAAAGGGATTGCCGAAAGAACTTGTTCGTACTTCTGAGTTCATGAAACATTCTGTTTTCAACAGATACTATTCCGAGCATGAAATGTTGAGATACATGAAGCATTTGGAGAATAAGGATTTGTCACTCGTTCATTCGATGATTCCACTCGGAAGCTGTACGATGAAACTGAATGCAACTACAGAAATGATACCGGTCACATGGCGTGAATTTGGAGGAATTCACCCGTTTGCCCCTCTTAATCAAACTGATGGTTATCAGGAAATTTTCAAAAAATTAGAAGCGGCACTTTGTGAAATTACAGGCTTTGATGCTATTAGCTTGCAGCCGAATTCAGGTGCACAAGGTGAATATGCGGGATTGCTTGCTATTCGTGAATATCATCATTCACGAGGCGATTCTCACCGTAATGTTGCGCTTATTCCATCGTCCGCGCACGGTACAAACCCTGCAAGTGCAGTAATGGCGGGTATGAAAGTTGTAGTAACCAAATGCGATGATATGGGTAATATCGATGTAGAGGATTTATTCAATAAAGCTGAACTTCATAAGGAAAATCTCGCTTGCTTGATGGTTACGTATCCATCCACACATGGAGTATTTGAAGAATCAATTGTCAGGCTTTGTGAAATCGTTCACGGTCATGGAGGACAGGTGTATATGGATGGTGCAAATATGAACGCACAGGTTGGGCTTACGTCTCCACGAAATATCGGAGCGGATGTCTGCCACTTGAATCTTCATAAAACATTCTGTATTCCACATGGTGGCGGTGGACCGGGTATGGGACCTATAGGAGTGCGTGAGCATTTAGCTCCCTTCCTTCCATCACATTCTGTGGTTGATAACGGTCGTTCTATTGCACACGCTGTTTCGGCTGCTCCTTGGGGGAGTTCTTCTATTCTCCTTATCTCATGGGCATATATCCAAATGATGGGTAGTGACGGGCTGACGGAAGCTACAAAAATTGCGATTCTGAATGCAAACTATATCAAGGCACGTCTCGAAAAACATTTCCCAATTCTCTACCAGGGTTCACACGGTCGTGTTGCACACGAGATGATAGTGGATATGCGTAAATTCAAACTTTCAGCAGGAATTGAAGTAGGGGATATTGCAAAACGCTTGATGGATTATGGTTTCCATGCTCCTACCGTATCATTCCCGGTTGCAGGAACGTTGATGATCGAGCCGACCGAGAGCGAGCCGATGGAAGAGCTTGACCGTTTCTGTGATGCACTTATCAGTATCGGTGAAGAAATCATGGAAATTGAAGCCGGAACTCAAAGCAGGGAAGATAATGTTCTCAAAAACGCTCCACATACGGTAGCGGTAGTAACAGCAGACGAATGGACACATACTTATTCACGTACAAAAGCTGCATATCCGCGTGTTTGGGTAAGAGATCATAAGTTCTGGCCATCGGTTGGACGTGTAAATGATACTCACGGTGATAGGACACTTATCTGCACTTGTCCGCCGATTGAAGATTATCAATAGAATGAGGATGATGTAATTATGAAAGCCGCTCTTATTTATTAAGGGCGGCTTTTATGTATATCAGAATTTTTACCACAAATGGAACAAAGAACACAAGAGAACTTTTGCCCCTTTTGTGTCTTTTGTGGTTCAATAATAGTTGAAATTTCTATGAATACAATATCAATACACGAAATCAAATCAAAGCGAATAAAAGAATACAAAAAGTTCTTAACAATAGGGTTAATAGATGATGAAGAGAACTTTAGAATTACCCCGAATGATGATAGTAATGCTCACTTTCCAACCAAAGATACCGCAGATAGCTTCACACTAGGTGCGTATATTAGTGGAAATCTTGCCGGAGTAGTTAGCTTCACTCGAGATGGAATTGACAGGGAAAAACTTCGGCACAAAGGAATACTGTTCAGAATGTATGTATCCAAAAATCATCGGGGCAATGGAATTGGAAAATTACTTATTGAAGGATTGCTCTATCGGGTAAAAACCCTTGGTAATATTGAACAAATAAACCTTACTGTAGTTTCAAACAATAACAATGCAAAATCCTTATATGAGAAATTTGGATTCAGAACTTTTGGAGTTGAAACAAATGCTATTAAGTGGAATGGTAAATATTTTGATGAGGAGCAGATGGTGCTGATGTTAAAATAGAAAAAACAAAAACAATCTATGGAAGAGTATGCTTGTTCGGATAATATTTATTGATTATTTGCTTAAGGCTACTTGGTTTACTTTCACTCAATCCTTATTCTCAGTCGGATTATATTTATTGATTATTTGCCTTAGGCTGTTTGGTTTACTATCACTCAATCCTTATCCTCAGTCGGAAGATCTACTCCTTCACGAATAATACCACGGGCACGCAACGTATCTTCTGCTGTAATATAACGTTTGCGATTAATCAGACTGCCACGTGAATCTAATGGAATCTGCGACATCGGTATCAACGCTTCTTCCACTTCCATCGGTTTATCGGGTAGGGGAATGGTAATATCTTTATTAGTAGTAAGTTCACGCCAAGGACCTCCCCAACGTCTCGAAAAATCAAATACATCCAAAATAATGACAGGTGTACCCGTAAAAGGAATGAATTGATGCTTTTCTTTATCAATCTTAGCACCTCTAACCCATTTGAACAGCCACTCAGCATCAGCCAAAAACTGCCTGACACAAGAATGGGACACTGGACGTCCCGGCATTTCAAACTGATGAAACGCACTACCCGCCTGTAAATGAAAATTAACCGTAAAAGGAAGAACCCAACTGCTGTCGAGAGATGAATGGCGCAGACGGGATTTCCAATTGACCCCATATCGTCCGGGGAAACTCGGCTTACGTTCCTCACCTGAATTGCAAGCGGCAAACCGTACTAATCTTCCGCTGTCATAACAGGCATAGCATTGATATTTAGGAGAGACAAATACAATCTTCGGAATTGTATCTCCGGCTGGATAATACTGAGGGAAAATGGAATATGCTCGCAAATCCTTAAAAATCGAATCAGGAATAACCACTGTATCTTTTATATGATAGAACTGAATATCCTTACGATTAACTGTAGTAAAAGCGCGATACCCATCCATTGTCTCAGGGGCTTTCGCATACACTTTTCTAATGGAATCAAGAAGCTGCTTGTCCAAAACGAAACGGCTATAATGAACTACAGGAAACCTCTCATTGCCTTCCTTAATCTTAGCGGCACGGGTAGAATCAATCTTAAATTTGCGGACAGAATCAATCTTATGGAGGGAGTCCCGAACGAATTGTGCTCGCTCTTCTGCTGAATTATCAGGGCGGTTGCAACCCGAAACTATGGTGAGTATAATAGCTGCACTAACTATTGCGCGGAATAAAAAGTGCTTGACAAATAACAGCATGAAAAATTATTGAAAGAAAGGATAATGTGACTAATTCTAAAAACTTACTGCAAAATAACTGTTTTAGAGGAGATAATAGGTATTCTCATCAGCAAAAATTATGCCGCGACAGACATTATCTTCGTAAATAGCCATTTTCTGCCAAATATTTTCCCATTCCGTCATACGTTTCATCATCTGTTGGGGTATTTGCTGCCAGACCGTCCACATAACGGTTATACATACAAAATGTAGCTGCAATCAGAACTGTATCGTGAATTTCCATGTCGTTTGCACCAAATTTTCGAGCATGGGTAATATCTTCAACTGTAACGAAACGTCCACCCTGTTGAACATTTGAAGCAATAGTAAGTAATGCTTTCATTTTATCAGAAATAGGGGCATTTTCAAAATTATCCAAAACACCTATAACAAGTTCTTGCGTATTCCCGGGTAAATGCCAAGCGGTGGCAGAATGACTTTTTGTGCAGAATTCACACTTGTTTTGTGAGGATACAAAAGCAGCAATCAATTCTCTTTCGCAGGAGTAAGAGGGGATTCTCCACGCAGTAAAATTTGAGCAAGCTCAAGCATCGGCTTTGCAGTTTCCCGTCGAAAAGAAAACAGGCTGCCGATTCCGGCTGAATTAGGTGGAGTAGGGATATGTGGCATCTTTGATTGTTTGATTTGTTTTTTATAAAAAACAACAGTTAGTGTCTTACTAAAACACGAACCATTTTAGAATCGGAATTTGAAGAAAGAACACCGAAGAATACACCTGAATCCAAATTACTAACATCTACTTGCCAGTCTCACAAAGCATTTTTTTGTCCATTCCTGACATAATTGCCCAATATATCATAGATTATACATGAAGTGGCAACAAAATCATTACTTGAACTGATGCTTACTATCTCATCTGCTGGAAGAGGGTAAATCCTCACTTCATCACTATGAATAGGGATTTCTTCTCCTACATCTTCTAAAATCGTATGATCACCCGGAATATCAACATTGTTTAAAAGTACTCCGTTGCATCCGTCTGACTGACCATAATCTTCCAAAGTTCTGCTTTTGCCTCCATAGCCTCCTCTGAAATCAAAATTTGCTCCATTTGGAACAGCAGGTAGTGAAAACCCTATTACGCCTCCTCCTCCTCCGCCGCCGGGTCCATCCCTATGGACAGTAACACCTCCACCACTGCCTCCATAAGATTCTATAGAAAGATTTCCAACAATCTTGTTTGACTTGATGATAACAGTACCACCGCCACCACCTCCACCGGCACCATCGTATGGAGCACTTTCTACAGACTTTCCTTTTGCAGAAATTTGACCTCCTCCAGCAACAATTACATTAGCGTCAATGATAATAATTCCACCTCCATTACCTCCGTTTGTACCTGTTGCTTCATTGGAATGACCTGCACCTCCGCCACCACCCATGAAGATTTTGTTTCCTGTATTGTCTATAGGGTATCCTCCGATACCCTGCGCATCTTCTTTACTACCTTTTTCCATCAGATCCCATCCAAATCCACCATTTCCTCCACATCCTCCGTTTGCACCTCCACCTCCACCGGCATTATGGTTATTACCTCCACCCCCTGCATTTGCAACAGCCCCTCGAGCAGCTCGATGTTCATTGCCGAGATAATTGGAAATACCATTTCCTTTAAGTGCATACTTGGATGAATCCTCTTTGGCGAAGTAGGCATCTAAATGTTCCTGCGCAGTAGCAACAGCATTAACAGCCTTACCACCGGAAAAACCTGCACCATCAGCAATTATGGATTGGTGTAACTTCAGTGTATCTGAGACTGAGAATGCAATTACACCGAAGATTGTATCATTCCATGTAGGGCATAATAACTTATCGGATATTGTTAAGTTTTTGAATTCGGGAACTCGAAGAATTTGGATTTTTCCATTCATATCGTATGGGCGAACTAATGGTTTACTGAGGGTTATAATGTTATCTTTAACGCTTTCAACACGAATAAACTCATAATTACCTGCACTTGAGTATGATGTAACTTTACCATATGATTTCTCTGGAGAAGAGTTTACTTCCACACCCTGCATCTGAATAATAAGAAGTTTGTTGTCAGGACAAAGACTTATAGAATATGGGGTTGTTAAAGTTTTTCTATCCAAAGATATACTGACGACAGATGTATACAGGTTAGGTAATTGAAGTGATTCAGCACTATTTTGGTTACATGGGGTATTGATAGGTTCGAGAATTTCAACAGAGGATAAAATTACTTCACCTTTGCCACTTCCACCTATTGCCACAATTGTTTTATCGGATTGATTTTTAATTGAGGGTAAAGATACTGTACAAAAAGTATTCCTGGGAATGTTAAGGTTCGGACCGGCAGATGTTTGAAAATTGTTAAGATTAAACCATTCACATTTGTTAGTAACAGTACAATCGTAATACATATCTTTATCGTCAATAATGCCACCCATTATTAACACCAAGCTATTATTAAACTCAGAAACAGAATTTCTGAATCTGCTGTCCAATGTTTTGCCGACACGATTGAATTTTCCAAGGTCTTCAATGTAAATATCACGTGAAAAAGTTGTTTTGTTATCTTCTTTAACACTGCCTCCATACAATAAGAGCTTATTATTCGACAACTTGGTCATGTTTGGTTTTTGTACCTTCTCATTGAGTGTATCGATCTGTTTCCATTTTTCTGTTACCATGTTGTAAGAATAAATATATTTACTTCTTGTGCTGTTCGCACCTGCTTCTCTACCACCGAATACAACCAGTTTGCCATCGGATGTATAGCCGCTGACACCATCACTGATTGGGGAAACATAGTTACCAATCAAACGGCTTGTACCGGTATTAATATCAAAAATTTCTGCATCAGGCATTACAGTGTAATATGAATCATTATGCCTGCCGCCAACAACTAAGATTTCATGATCGTTAATAAATTCTGCATTGTGCTGAAATCTCGGTATGATTAAGTTACCAAGAACTTTCCAAGTTCTTGTCTTTTTATCAAAAAGCTCACAAGATTTTGTAACTCCGGTGGAAGGATCGTTTGAAAATCCGCTAACTACAACAATATTTGAATCTTTGGTTAATAACGAAATAAAAGTATGTCGCGGAATGTTCATACTTGATGCCATTGATATTGTTCCCTTACTTATATCAATAATTTCACAGGAAGACAATGGAGTTCCAACTGCTCCGGCAATACTCGTTCCTCCGATAACAAGAACTTCAGTGTTGCTAATCTGAACAGCGCAATGACGATGGCGAGGAAATTTCAAATCACCGAATTTTTCCCAAACCAATTGGGCTGAAAGTGAACTCGTAAAAATCAATAGGAATAATGAGCAAAGAAATAGTATTAATTTTTTCATAATTAGTATATAATAAAAATGGAAACAGCATTACGATAATTCGTTTAAGCATTTCTAAAGTTCGATTTGACGGCTCTTACAATAGTTTTCTGCAAAATTATAAAAATATTTGCAATGAACTGAATGTGACTAGTCTGTATATTTCCTGTATATAGATTTTTACAGCAAAGAATTGACAGAATTCTTATTCTTTGATTTGTGTTTTGAATGACTAAATTCCTCTTCAATTCTTATTTTCTTACATTCATCATCACACGGTAAAAAAAAGTATTGCATAAAGTAGCAGATTTTTTGTTAAAATGCAGTATCTGAGTGGTATTTTTGCTACAGATAAAAATTAAACTCAAAAAAAAGTTCTCACTTTCTAAGGAATCAACAATGACATTTCGTTATAACTCCGGTTTTGGTAATGAATTTGCTTCAGAGGCAATTGAAGGTTCACTCCCCAAAGGTCAAAACTCTCCTCAAAAAGCTCCTTTCGGCTTATATGCAGAACAAGTGAGCGGAACTGCATTTACGGCACCCCGTCATACTAATCAAAGAAGTTGGTTATATCGTATCCGTCCTTCAGTAGTTCATAAACCATATAAGCAGATTACGAACGGACGCATACGCTCTTCTCCATTTGATGAGGTGACAACTCCTCCAAATCAACTTCGCTGGAGTCCGATACCGATGCCTATGAACAAAGTAAATTTTGTAGAAGGAATTGTTACCATGGCCGGGAATGGTGATTCGACAGTTCACTCTGGTGTTGGCATTCATGTGTATGCAGCTAATGACTCTATGATTAATACTTTTTTCTATGATGCTGACGGCGAGATGCTGATTGTTCCCCAACAAGGGCGTTTGGTTATATTTACTGAAATGGGATATTTGGAAGTTGCTCCGGGTGAGATTTGTGTGATTCCAAGAGGGATAAAGTTCCGTGTAGAGCTTCCTGACGGTGCATCCCGCGGATATATTTGTGAAAATTATGGAACTATGTTCCGTTTGCCCGACTTGGGACCGATTGGTGCCAACGGTCTTGCTAATCCCCGTGATTTTTTAACACCGGTAGCTGCATACGAAGATAAGGAAGGTGAGTTCAAAGTTATTGCAAAATTCTTAGGGAATTTATGGGAATCTCAGCTTGACCATTCGCCTCTGAATGTAGTGGCTTGGCACGGAAATTATGCGCCGTATAAATACGATCTGGCAAATTTCAATTGTATCAATACGGTAACTTTCGATCATCCCGATCCTTCGATTTATACCGTTTTGACTGCTCCGAGCGAAATTCCAGGAACTGCCAATTGTGATTTTGTAATATTTCCTCCGCGTTGGATGGTTGCAGAGCATACCTTCCGTCCACCATGGTTTCATCGTAACTTTATGAATGAGTTTATGGGATTGATATTTGGTGCGTATGATGCAAAAGCCGAAGGATTTGTTCCGGGTGGATGCAGTTTGCATAATTGTATGTCAGGCCACGGACCCGATGCAGCTACATACCAAAAGGCGAGTACTTCTGAACTTAAACCGCACTACTTGGATAATACTTTGGCGTTTATGTTTGAAACAAGGTTTGTATGCCGCCCAACAAAATATGCTCTTGAAAACGGTGAATTGCAAATGGATTATTTCGAATGCTGGCAAGGCTTAAAGCCTGAGTTTGGAAGGTAAAGAGGGGAGTGGAATCTGGAATTATTTTAGTCGTAATGCGTGAAACAGCATTCTTTTACAATTTTCTATTTGAAAGACAGTTATCGAAACAATTTCTTCAAATCGTCAAAAAAAAATACTGCAATTAGTAGTTGTGTATGCTCTCCTATCAGGTATGTGGATATTCTTTTCAGAAAAACTTATAGTATTTCTCTTTGCCGATAGTTTTGAGAAATTACAAGGATATTCAATTGGCAAGGGAATGTTTTTCGTTGCCACTACTTCATGGCTCTTTTACTTGTTTTGTAGGAAATGGCAGCGATATTTAGAAAAAGTTGAAGTGAATCTGGTTGAACATAAGCAAGAAGCAGTAAATGAAGAATCAAAATACAAAAGTGTTTTTGATGTTGCTAATGATGCACTGTTTATCATTGACCGCGAAAATCTGAAATTTATTGAAGTTAATGAAACCGCGTGCAAAATGTATGGTTATAAGAGGGATGAATTTTTTAACGATTTGATTGTTCTTGATTTATCTGCTCAGCTTACCGAATCAAAGTTGGCAATTGCTCAGGAAGCTGTTCGTGTTGAATACAGACTTCACAAAAAATCTGACGGAACGAAGTTTCCGGTTGATATAACTATGACTTATTTCATGTTGAACAATCATCCTGTTATGGCAGTATCTATTCGAGATATGACAACTCATTTCGAACTTGTAAAAAATCTTAAAAACAATGAACAAGAGTACATTAATGCCCAGATAATGGGAAATATTGGAAGCTGGAATTGGGATATGCGTACAAATGTTGTTTCGTGGTCTCCGGGGCTGTACAGGATTTTTGGAATTTCTCCTGAGGTTCATCCTAGTTCGGAAAAAGAGTACTTTTCTCTAATTCATCCTGATGACAGGGAAATGGTAGAAGAAAAAATCAACGGACTTTATGAAAATTTTCAACCTGCCTTATGGGAATCACGAATTATTCGTCCGAGCGGTGAGATACGGTATTTAATGTCCCAATGTATTATTGTAACAGATGAAATGGGAGTTCCTATTGAGCTTGTAGGGACTGATGCGGATATTACCGACAGCAAAATAGCAGAGAATGAAATTCTTAAGCTTAATCATGAGCTTGAAGATCGTGTTGAAGAGCGTACTCGTGAACTAATGATGAGCATTG
Source organism: Ignavibacteriota bacterium (assembly GCA_016197185.1). Classification (GTDB taxonomy): domain Bacteria; phylum Bacteroidota; class Ignavibacteria; order Kapaibacteriales; family UBA961; genus JADJXV01. Next base: position 19,313 of record JACPWH010000008.1, read on the forward strand.
ATGAAAAAGATGAAATACTCGGAATCGCAGCTCATGATTTGAGAAATCCCATAGGTGGTATTTTGTTGCAAAGCGGACTGATTAAAATGTACTGTGAAAAGGGACGTATAGACGAAGCTCGAAACAGAATTGGAGAAATTGAAAAATCAGTTGAACGAATGAATGATATTATTACCAACCTTCTGAATACTCATGCTTTAGAATCGGGTAAATATACCATTGAACTAACATCCTTCGACTCACAGGATTTAATCAAAAATGCCATAGATATGTTCCAAGAACAGGCTTTATTGAGAAATATTCAGATTCATTGGAAGAAAAACAGTAATATGTCGATATATGCAGACAGTAAAGCTTTTTTGGATGTTATTGAAAATCTAATTTCAAATGCGATAAAGTACTCACCTCTCGAAAAAAATATATGGATTAATACTGAAAATGAAAATAATAAGGTAAGGGTGAGTATTAAAGATGAAGGACCGGGAATTACAGATGAGGATAAATCAAAACTATTTAAGAAATTTGCTCGACTTTCAGCAAAACCTACGGGTGGTGAAAGTTCAACAGGTTTAGGACTTTCAATCGTTAAGAAATTAGTAGAAGCAATGCATGGAAACGTTTGGGCAGAAAGTAATAAGGGAGAAGGTGCAACTTTTATAGTTGAACTGCCTGTATCTTTGAATTAGAATAAATTAATGCCTTTTCGTATATGAAAGCAATTACTTTTTCAATAGTTCAGCACAATTCAGAACTCTACAAGCAAACTGTGGAATTACGATTTGAAATATTGCGTCGTCCGCTTGGTTTGGAATTTACCGATGAACAGCTTGCTGCAGAGATAAACGATATTCACCTTGCAGGATACGATGAATACTGTATAATATGCTGCTGCTTACTCTTAACACCGATTGACAACAATATTGTCCAAATGCGGCAAGTATCCGTAGCCGCTCATGAACAAGGCAAAGGGACAGGAAGGCAATTAGTAGAATATTCGGAAGTAATCGCTCTTCAAAATGGGTTTAAGGAAATGATCCTTCATGCCAGAGATACTGCTGTTGAGTTTTATCTAAAACTTGGCTACGAACTTGTAGGGAAGCCGTTTGTGGAAGTGGGGATTCCACATCGGCAAATGAGAAAAGACTTATTCGTAAACCTTATCTAAAATAATTATGGATTTTCCTCCTATTACTTCCTTGCTTGTTGTCGTGAACGGTATTTTCACATACATGGGCTTCACGAATCCACAAGTTTATGCCAAATATCTCTTTCATACAGGTAGCATCCGTCATAATAATGAGTATTATAGGTTGGTTACATCTGGTTTCCTCCATGCAGATTGGGCACATTTGCTGTTTAATATGTTCAGTTTGTTTTCTTTCTGTAGAGTAAGCGAGGGAATTATAGGTCCAATTCCGACGCTGATTATTTATATAGGAAGTTTGATAATAGGGAATTTGATTACATTGATGGTCAATTATAGAAATGATGATTATCATGCAGTCGGTGCTTCAGGTGCAGTTTCGGGTATGATATTCTCCGGTGTATTACTTATGCCGGATAGCAGGATGGGACTTTTACTGTTTCCGGTTATGATGCCGGCTTGGGTATTTGCCCTTGTCTATATTGGTTTTTCGATGTATGGAATGAAATCCGGTCGTGATAATATCGGGCATGAAGCACATCTCGGAGGTGCATTGGGAGGAGTGTTGCTCACTGTTGCGATATTCCCTGAAATTATTGCTATGGAACCGCTATTGTTTGCTGCTTTAGTAATTCCATGTGTTGGAGTGCTTGCTTGGGGGGCTCTGAGAAGAAGATAGCCATTTATTCAATTAAGCTTATTCTCCAATTATCATCGGGTATATCTCCTGTTCAGGTTTTCGCGCATTTACGACGATAAAGTAGATACCTTTACCAATATTCACCATAGAAATAAAAGTTTGTTCATCATTGTGTTTTGTAGAATTCACCAATCTTCCCATAGAATCAAACATACAAATATCTTCACCGAAAGGATTGTTACTTCCTATACTTATGGAAGAACTTGTTTTGAGGAAAGTATAGTTTGATTCACATTCTTTACTTTCAGTAAATGATGTAATTTTTTGAAAATCAATAATAGTGCCATTAGGCCTTGCACCAAAAATTCCGAGATTTTGACCGTTATTATTATTGGTGGAATTATAAAAGCCTGAAAAAAACACTACTATCGATTGCTCGCCAAGCCCTGTTAGATTTACGGGAATCTCTCTTAGGATAATTTGATTGCTTGGAGTTAGCAAAAGAAAATTATAGTTAGTCGTAGGCATAACTATATCTAAAGGAGTAATAGACCCGAAAGTCATATTTGACAATAGGGGAGCGACATCTTTTGCTACAAGATTCACCTCTGGCATATCTGTACATCCGTTAGCTATTCTTACCGGAATTTCACTTTTTCCCTCATACGTTTGCTTGATATTTTCAAGAACAAGTGCTGAAAGTGCTATAGATTTACCGGAAGGATTTGGTTCGTAATGTATTGTATCCTCAACTCCTTGCAGGAGAATAGAACTGCTTTTACCGCTTTCAACATGAATTGAAAAAGTACGTAAAGTTTCTGCTACAGAATTGCTCGGTGATCGAGCAATTTGAAGTTTTAATACTGAATCAGATTCTACTGTAAAGAATGGGGTGGCTTCCCGAAATGATAAACCGGAGAGTATCTTATTATCGTTCAGATAGAGGTCAATTTTGTTAAGTGAAGTGTCGGGGGAATTATGGATTATTTGGATTCTGGCTTTCTCTTCGGCATAGCTTCTAACTACAGTAAAAGAACACTGTGCAGATGAAAAGAAGAAAAAAATGAAAAAATAACGAAGCATTATAAATTTGATTATTTGGGAGAAATCCGAAATAACTTTCTTACTGCAGCCATTCCATAATAATGCTTCAAATCAAGCATCGGCTTTTCAATCCAAAAATAACTTGGAATTGCAAAAACCAATGTTGCAATAAAACAAACAATTGTATAAAGAGTAAATCCCCAATGGTTCACACCGAGTGCAGTCATAATATTTTGCAGGGGGAAAGCGTAAATATAAAAACCATAGGAGAAATCACCACGTTTATCAAAATTTTGAAAAGGCAGACGAAGCGCAAGCCAAATCATTATATATGGCAGTGTTAGTGCTTCAAGTTCGCGTGTATAAGTTATATCCTTTTGGAAAAATCCATACCCGCTTCCGACAATATATATTGTTAAAAGCAACAAACATAGTTTACCGCTATAAGGAATCTTTTCTCTAAAAAGATAAAAAACAGAACCTGCAAAAAAGAATGGCGAATAACGGAGAAACGTTACAATAAACGTATGATTTGTAATCATCGCTACACTGTTTGGGGCATGAATACACAGAAATTGGAGTGTCCAAATTACTATTGTTATTACAAGGACTATCCACCGCTGCCTTCGCAGAATACCGAATACGCCATAAGCACCTATTCCTAAATAGCAAATAAATTCATGAATAAGTGACCAAAGTGAACCGTTAAAAATATGGTAACCGGGTGCGGGTGTTCCTGAGATTGACCACTGACGCATAAGGAGAAAAAAGTTGACTGTTATATAACGGACAGGAGAATCCTCAGTTGCGAAAAAACCGACTAACACGCCACGTTCGATGAAAAACAAAAAGGGAGCAAATAAAAACGCACAAATTATCAAGCACACCCAAAATGCAGGTAGTATCCTTAGAAAACGATGCCACATATACTTCCACAGATTATCTGTCGATAAATAGCTGCGAGTTATTAAAAAACCACTCAGTGCAAAAAAACCTGCAACAGATAGTGTACCGAGAGTTGTGCCATGACGGGTGTAAAGTATAAATGGGTCATCATCAGGAAATCCGCCAATAGGGAGACCGTGTGAAACCAATACCAAAGCTGCAAGAGTGAATCGTAAGAATCCGAAACTATTATGTTTAGGATTAAAACTGTCAAGAAGCGTCGGTGTAGATTTCATGAGATAAAAACTCAATTGAACGGAATAAATGTGAATTGTTTGTATTTTTGAAAAGAAAAGTAGTGATTTTATAGCATCGTACTTCACAAATATACTCACAAATATAACGCTTTTTGATGATACTTTCCCGACGTTCAAGCGGCATATTACTGCATATAAGTTCACTTCCCTCCGTTTTCGGCATAGGTGATTTCGGTTCGGGTGCATACCACTTTGCAGATGTTCTTGCCAAATCAGGTCAGAAAGCATGGCAAATTCTGCCGCTTACACCCACTGACGAAGCAAGCGGGAACTCACCCTACAGCAGTTCATCATTAATGGCAGGGAACACACTTTTTATCAGTCCTGAAATTTTACAAAAAGATGAATTGCTCACCCGTCAGAATTTACGTGATAATCCTGAGTTTAGGGATAATAATGTTGATTTCAAAGAAGTGTATTCATTTAAAAAGTATTTGTTCGATATTGCTTTCGACAATTTTCAAAGCAAAACGGAGAATGCAAAAGATTACGAACAATTCTGTTTTGATAACGCCTTATGGTTGGATGACTACGCTCTCTATGTTGCTCTAAAAAAGCATTTTAAAGGGGTAGGGTGGTGGGAATGGAGTGAACCCCTGCTGAAAAGAGAAAAAACTGCGCTGTCGATAGCAACTGCTGCTCATACTCAAACCATAGAACAGGAAAAATTCCTCCAATTTCAGTTTTTCAAACAATGGAACGCACTAAAGAAATATTGTAATTCTAAACATATAGCAATCATTGGCGATGCACCCATCTATTGCAGTCACGACAGTGCAGATGTGTGGTCGAACACACCTCTATTCAATCTTGATTCAAACGGAAAGCCTATTACTGTTGCTGGTGTCCCCCCCGATTATTTTAGTACACAAGGTCAAAGATGGGGCAATCCTATCTACAAATGGGATGAAATGAAAAAAAATGGTTACGAATGGTGGATTAATAGAATGCAACATAATTTTACATTGTATGATTTAGTAAGAATTGATCATTTCAGAGGACTTGTTGCATATTGGGAAATTCCTTCAAAAGAAAAAACGGCTATAAACGGACAATGGAAAACTGCTCCTGCTGAAGATTTTTTGACAGCACTAACATCATATTTTACGCATTTTCCTGTAATAGCTGAAGATTTAGGGATGATTACTGAGGATGTAAAGCAAATTATGAACAGGTTTTCTTTACCCGGAATGAAGGTTCTCCAATTTGCATTCGGCGATTCACCGGACAACCCATATTTACCTCACAATTATACTCATAATTCTGTGGTATATTCAGGGACACATGATAATAATACTACCGTTGGATGGTATAAAAATGAAGTTGACGGTAATGTAAAGTCAGCAATTCAAAAATATATAGGGGCTAAATCAAATTCGAAAAGCTTACATAATGATTTTATACGTCTTGCTCATAGTTCTGTTGCCGGACTCTCGATAACTCCCCTACAAGATGTGTTGGGATTAGGTGCAGAGTCAAGGATGAACACTCCATCTACACGAAAAGGAAATTGGGAATGGAGAGTTGAAAAATCATATTTAAACAGTAGGAATTTTAATGTATTAAAACATCTAACCGAGATATACGGTCGTTCTTAATGCTTGGCTGTTCGCTAAAATCCTACTAATTTGCTTTATGTAATCATATTCAGATTGAAATATCATCATTAATATTATGAAAAACCACTACCTTCTAATTTTACTTTCTGCCCTTACTGTTGTTTTGATTTCCTGTGAAAATAGAAAAGATAATGAATCGGCAACGTTTGATTCAACAAAAAAGGCTCCATCGCAAATGCTTTATTCTGATCAAAATACAGCAGATCGTAATGCTCCTCTCGATACAATCATACCTTCTGTCGAAAAAAAATATTTAATTTCATCAGGTATTTTAACAATGAAAGTTGATATTTCAGGTATTAAATCTACTATGAATACTATTGTGTATTTCGACCGCTACGGAAATCGTGAATGCACCGAAACATCAAATACTCAAGATATGGGAAATGGAAACATTATTAAAACTCAGAATCTGTCGTTTAATGCTGATGGTTATATTTATAGAATCGATCTTGTTGCCAGAACGGGAACAAAAGCTAAGTATAACCCTAAAGCAATGACAGGCGGTTTTAGTTTTGCCGGGTTGACCGACAAAATCAGAAAACAATATAATATAAAAAAAATAGGTACATCCATTGTTTTAGGAAAACAATGCGACCAATATTCAATGAACGCAGGCGATATGAGAGGAGAATTTGATGTGTGGAAAAACCTGACTCTCAATCTTACCACACAAACCGGCGGGCTCATTACAAGAGTAACGACTACCAAATTAGAAGAGAATGTATCAATCCCAAAGGATAAATTTACTGTCCCAAGCGATGTTAAAATAACCGAACGTTAAAAATGGATTGAAAAAATACTTTAAAAAGTACTTTGTATCCATTAAAGAAACCTCACCAAATCAATAGTTACTATAAAATGTCCGTAAAAAATCGTATTTTTCGCGTGGAATTTTGTTGTTTAAATAATTTATTTGTGTAAAAAGACCGAATGGCTCAACTATCAAAATCATACGAACCGCAGGTAATTGAATCGAAGCATTATGCCTCATGGCAAGCTAATAAACTTTATAGATCCGAAATTAATCATGAAAAGAAGCCCTATTCTATATTAATGCCTCCCCCTAATGTAACGGGGATTCTCCATTTTGGTCACGTACTTAACCATACCCTCCAAGATATTTATATCCGACGTCATAGAATGACAGGTAACGAAGTATGCTGGTTCCCGGGACTTGACCATGCTGGAATTGCCACCCAAACCAAAGTTGAGCAAGAACTTCGTAAAGAAAAACTTACCCGTCACGACTTGGGACGTGAAAAATTTACTTCCAAAGTGTGGGAATGGAAGGATAAATACGGCGGGATAATTCTCCGGCAGCTTCGTACTCTCGGCATTTCGGCTGATTGGTCACGTACTCTCTTCACAATGGATGAATCTGCATCGAATGCAGTGCGAGAAGTATTTATACGTTTATTTGACGAAGGGCTGATTTATCGTGGAAAACGAATTATAAATTGGTCTCCACTTGCTCAATCCGCTTTATCAGATGAAGAAGTTCTTTTTCGAGAAGTAAAAGAGCATTTATTCACTTTGAGGTACTATATAGAAGGAACAAGTGAATGTTTAACAGTTTCGACAGTAAGACCAGAAACAATTTTTGGTGATGTTGCAGTTGCAGTTAATCCCAAAGATGAGAGATATTCTGCATTAGTAGGGAAAAATGTAGTTGTGCCGATTATAGGGCGACTTGTACCAATCATCACAGATGATTATGCAGATCCAACCTTCGGAACAGGTGTTGTAAAAATTACACCTGCTCACGATCCTAATGACTTTGAGGTAGGTCTGCGTCATAATTTGGAACAGCCGAATGCTATTAATCCTGATGCAACTCTCAATGATCTTGCAGGAGAGTTTGCAGGTTTAGACCGATTTGTTGCAAGAAAGAAAGTCGTGGAGCGGCTCAAGGAACTAGAACTTATTGAAAAAATTGAAGATTACACTCACAATGTAGGATTTTCGGAACGCGGAGGGGAAGCAGTTGAGCCATATTTAAGTGACCAATGGTTCGTAAAAATGAAACCGCTTGCCGAGCCTGCTCTTGCTGCAGTTATGAATGGTGAAATTTCATTTTATCCGAATCATTGGGTAAAAACGTATGAACATTGGATGACTGGAATTAGAGACTGGTGTATTTCACGCCAATTATGGTGGGGACACCGTATTCCCGTTTATTATTCACCGGATGGTAGTTTTACTGCTGCACATTCCGAAGCAGAAGCACGTCAGAAATTAGGATTATCTTCTGATGTAACACTTCGACAGGATGAAGATGTGTTAGACACTTGGTTTTCTTCGTGGCTCTGGCCCATGACAACAATGAATTGGCTGGCTGACGGGAAGACTGAAGAAACAGAAGAAATGTCGTATTTTATGCCTACGAACCTGCTTGTAACAGCACCTGAGATTATTTTCTTTTGGGTGGCGCGGATGATAATGGCATCTTTGAAATTTAAAGGTAAAATTCCTTTCAAAGATGTGTATTTTACAAGTATCGTCCGTGATATAAAGGGACGGAAAATGTCCAAGTCCTTGGGGAATTCACCTGACCCTGTTGATATAATAGCAAAATACGGTGCTGATGCCGTGAGGTTTACGATGATTTACCTCTCTCCGATGGGGATGGATATTCGTCTTGATGTCAATGAGCAAACTCAAGATGTACCTTCTATGGAAATAGGACGAAATTTTGCTAATAAAATATGGAATGCTGGACGTTTTATTTTGATGAAACAAGCCGAAGCGGGCGAATCGAAGGTGGTACTTTCCGAAAAAGAATATTCAACAGCAGACAAATGGATAATGTCGCGCTTCCATTCTACTGTTCAATCTATTGCGGATGCTTTAGATAATCATAAAGTGACCGAGTATTCAAAAATCCTCTATGATTTTATTTGGCGCGATTTCTGCGATTGGTATGTAGAGATTATGAAAGTACAGTTTGCAGCAGTAGAGGATTCTGCGTACCGTCAAGGATTATCAAATTTTGCTCTCAGCATTTTCGACGGGATTATGCGACTATTACATCCGGTAATGCCATTTATCACTGAAGAATTATGGTTAGCGATTGCAAATCGTGATGAAAATGCAAGTATTTCGATTGCGAATGCACCTGAATGTAATCCTTCTTTCATTCAACCTGAAATTGAACAGCAGTTTGGACTTTTGCAAGAAATCGTAGAGGAAGTACGTCGCCTTCGCAGCAATTCTGCAATTCCTCCACATGAAAAATTGCCGGTAACATTATCATCTGAAACTAATTTGTTGAAAGAATTTTTTGAGACACAATCTAAAATCATTTCAACACTCGCAAAATGCTCTTCGGTAAGAGTAGGTATAGGGCTTTCAAAGCCTGAGCAATCGTCATCGTCAGTTTATAGAGGTGTTGAAATTTACCTTGAACTTGCCGGAACAATTGATTTGGACAAGGAACGGGCAAGATTACAAAAGGAACTTGAACGTCTCACAGGGCTTGAAAAATCGTTTGCTTCAAAACTTTCAAATGAAGGATTTCTTGCAAAAGCTCCTGCAAGTGTAGTTGTTGCTGAACAAGAAAAATTAGAGGGTATCAGGGAGTCGCTGATGAAAATATCTGCGAATCTAAAAGCATTATAAAATCATTACAATTCTATACGCTTATAAATAGCTGAATTATATCCAAGAGAGAAACTCTAATGTCCACTCTATCGGTTTGCTGTCTTGCACGAAATGAAGAGTCATTCTTGCCAAAAATGTTGGCGAGCGTGAAAGACATAGCCGACGAAATTATAATTTTAGATACCGGCTCTACCGACAGAACAATTGAAATTGCTCTGGAGCACGGAGCGCGAGTAGAAACTGCCGAATGGGAAGAAGATTTTGGGGCAATGCGAAATAAGCTGTTGGGTCATGCAACTCAGGATTGGGTGTTGATGATTGATGCAGATGAACGAATCACTCCCAAAAATGCAGAGCGTATCAAGACTGCTATCACAAGAAGGGCAATAGCATATCAATGTATGGTGATGAATGTTTTTCCATACAAAATGTTAACGTCGTTTTTACCTTTTGCTTCCATCAGACTTTTCAGACGGGACGATCAATTTTACTATTCAGAACGTGTTCACGAAAGTATTCAGCATTCATTAACAAAACAATCAGTGGATGTTATCAGTTCTGAAATTGAAATTTTTCATTATGGATTTTCGGAAGGAAGAGCTGCACGCCGTTTTCGTAACAAGAGGGTTTTTGAATCAGAGCTTTTGAGAAATCCAAATGATCTTTGGATTCGCTCTCATCAAGGATTGTCTCTATTCATGGATCAAGAATTCGGTAAAGCTGAAAAATCATTCTGGATAGCAGTGTCAGCATTACGAGAAATTGAGAACGAAACGCGCTCAATTCTCATGGCTCTCATAGCCGAAATTTATCGGTTACAACACAAACCTGTACAAGCTAAACTTCAGGCACTAAGGGCAAAGAGGTTAATGACCGATAATTCGCTTGCAGATTATATCACAGCTTTGGTAGATTTGGATTCAAAGTCCTACGACAGTGCGGAACGTCATCTTGAATACCTTGATGCAAATACACTTGCATCAAGATATTTTACAGTAAACAAAGGTGAACTATATACGCAAATTATCAAATGTTTGCTTCATCTCGGGAGGCATGATACAGCCCTGCAATATGCAGAGATTATGATGGAAACGCCTACGTATGAAGGAATGATTATCGGAGGAGCACTATCGGAACGTAAGAAAGACTATGCCCATGCATTAGAATATTATCGTAGGGCTTTGCCAATTGCACCCGTACCGTCAGAGGTACAAATTAAAATCGAGAATTGCCAAAAATTATTACAAAGTGTGTGATAATAGTAGGTAACCACTCAAAAATTAAGATAGAGGAGTTATAATGTCCACGTTATCGGTTTGTTGTCTTGCTCGAAATGAAGAGTTATTCTTGCCAAAAATGCTCGCAAGTGTTCGAGATATTGCTGATGAAATTATAATATTGGATACTGGCTCTACTGATGCAACAATAGAGCTTGCAAAAGCATTTGGAGCTCGGGTTGAAATTGCCGATTGGAATGATGATTTTGGAGCAATGCGTAATAAAGTGCTAAGCTATGCAACTAAAGACTGGGTATTAATGCTTGATGCTGATGAACTGGTGTACGCTGAGAGGATTCATGAATCGGTAGATGTTTCACTCCGCAAACAGACTCTCATGCCTCTGCAATCTGAAATTGAAATTCATCATTATGGATTTACTGACGGGAAACCACTCAGGAGAATTCGCAACCGAAGGAGCTTCGAAGCAGAACTGAATAAAAACCCAACCGATTCCTTTGTGCGGACGCATCTTGCATTATCGTTGTTTCTTGAGAAAGATTATCATAAAGCTGAAAGTTATTTTGATATAATCCTTACGACGCAATCCCGTGATTTGACTCCTGAAGCGAGGTCAATCATCATGGCTTTACTTGCGGAAATTTACCGTTTACAACAAAAACCTGTTCAGGCAAAAATGCAGGCACAGCGTGCTATGCGGCTCATGGGGGGGAATTCACTTGCCGAGTATATTATGGCGTTGGTGGATATTGACGAAAAATTATACGAAGTCGCTGAACGTCGTTTGCAAACAATTGACTCCAATATGCTCACGCAGCGATTCTTCTCGGTTCACAAAGGCGAACTTTATACGGAAATTATCAAATGCTCTCTAAGGGGAGGAAAGTTTGATCAGGCATTCCAATATGCTGAACTGATGCTTGAAACGCCTACACACGACGGAATGATGATTGGTGGGGCACTCTGCGAGAAAAAGCGTGACTATACGACTGCTCTTAAATTCTATCAACACGCACTGCCTATCTCGCCTGTACCGAGTGAGGTGCAAGCGAAGATTGAGAATGTGGAGCGGATATTGGCGGCGCAGGAAGCACAAGAGTAATTTAGCACTATTTAATATTAAGTATAAGGACACAATTATTTTATACGTTCAGGATAAATAATTTGGTAAGTAATTGAACCCTTCGACGGGCTCAGGGTGACGTAACTTGTTTGCACATTGAGCTTGTCGAAATGTCTAAGTACTTGCCATCTTTGAAACTGTAATTTTAAGTTAATTCTGTCCTTCTACTTATCTGATAGTGTTCTTTGTGAATCTTTACTTAGTGCTCTTTGTGTTATTCTCTTTTTAACACAAAATTCACAAAGGTTGCACAAAGCGCACAAATTTATTTTTATAATTTTGTTTGATCTTTAAAATACAAAAGCCCTTGCAGAAGCGGGGGCTTTTATAAAAACCTAAAAACTATTCAATTTCGCTCACACAACCACCGAAACAACCTCTGGAAACCCAATAAACTGCTTAACAACCGCAGCAATTCCTACTCCATCCAATAACAGATCAGCAAACTGCTCTTCCTGAGTGCCATGCTCTACAAAGACATCGGGAATACCATGTAAAAGAATATCGGGATATAGTGGAAGAGTGGTAATGTACTCAAGAACTGCACTTCCAAACCCGCCTTGAATCTGACCGTCTTCAACTGTTATGATTTTGTCAAACCTGTGAGCAATATCCGATAGCAATTCGGTATCAAGTGGTTTCACAAAGCGTGCATTCACCACTTCAGCAGAAATACCTTCAATAGATAGAAGTTCTGCTGCCTTCATTGCTTCTGATACCATCTTCCCGATTGCTATAATACAGACATCCAAACCGTTTCGGAGGACTTCTCCTTTTCCAAGAGGAAGCGACCGCATCGGCTTTATTTCAACTCCGACAGAATTTCCGCGTGGATAACGTAGGGAAACCGGAGCAGAAGTATAATCATGAATTGCAGAATATAACATATTTCGAAGCTCCTGCTCATCCTTTGGAGCCATCACAATCATTCCTTGAATCATCCTTAAATATCCGTAATCTAAAACCCCATGATGCGTAGGACCATCAGCACCAACAAGACCACCCCTGTCAATCGCAAACACAACATGGAGATGCTGAATGGCACAATCATGGACAATATGATCGAATGCCCTCTGGAGGAAACTTGAATAGATAGCACACACAGGAATCATACCTTCGGTAGCCATACCTGCTGCGAACGTAACTGCGTGACCTTCGGCAATTCCAACGTCAATAACTCTTTCGGGGAATGTTCTGGCAAGAATATCTAACCCGGTTCCATCAGGCATTGCAGCAGTAATTCCAAGTACTTTTGGATTTGTTTGGCAAATCTCGGTCATCGCTTCACCAAACACTTTTTGATAGGTAGGCGGAGGAGCCAGAATCGGGGATTTAGCGAGAGATTTTCCTGTGATTTTGTCTATTTTACCGATTGCATGAAGGAACTGCTTATCTGTCTCGGCTGGTGCATAACCCTTGCCTTTTTGAGTAATCACATGAAGAAGAACAGGACCTTTCATGTCCTTTATTTTGTTCATCATGTCCACAAGGTTATGGATATTATGCCCGTTGATAGGACCATAATATTTAAATCCAAGTGCCTCGAAGAGCATACCGGGGGTGATGATGGCTTTCAATCCACCTTCAACCCTATGGGCAACTGTACGGATTCTGTCACCCAAATCATCCATTTTTCCGGCAATGTCCCAAAGGTGGGAGCGAAGTTTTTGTGCAGTGGGTGAAGCGAATATCTCACTGAAATAATTGGAAATTGCCCATACATTCGGAGCAATCGACATATTGTTATCATTAAGAACTACTATCAAATCACGTTTTTGCACACCGCAATTATTCATTGCTTCATATACCAAGCCACCAGTCATAGCACCGTCACCTATTACAGCAGCCACTTTATAATCCTTACCCTGGAAATCACGGGCTGTTGCCACACCTAATGCTGCTGAAACGCTTGTACTTGCGTGTCCGGCACCAAAAACGTCATATTCACTTTCGGTACGTTTTAAGAACCCTGACAGTCCGTCTTTTTGACGGATTGATAACAGTTGCTCTCTGCGCCCTGTAAGTATTTTATGAGGATACCCTTGATGCCCGGTATCCAAAATAATTTTATCATCAGGAGTATTGAACACATAGTGGAGTGCTACGGTTAATTCCACTACACCAAGACCTGCACCGAAATGCCCTCCAACTTTGGTGATGGCATCCACCATAAATTCACGTACTTCATCGGCTACTTGCCGTAGTGCCGTTTCCGGTAGTTTACGTAAATCTGCTGGGGAATTGATAGAATGAAGATATTGAAACTCAAATGGCTTGTCTGAGGGCATTGTATTGTTTAAAGTTTAGAGTCTTAGATTCAAAAACACTGAATTTGACGATTGTAGTCGTTAATATTTTACCGGGATAGGGTTCTTAGTACAAAATCACTTTTGTTAACTAATGTTTTTTTGATATATTTCATTTACACAAAAGTCACAACACAAAAAGGTTGCTAAGTTCCCTTACCATATAATAAAATCTTAGGTATTATTAATTTAGTATTGTATTAACTTTTTTAGAAAAAATGTTAAGAAGATGTAATTGGCAAGTATTTGTACATTTCGACTCCGCTCAATGTGGCGTAATCCTATTATTATCTTTGTAACAAACTTGTCATGCAGAGCGAAGTTGAAGCATCTGATACTTGCCAATTTTTATATTCTACGGTAGGAATACGATTGTTCAATAAAGTTATTCATACATCTATATTTAAAGAACAATACCAAATCTTTTGTTAACTTCTCTTGTTGTCTAAAAGTACTTATAATATATCACTTACGCGGTGTTTCCACATAAATCTGTACTGTCCTTGATAACTGACGACCTACTGGTGTATTATTATCAAAAATCGGAACGTTTTCTCCATTACCGTAAGTTTCATATTTCGCATCCTTGATTTTTCCTTCAAGGGCTTTTCGAACAGCTTCGGCACGTTCTTTCGAAAGTTTTTGATTATAGGCATCATCACCTATACGGTCGGTATATCCGTAAATTTTTACAACAGAATTATATTGAATTGCAGGGAGAATAGCAGTTTCTACAATCTTCTGATTATCAGGTGTAAGTTCTGATTTGTTGAAATCAAATAATACAAGTGAGAATTTGGAAATAGTACGGTCTGCCAATTGTTCGATGCGTTTGCGCGTACTCGAAATATATTCAACAGGAATTGATCCGTGTGTCTCGCTCTTCCCTAAAAGTGAGTCACTTGCAGAGAACGAATAATCTATTGGCACCTGTGAGTTGGATAATTCATTTGGGCGGATCAACCAACGCTGCGGAGGCGGTTGACCAATACCCACAAATTCACGAAGAGTACGACCTGCTTGCGAAACCGAAAGAGTCCACGAAGTAACAGGAGAATTCGATGTTGCAGCCGGACGGAATTCCACCAAATCAGGTTGGGCGATACGCTGCTCATCACTTTTCATCATAATCGGCTCGAAGAGTTCACGCGTTGTGCTTTTAAATTCAATACGACGATTTTCTGCATCTCCGTCCGGTAGTGAAGTCGCCGATGGCTTTTCAGGTAAATCCCTTGCTTGAACAGTAATTCTATCAGGTTCGATATTAAACGATCTGGTCATATATCCTTTAGCGAATTCTGCACGTTCTGAACTTATTTTCTTCCCCTTTGCTTCGTTTTTGCCATCGTTTGTACCGACTATTGTTAAAGTTGATGCGGGATTTTGTTTCATACGGTAGCCGAGAATATCGAGTGTACGATGATTGACTTCCACAGCATCTTGAGGAAGTCCTGCAAGAGTGAAGTTACCACGTTCGTTTGATCCGGCATATTCTTGCATACTGCTATCAGGTTGAGCGGAATTAGCCGGATAGAATACATACGGTATAAAAGGATAGAGTTCTGCATATTGTGCGTCCTCCACTTTAATTGTCGTTAATGGAGTGTATGTACCTTCGGAAGTATAATAGCCGGATTCCAAACCAGTTTTTAGAGTTGAGACAACCGGTGCAGGTTCTGCTTTTTTACCTCCGAATGTAATATTAACACCAAAACGAAGTTGTGGAACACTCCATGTAGATAGAGCATCATTACCCGAAACATTTGTAAACGGAATGCGAAGGGAAATTTCAGGAGAAATGAAGGTAGTGGGAGTGATTTTATATTGATAACCTGCTCCGATTAATAATGCCAAGCGAACTGACTTATCGGCAATATTCGCATCTGTTGCATAAGAACGCGAAACAGCACCAAATGTATTGGTAGGGACTGTTTCGTTTTGTGAATAAGTGGCTGCCAAAGGTATTCCAAGTTCCAAACCTCCGGCAAAATATACAGGAACATTCTCAAAAAGATTATGAACCTGCAACACAGGCGATAACTCTAAATAATGAATCGAGGCATCAAATGTATGTTCGGTAATTACTGAATCTGTTTTTGTAAGATTCCAATTTTTTCCTGATGTTGTGAAGCTCCCGCCCATATTGTTATAACCAAGGCGTGCAGAGATGGTCAGACGTTCGTCCAAAGGGAAGTTAATCATTGCTCCCAATGCAAGCGAAGCACTTGTGCCGTTTGAATTAAATAAAGCAGTAGAGTCGTTTATTATAAGTTGGTTAGACGTTGGATTATTTCCAACCTTGAAATTCGGTGAATGGAAATTTATATTAAGTCCTCCGTAGAAACCATACATAACAGGCGGCTTGGTTTGGGAATAGCCGCAAAATGATGGAAAAACAAGCAGGGAAACACAAAGAAGTGCTAAAATTTTCATAAAGAGCATCAGAAATTGAAACAAAACCGTATCATCTTTCACAAATTCAAATGCAATTTACTAAAATCGTTCTATTTATACACTATCAAACTAAGATAGGGAGTGTGGGGGAGATGAACAAATCCTTGAATATATGTGAAATAATGAATTTATTTATTAGTTGAAAATAATGATATAGTAGTTTCATACATCTCATCTCAGTTTATCCATTATATATTTCACATATTCACCATGTTTGACAGGATGCCGAATTATTTTCTCAAATTTTCCCGATAGTTTAGCCTGCGACCAGATGATAATTTCTTGTTCGGGGAATTCAACATGCAATATTTAATAGAACTTACCCTAAAAAAACCTCACAGAGGTAATCTATTTAGACATATTCTTACTCTTGAAATCCTCTACTAATTTTAAGGTATGCTCTAATGACTTTTTATTCTTCCACCCTTGGTGTCCGGGAATGATGTAGTTAGGTTTCTCACATTTCGTTTGAATGGTTTTGATTGTAGAAGCCCATGCTCGGACTTTAGCATCTGCTAAATTGCCAAGCACAGGTGAATCAGTGCTCTTTATCAGACAACCGCCATATAATATTTTTTCATGAGCAAACCAGATAACGATATTATCAGAAGTGTGACCTCCTCCGGCAAACACAGTTTGAAATGAATATTGACCGATTGTAAAGGTAGTATCGTTCTCAAAATGAAATTCAGCCAGTTTTTCATTTTTCTCACGGGAAATTGAGTCTGTTTGTAACGATGTATAAGTCTTAATTCCTTGATGGCGGTAAAATTCCAGACCGGCGGTTCGGTCATTATGCGAATGTGTAGCAACACACATAATGACTTTAACATTGTGTTTGCTTTCAATACTGTCCTGTAGCGGCTGGAACTGTGTTGTATCCCACGGAGAATCTATCATGATTGCTCCGTCGTTTGTAATTACATACATTCCATTGGCAGGGAAGGGATTCCCGTCTAACATCCTGTAGGTTGTAAATACATAGAAGTCTCCTGTCAGATGGGAAATCTTCAATTTTGCTTCGGGTACTTTGCCATAGAGGGTACTTGTAAGAAGTATTCCGAATAGAAGAGTTAGAATAGGTTTCATTATGCTCAGAATGTATTAATGTTTATTGACAGAGTTCTCATACAAAAATACATTATCTACTTGTATTTTCTTTTATTCTTTGGTATCCATTGATATAATATTTATGTTTGAATACATAACAGTGAATTGGTTGTTTCCTTAGAAAACAATATTTTTTTCTCTACAGTGTATTTTACAAATGAAAATTCTCACCTCAATATTTGTAATTTCCATATTCATCATATCAGGATGTACCAATCCGTTTGCACCTAAACTTTCAGATACACCAATCAGTTTTTCCGGAACAGGAGATCAACATACAGTAGATGGGGTTTTCCAGACAATTAAATACTCTTATCAATATAAAGATACAGTTAGCTATGGTAAGCTCCTGTCACCTGATTTTATCTTTACGTACCGTGATTACGACAAAGGGACCGATAATTCGTGGGGGCGTGAACAGGAAATGCTGACGACTGCCGGATTATTCCAAGCAGCACAAAATTTGGATATTGTATGGAATGAAGTTATTAGCCCTCATGGAGATTCATTAGTAAAAGATATATCGCGAGGTTTCAATCTTACGATTGTTTTTAGTCCTACGGATATTCTTCATATTGACGGTCGAGTGGAATTACGGCTTCAAAGAGAAACATTGGATGGGGTTTGGATGATAGTTCGATGGCGGGATTCCTCGAACTATTAAATTTGATTTTTGTAATCAAATACTATTTTCAAATCAATCAACATCCTATACTCACAAAATGTATCAATAAAAAAACGCAACTTAGTATAAATTTATTAAGTTGCGTTTGATTTCTGCGGTCTCGAGAGGACTCGAACCTCCGACACCCAGTTTAGGAAACTGGTGTTCTGTCCAGCTGAACTACGAGACCAATGCAAGAGAAGATTAGTTTACAGTTTCATTTCCGGAGAGTAAAATCTGTCCGATTGCAATATTATGACCTCCGTTAGTGAATAGCATTGCAATCATTCTCTTCAGTGTTTGGGGCGTTAACTGCCCTATACCTGCTATCATAGTTCGGTTAATTATATCTTCGATCTGTGCATTAGTAATTAGCCCGAGAGATTGATATTCCACCATTTCCCCCCAAACTTCACTTGGTATTATTTCATGCTCTGCAGGATGCAATACACGATTAGATGTAGATGACGAAAATTCATCTGTAGGAGATAAGGCTGGGAAGAGAGCAAATTTATCTACTATCCAACTGAATGCTGTAGAAATTTCAGCAGGTGTATATCCACGCCTGCTTAATTCTTCGGTATCTATAGAATTAAGTGAGTTATTGCGTTTTAATTCAGCAAGCATGAATGCTATTATTTCTATAATTCGTTCTTGCATGGGCTTTTAGAAATTGGAAAATGTATTTTAATAGAAATTTTTTCTAATAGTTTTACATTAGTAATTGATTGCTTACCGAATTTTTGATTCAGAATAATAAAAAAGAGTTTCTAATTAACGTAGTTACAATTTGAAGAGAAGAGTTTTATATTCGACTGAAAAATTTACCTGAACTATTGAATTTACTTATTCAGTTGCAAATTTTCTTCTGTCATATAATGAGTTTCCAATGTATTCATTTTGCTTTTCTTTTCATCTGTATCGTCATCATATCCCACAAGGTGTAAAGCACCGTGAACCGCAAGTCTAATTAAAACTTCATTCAAGGTTTCCTCATATTCTTCTGCTTGTCGAGCTGCTGTTTCGGCACTAATATAAATCTCACCTTCTAAAGGACGTTCTTCAAGCGGAAATGTTATTACATCAGTAGGGTAATCATGTCCAAGATATTCCCTGTTCAACTGATGCACGGCTTCATCGGTATCATAAATAATCCGTACTTCAACTTCATTGCATTTCTCGCCGATGAATCCGGCTTTGACGGCATTCTCTATTTTTTTTCGAGGTATTCTTGAAAGATTAGATTTATTGAAGATTTTTATATCAATCATTAGGGCAAAATTGATTCAGTGAGAGATAATTGCATTGCCGACATCAAAATTGCAGGATCAAGTTCGGAAAAATCAGCTGTCAGTATTTCCCGTCGAATAGGGGAAAACATGGAACAAGTACATCCACTTCCAACTACCATGCACGATAATATATTTTTTGTTGCACTTACAAAAATTACCTCATCTGGCTCGAATACAACAAAACCGGTACAATCATGGAGTTCAAAATATCCGTGTTTTGTTTGAACTACTATGAGTGCACCCACATGGTCTTTGCCAAGTTTAACTGAATTGTTGATAACAATCACTTGAGCTTGGCGCGTAACAGGATTAGCCATTGTCCATGTCCAGTGTTCTTCTAATTCAACGGGCTTTGAGCCTAATATCTTAGAAATGTTTTTAATATCAGATGCTTGGAATG
This sequence comes from Ignavibacteriota bacterium, assembly GCA_016197185.1. GTDB lineage: Bacteria > Bacteroidota > Ignavibacteria > Kapaibacteriales > UBA961 > JADJXV01. The sequence continues at coordinate 39,152 of JACPWH010000008.1, forward strand.
AAAAACTCATATCTCTATTTTTCGATTGTAACAGTTAATAGATGCGTAGTCAGTATATAATTTTACTTTGATTTAGGCAAAAATACAATAAACTTTGATTTTTAAGAGCCATAAAATTGCATAGAGTTCATTCACTGACTAATCTTGTTGAAAATCGATGTAATAGAAACCGCTTTTGAAATCAGATTTCGCATCAGCAAAAACAGTTTTGCTATCTTAGTTTAAATTATCGGCATCTCAGAGTCAAACCAAAGTTCTGGCTTTAATATTAAGGTAATGTCTAATCAATTTTCACGATATGATCATTTTTGAAAATACGATCAATTCTGATTAAGTTGTTCATTCTCATTGGTCATCGTATCATGAAAACATCACATGGAGTATATTCCTCATGAACAAACACATCACCCATATAACTAAATATTACTCTGTTTCCAAACATACGTACTATCTTCAAAAATCTCTTTGCCCCAAATAGGGACTCTTACTTTTATCTGTTCAACTATGCTGCTGCAAGCCTCAATTGCTATTGCACGATGTCTTGAAGAAGTAAACACGAACAAACAAATTTTACCGGCTTCCACTATGCCCAAACTATGATAAATATGAAGACAAGTAAGTGCATATTCCTTGAAGGCTTCTTCTCGGATGTCATTAAATACTTCGGAAGCCATTTCCTCATAACATGAATACTCGATTGCTTCAACTTCTTTCCCGTCGATGATATCCTTTCGCACTTGTCCTAAGAAAATACTATGTGCTCCAATATCAGTTTTTGAGCTGTGGCTTTGAATACTCTCTGCTATTTTTTGGGGTGTGATTTCACCATGAACGAATACGTTTTTTAGCTTTTTCTCTTTCATACTGAGCTTAGGTTTTGTTGAATTAATGCAAGGATGCCACCTTTTAGCGAATATAGATTCGAATATCCGTATTCATTTTGTAATTTGTGTACAGCAGTCAAACTTCTGTTTCCGCTTTGGCAAATGATAATAGTTTTAGTTGATCGATTGATAGATTCCAAAGATGAATATAATTGTATAAGTGGTATATTCTTTAATTTGTAATGCAGTGGCAGAAAAGATATAAGTGATGGGGTTTCTTCTTCATTGCGAATATCAATCAATTCGATTTTTTGCGTATTGAGTAGGGCGAACAGTTCTTCCACTGTAATTTCCTGAATGTTCCCATGTTGCTCCCCACAAAAAAAATTATAATCCATTCTCAAAAACTCTTCTTTAGTACGAGGCATATCACCCCAATTAGCTTCGTTTCTCTCAATACTGATTTTATCAAAAGTCATATTCAGTGCATTGCAAAGAAGTAAAGAATCAAAGAGAGGCTCTCCTATTCCAAGTATAATTTTAATTGCTTCTGCTGCTTGCAGAGTTCCGATAATACCGGGTAAAACACCCAACACACCAATTTCAGAGCAATTTTGTACAGAACCCTGAAGAGGTGGGGTTGGAAAGATACAACGATAGGTTGCACTTTTTGAGGTAAAATTATCCTTGCTATAGTTAAATACTGCTACCTGTCCTCGAAATTTTAGAAGAGACCCATGCACAAACGGTTTATTCCAAAGAACGCACGCATCATTGATAAGATAACGTGCTGTAAAATTATCCGTTCCGTCGATAATAATGTCGTACTTTGGGATAATATTATGGGCATTAGCTGTTGTTAACGGGTAATCGTACACTTCAAAATTTATATTGGAGTTTTGCTTTTTCAATTTACAAGCTGAAATAGTTGCTTTTAACTTACCAATATCTGAAGTAGTATAGATGATTTGCCGTTGCAGATTTGATTCTTGTACTGCATCTCCGTCAATTATTCCGATTGTACCAACTCCTGCTGCAGTTAGGTAAAGTAAGGCAGGGCATCCAAGACCTCCTGCACCTACAACTAAAACCTTAGAATTTTTGAGGAACAATTGCCCACTTTCTCCTACTTCATTAAGTAGTAGGTGGCGGCTATATCTACTATATTCTTCAGGTGAGAGAGCCATTATAACCTACACACTTAAAAATAACTTAATACTTGCAACAAGCAGCACCAAACCAAGCATAACCCGGAGAGTTGCATTGTTGAATCTTCTGCTACCCAGATATGCACCTGCAGTTCCCCCTGCTACAGCCACTGCAATCCATGTATATATCATAGGATTCAGTGTAATTCCCTTGCTAAGGATTCCAGCCATACCGGAAATGGAATTTAGAAAGATAAATAATGACGAGATAAGGGATGCTTGTTTAATATCTGTCCAACCAAGCAGCAGTATAAGGGGACTGAGCAATATTCCACCGCCAATGCCAATCATACCTGAAAGAAAACCAATTATAATACCGATAAAAACAGCAAGAACTTCATTAGGTTTATGTAAAATAGTTCGTTCCTTTGCCGAGAAACCAACAAGGCGTACAATAGGAACAAGTAAGATAACAGCTAAAATCCTCTTATAGATAGTTGCGTCAAGAGTAATCAAGGCACCAAAATATGCTGCAGGTATTGAACCCGCTATCAACAAGATGAATAATTTTTTATTAAGTGAATTTGTAAGGGAGTATTGACCGAAGGCAATAATTGAAACGGCTATATTCATCAGCAATGCTGATGGTTTCATTGTTTCAGGGGCTATATGATACAAGCCCATTAATGCTAAATACCCGCTTGCTCCACCATGCCCTACACTCGCATAGAGAAAAGCCGCTATAAAGAGGGTAAGTATAAATAGAAGTGAAAGCGAGTCTAAAGGAAACATAGTATATATCTATTCTCAAAGTCCATTTACTTTAACAAAAATAGCGAAGAATTTTACCAAAAAGTAACAAAAGAGCACAAAAGTACTATTGTGTTCTTTTGTGGTAAAAAAGAAGCATTTTTGAATAAAATACAAAAAGCCCTTAGAATATCTCCAAGAGCTTACATAAATATTGTCGGTGTGGCGGGATTTGAACCCACGACCCCTACTACCCCAAAGTAGTGCGCTACCGGGCTGCGCTACACACCGTAATTTTGCAATTGAACGGCAAAAATACGGCATACTCTGCGAACTACCAAAGTTTTACTTGTTCATACTTCAGTTTGGTATTATTGTATGGAGTAGCCATATATTAATGATCGTCCGGGTTAACAAGCTGAAACCAATTCCCATCAAGGTCTGTAAAAGTCAAGCATTTTTCCGAACCGTCTGTCCCTCTAAATTGCAACCCTTTTGATTCTAATTCTTTAACGGCGTTTTCCAGATTGTCTGTATATAAAACAAAACCGATGTTGGTACTTTGATAATCTTTGGATGGAAATTGACTCTGAGAAGGTCTCAACAAGATTTTCAGTTTTCCTTTGTGCATCCATACGAATACTCCCGCTTGAGTCTCAATTTCTTTAAAGCCCAAAATATCTGAATAAAATTCTTTAGATGCTAACGTATCTTTTACAAATAGCTCTATGTGTCCTACTTCTGCATTCATAAATTAAACTCTTGATAAGTTCATATTGAGTTTTTGTAAGATTGTAAGATTTATTTAACAAATAATAATCATACAGAGTTAAATTACGAAAAAGTTT
>JACPWH010000124.1 GCA_016197185.1 Ignavibacteriota bacterium
CTATATCCACCACGACGGTCATCACCTCCGCCGCCACGTCTATCGTCTCCTCCTCGTCTATCGTCGCGTCTGTCTCCACCACGACGGTCTTCATCACGTCTTGGTTCGCGTGGTCGTTGTTCGCGCTCTACATAACCTTCAGGTTTTTCAAGAAGTGCCTTGCGGCTCAATCTGAATTTGCCGTCAGGTTGGATTTCAATAAGTTTTACTTCAATTTGCTGTCCGTTCTTGAGGATGTCTCCGATATATTCAAACGGCTCGTAGCTTATCTGGGAAATATGAAGAAGACCTTTGGTTTTCGGCATGAATTCGCAGATTGCACCGAGACCTTCACGAACTTCCTTAATTGTAGCATTATACACCATTCCAACTTCCGGCGGACGAATGATTGATTCAATCCGTTGAACTGTTTTGAGTGCTGCTTCACCGTCTGTTGCTGCAATAACAACTGTTCCATCGTCTTGAATATTGATTTCCACACCGAATTCCAAGCACAATGCACGGATAACCGAACCACCGGAACCGATAACGGCACCGATTGATTCTACAGGAATTTGGATTGTTGTCAATCTTGGAGCATACGGGGAGAGGTCTTGACGTGGCTCTGAAAGTGCTTCGTTCATTTTGGAAAGAATATGCAATCTTCCGTCACGAGCCTGATGCAACGCTTTGCGGAGAATATCCATCGAAAGCCCTGCAATCTTAATGTCCATTTGGCACGCTGTGATTCCATCCACTGTTCCTGCAACCTTGAAATCCATGTCACCAAGGAAATCTTCATCACCAAGAATATCGGAAAGAACCGCAACTTCATCACCTTCTTTAATCAATCCCATTGCAATACCGGATACTGCCTTTTTGAGCGGTACACCTGCATCCCACAACGCCAAACTGCTCGCGCAAACTGTTGCCATCGAGGATGAACCGTTAGACTCAAGGATGTCTGAAACGATACGGATTACATAAGGAAACTCTGTTTCATTGGGCGACATGATTTTAACAGCACGTTCAGCCAAGTTTCCGTGACCTGTTTCGCGGCGGCTTGTTCCGGTCATACGACCCACTTCGCCTGTGCTGTACGGCGGGAAATTATAGTGAAGCATGAAACGGCGGAAATACGTTGGAAGCAGACCGTCTATGATTTGCTCGTCGTCTTTTGTACCGAGAGTAACCGATGTTAAACTTTGTGTTTCGCCTCGTGTAAAGAGAGCAGAACCGTGAGTGCGCGGGAGGACCCCAACTTCCGATGTAATCGGGCGAATGTCGGTAGTTGTTCTTCCGTCTAAACGACGATTCTCATCAAGAATCATGCGGCGCATTTCTGCTTTTTCGATTTTTCCGATGATTTTGTTCAGTGTTTTATTACGTACTGCGATTTCGCTTTTGTCTTTCGGAATGCCGAACGTATTTCTTTAGAAGAATTAGTGCGAATTTGAGCTTGAACTTCAGGTACTGCAATTGCTTTAACTGCTGCAACCAATGCCTCATCAAGTTCGGGTTCGATGTGTTCTACAGGTGAAGAACCTACGAGAGCCATCAATTCACGTTGAAGACCTGTGAATAATTTGATATGACCTTGTGCAAATTCAATTGCTGCAATAAAATCTTCTTCTGAGATTTCTTTGGAAGAACCTTCCACCATCAAGATTTCATCGTCAGTACCTGCCACAATCATTTCAAGATCTGATTCTTCCAAATCTTTGAATGAAGGGTTGAGGATGAATTCACCGTTAACACGTCCTATACTAACTTCTGCAAAAGGTCCTTCAAAGGGAAGACCGGAAAGCATAATTGCTGCTGAAGCTCCAACAGCAGCGAGTGTGTCAGAATCATGAAGTTGGTCGGATGAGAAAACCGTAGCGACGATTTGTGTTTCGCGTCTCCATGTTTTCGGGAAAAGAGGTCTTACGGGACGGTCGATAAGACGCGCAGAAAGAACCTCTTTATCGGAAGGTTTTCCTTCACGTTTGAAAAAACCACCAGGGATTTTACCTGATGCTGCTGTTTTTTCGCGATATTCCACTGTAAGCGGAACAAAATCCAAGTCGCGTGCTTCGCTGCTCGCACAAACGGTAACGAGTACCATTGTGTCGGCGTAGCGAACCATTACTGCGCCTTGCGCCAGTTTGGCAAATCTTCCCGTTTCGAGGGAATATTCTTTGCCGTTGAGCTGTAGAGATACTGTATGCATCATAAATGCCACCTTATAAAAATATATAAATAAACAGATGGCGACATAGGTACTTGTCGGAACTTGGTTAGTCATTCTGAGCGGAGGGTAAAACCGTGGCTCGGTTCTGTCCTTCACTCAGATGACTTGGATGCGCCGATTACCAAGCGTTTTTCTGTCGCCGTAGAAAAACTTTTAGGAGATACATTTTAGTAAAAACGCGCATGACGACATTATCATCGGTGCGCGAATTAAAACAGAAACGGCGCGAATGAACGCGCCGGCTGAGAAACTTTATTTTCGGATTGAAAGGGCTGCGATAATCGAACGATAACGCGAAATATCACGATCGTGTAGATAATCCAATAACTTGCGACGTTTGCTCACGAGTTTCATCAAGCCGCGACGGGTATGATGGTCTTTTTTGTGCATTTCGAGATGACCCGAAAGAGCTGCTATATTCTCTGTTAAAATTGCGATTTGGGCTTCAGACGACCCTGTGTTGGCTGCGTCGCCACCATATTTAACGACAAGTTCTGATTTACGTTCTTTAGTAAGCATGAAGAAAACTCCGATTAAACAAAAATTGAATCTACAAAAATAGTAAATTTTTTGTAAATATCAATCAATCAAAAAAAGAAGAAGAGAATTTTTATGTAAAATACTTATCATTTATAATAAAGGTCTTTGTCATTCTGAAGGATTCTTAGACTGAAGAATCTCCGTTAGAACGTTAAAACCTACAGGTCGGATGCACTAACGAAGATTCTTCACTACTTTCAGAATGACAAGAATAAGTAAGTTATTTTAAAGCTTAGTTTTCTTTTCTAAAAGAATCACTCTTTCCCCATCCCCTCAATCCATTCCAAACAAATATTCCTATCCTCCACCACTTGTGAAAGGAATAAATCCACACTGTCGAATTTTCGTTCTCCTCGGATATATTTAAGGAAGTTCACACTAATCATTCTGTCATAGAGATTCATATCCATGAATAAATAATGAACTTCAAGAGTAGGAATGACATCATTGGTAAAAGTAGGGCGTAAGCCTATATTAGCCATCCCGTAATACATTTTCCCGTCAATATCACTTGAAACCAAATAGACACCGTTTGCAGGTAACAGCTTATGTGGATTTCTCGGTTTTACATTGGCAGTAGGAATACCGAGGGTATGTCCTCTTCGATGACCTTCTACTACTATTCCTTGGACAAAATAAGGGTAGCCAAGAGCATTGTTCGCATCTTCAAGCCGGGCTTCGGCAAGAGCGTGCCTGATTTTTGTACTGCTGATTGTTTCATCCCCAACGCTCAGTGCATCAGTTCTTTCTACCTCAAAGCCAAGCTCATCACCCAAAGTACGGAGAAGCGTTTCATTACCTGTGCGGTCTTTACCGAATAGATGATCGTAACCAATCAATATTTTTTTTACACCAATTTTTTTGCAGAGAAAATCCCGAACGAAATTTTCAGAGCTAATTTGAGAAAACTCTTGAGAGAAGGGAATAATAACCACGGTTTCAATTCCAAATTTCTCGAATAACTCAAGACGCTCTTCGATAGAGGAGAGTAAATGGATCGGTTCGCGGTCGGGTTTTTGCAAAACGATCTGAGGATGAGGCTCGAATGTTACTATTACAGCCCGTCCATTAAGCTCTTTTGCAGATTCAATCAGACGTTTAATAATTTCTTGATGCCCGCGATGTACCCCGTCGAAAGTACCGACAGTAAGAATGGTATTGCCATCAAAAATTATATTATCGGACGAGTAGATGTTCATAACAATTAGGATCGTGTGGTTTTGTGTTGCGAATGGTTTGTCTTTTTTTGAAATTCATACAAAATTACGCAAAACGTACACGGGTACAAAGCAGAGCAGGTTTATAATGAAAATTTATGTTCAAACAGAAGCCTTGAAGTGAATCAGTATAATCAACTTACCTCAGTGAAAGAATTTACCGAGTGAAATCGTAAAAGAGTCAATTGTTTTGAATAACGTTCTAAGTGCTATTGTAATTAGTCGAATACAGATGTTGCGAAGGTGTGATGCCGAACTTTTTCACGGTAAATATCAAGGATTTACTCATATTCAGCAATCGGCATCGGTTAAAATGAGCTGCATTTTATTATTTTTGCATCGGATTTAATTGTGGATATGTTTTTAGCACTCTTCACTTCAAAGGGGATTTAGATGGAATTATTCAATATGCTTGAAAGCTACGGACATGAGCAAGTGATTTTCTGTTCGGATAAAAAATCAGGTTTGAAAGCTATTATCGGGATTCATAATACGGTTCTTGGTCCAGCTCTCGGTGGTACACGTATGTGGCAATATGCCAGCGATGCCGAGGCACTTACGGATGTTTTGCGTCTTTCACGCGGTATGACATATAAGGCTGCAGTTGCAGGATTGAATCTGGGCGGCGGGAAAGCAGTTATTATCGGAGATTCACGCACCGGTAAAACTGAAGAACTTTTCCGTGCTTACGGTAGAGCAGTAGAAGCTGTTGGCGGAAGGTATATTACAGCCGAAGATGTCGGCACATCGGTAAATGATATGGAATGGATCGGGATGGAAACAAATTTTGTAACCGGAGTGAGCGGTCAAGGCGGAAGCGGAGACCCTTCTCCCTTTACAGCTTATGGTGTTTATCACGGAATTAAGGCATGTGCAAATGTACAGTTTGGCAGTGACTCTCTTGCAGGTAAAAAGATAGCGGTACAGGGTGCGGGCAATGTAGCGAGCCATCTTATTACTCACTTGGTTAAAGAAGGTGCTAAAGTATTTGTAACAGATATTTATACAGAAAAAGCACTCAAAGTAGCTGCGGAAACAGGTGCAGAATATGTTGCTCCCGAAAAAATTACAATACTTGATTGCGATATTTTCTCGCCGAATGCTCTTGGTGCGATTTTGAACGACGAAACTATTCCGAATTTGAAATGTGCAGTAGTTGCCGGTGGTGCTAATAATCAACTTGAAGACGAGAAAAAACACGCAGAAGCACTTCGCAAACGTGGAATCATATACGCACCTGATTATGTTATCAATGCAGGGGGTCTAATGAATGTTGCATCTGAAATTGACGGATACAGCAAATCCCGTGTTCTCAAGCAGGCAGAAGGAATCTACACGATTCTCTCAACAATTTTCAAAACTGCTTCAGAGCGTAATATCCTTTCGATTGAAGCATCAAATGCAATTGCAGAAGAGCGTATAGCCGCAATTGGTCATATTCACAGTAATTATATTGGTAAGCCTGATATTCGTAGATAATTAGGAAACGACTTACGATATTTTATCGGGCGTTTCGTCCCTTCAAAAATACGACACGAGGATTCGCCCGATTTTTTAACCTGATTTTTTCGTTCTTTTCAATTGGATGTATGAAAGCACAACAAGACAACACTTTTCCTCTTAGCACCATAAGATTTATCAAAGGTTCACGACGATTAGCGCGTGAAAAATGCTTGCAGGTGCTGGCTGCTTGTGAAAATTCCGGCATCAGATGGCAGGATGTTTTTCAACATATCCTTTTCCGTGAATTTCAATTTGATGACGGTGTGCCTGATACAAACCGCCTCCTCACGCCGGAACAAATTGCAGAGATGGAAGCAGATACGACTATCCGGTGGGAGGGAAGCGAAGTGGAGTTTACGCGTGCATTAATTGATGCAACTCTCCAACACGCAGGATACTCCGAAACACTGATTGACCGTTATGCTCAAAATTGGGATATAGAGCGTATTGCTCTTCTCGATCGTATTCTTCTGAGAATGGCAATTGCTGAACTTATTACTTTTCCGGAAATTCCCCCTAAAGTTACAATAAACGAAATTCTCGAGCTTGCAAAACGTTTCTCCACAGATAAAAGTAATCTTTTTATCAATGGAGTGATGGATTCAGTTTATGAAGAACTCCAAGCTGCAGGATCAATTCAGAAAACAGGACGCGGACTTTTAGACTCATAAGATGGAATCAGATGTTCTTTTTATTGATCAAAACATTCCTTATCTCGCAGATGCTCTGGCAAACTGCGGACGTGTAGTCCGATTCGACGGACGAGCACTTACGAATGAATACCTTCTTCGTGAGCATTGCACCATACTTTTTATCCGTTCGGTTACTAAAGTTTGCTCTTCGTTATTACAAAACTCTTCTGTTCGATTTGTAGGCACTGCAACGGCTGGAACCGACCATATCGACCTTGGTTATCTCAATTCTTCAGGAATTCAATTTGTTTCTGCCCCCGGCTCAAATGCTAATGCCGTAGCTGAATATGTACTATTTGCAATGCTTGAATGGGCAAAGAGAACGAATACTACGCTTGATGGGAAGAGTGTGGGGATAATCGGCTACGGGAATGTAGGAAAGTTGGTTGGGAAATATTGTTACCGATTGGGAATGAATATTTTGGTGAATGATCCTCTGTTGTATGATAATGGATTTTCATTTCCTGAGTGGATTACTTATACGTCAATTGAAGATTTGTGTTCACAATCAGATATCGTTACCAATCATGTGCCACTATGTGCAAATGGTAAATATCCTACTCTCGGACTTTTAGGAAGAAGAGAATTGAGTAAACTTAAAACAGGTGTTTTAATAGTTCATGCTTCTCGCGGAGGTGTGATAGACGAAAATAGTTTACTCAAACAATCTGAAAACAAACAACTAAGTTTGGCGATTGATGTCTGGAATAATGAACCGATTGTAGATATGCAATTAGCACAGAAAGCTATGATTGCCACACCACACATTGCCGGGTATTCGTGGAATGCTAAATTTAACGGTGCGCGGATGATGGCTGAACAATTTGCAGATTATTCGGGTTGTTCACCGGATTATTCCGTTATGAATGAAACTAACATTGAATTTCTACCGAAAGATTGTACCGACGAAGCTACGCTCTATCAGAATCTGTCTGAACGGCGACAATTTGCATCTGATACATACTCATTCCTGCAAACCCTCAATTTAACTCAGATTGAACGTGCTTCCGAGTTCGACAGACTACGGAAGCAGTATCCTCAGAGATTTGAATCGTTGCAGTAGTAGAATTGAGATAGTATTCATTTGCTGAATAAGTAAATGTGCAAATAAAATTAACTGTCAAATCAAAAAGTTGCATTTATTACTTGAATTTAAAGTTGATAACATATTACTATAGACTTTCCCAATAAATTATATTGGTATTGTTTCTTTTGATTGCTATCGTTACAAATTTTAATTCTCTCCAGAAAGCATCCTTTCCAAAGTAACAACTGAATCGCCTATTCTCAAATTTAGGTACAACTGCTTGGTCAAAAAAAGTCACAGTATTACTACTTCAACCCCTCCGTAATAGCTTCAAACAAGTGTTGAGATTTAATAGTATCGGGATGCTTATCACCTTCTAACCGAAGTCGGATGGAATATGCTTGAAAAACAGGTGTTGCTGCCGCACTAATATCACCCTTCTCCACAAGAAATTCTGCAAAAGCATGAAGACTTTGGGCAGTCTCGGGATGATCCATACCTAACGACATCTGCCGTGTTGCAATAGCTCTTCTGAAATAATGTTCGGCATCGTCGAATCTCTCGACTCTTGAATAAAGCTCTGCTAATGCTTGCAGAGTATTGGCAGTTGCGGGATGTTCGGTTCCAAGTGTCCGCTCACGGATTGAAAGTGAACGACGCAGCACATCCTCAGCTTGAGAATAATCTCCCTTTTCATACAGTAGTTCACCTAAGTCATGAAGAGCGTTTGCCGTTTCGGGATGGTTGTTACCCAGTATTGCCTCCCAAAGGGCTAGTAACTCACGGTACATTGCTTCAGCACGTTCATAGAGAGTTTTAAGACGGTAAATCATTGCAAGATTACTAAGGGCAGAAGCTGAATCCGGGTGACCTTCTCCAATAGTAGTCTTCTGAATTTCAATAGCACGGCTACATTGCTCTTCGGCAGTATCGAGATCCCCTTGCTTGAGGTGAAGCAATCCCATATTATTCCAACTTTGGGCTACGAAAGGATGATTGCGTCCCAAGATCATTGAACGGATATTCAATGATCTTTTCAATAAAGGTTCTGCTGCAGCGTAATCTCCTTTTGCAAAGTGAACCATTCCCATTTCATTAAGATTACCTGCTACAATAGGGTGATGTGTGCCATACATATTTTCAGCAATCAATAAAGCGGTATGCAATAATGACTCTGCGTCCGTATAATTTCCTTTTTCGACCAGCAACGAACCAAGCCTATTGAGCGAATCGAGAGTCTCTTGAACTATTGGACCGAGATGTTTATTTCTTAGCATTAAAGAACGGCGAAGCAAGGATTCAGCACTGTCATAATCCCCGCTTAATTTAAAAAATTCTCCTAATTCGCCGAGTGCCGCCGAAAGTTCAATAGGATTATTAATTTCCAGTTCATACTTTGCAATTTTATCCCTATATTCATCAAGCATTCGAAAATCATAACCGACAGATAGCCAGTAGCCTAAAAGTTCATGGCGTTTCTTATCCGTATGAAGAGCCAGAAACATTGGAATATCTGTTATTGTATCCACAAGCAGCCGATGTTCACCTGCTCGAAGCAATTGCCATGGTAATTCTTCGGTTTTGCGCGGAGACATATCAATTGTTTCAAAATAACGTGCAAGACGAAGATGTGCATTGTTACGGTCGGAAATATCACTTAGATAACGCTGTTCGATAGCCTGACGCAAATACTGATGGAAAAAACTGAGTAATCCAGCACGCCTGAGAAGGTGATGCTCCAGAGCAACGAGCAGAGCTGATAATTCCATTCTGCGGGCTTGGGTAATCTCTAAAAGTTCGGTTTCGGAAAGACCACGCCGTGCAGCCCACAAGGATTCAGCAACCTTCCGAACTAAATCTACACTAAAGTCGATTTCTAAACGTTCTAATACCTTGAGAAATAAGTCGGAAGTGTCTTCAGCAGTTAGATAGAGAGTAATTTGGCGGTCTAAATGTTCAAAAAGCCCAAATACTCGTAATTCTTCAAGTAAAGTTCTTAGAAAAAGTGGGTTTGAAGACTTATCATCTGCTGCAATTGTTTGGCGTTGTCGTAAAGAAAGTGATTTGCCAAAACTTGCAAGAAATTCCTTAACTAAGGATTCGCGTTCTTTTTTATTAAGTGGCAAAAGTTTGAACTCCCGCCAATTCCGCGAACGGAGAATATCAAGTTCCGGGCTTTCGACTGCCGACACAATCAGGCGAATGTAGGGTGGTAAATATTCAGGAAGCCACCGTAGCTGCTCAGGGGCTCCATTGAGTTTGTCGAGAGCATCAATGAGTATGATTAATTTTTCTCCCCGCGCACGTGCCAGCCAAATTGGAAATTTTGCCTCGAGCTGTTCGGCAGTAGCAGGGATTTCATCAGGTAAAGAATAGCGTTGTTTGATTTCTGAGCAGATTCGCCAGATAAAATCAAGATGATCATTACCTGTGGACGTAATGCCGATATTGTGAGTAATAATAAATGCGTTCGGGTTGGCGGTTATATAGTCTGCCGCCCAGTTAGCCAAAAGTGCGCTTTTCCCGCAGCCTGATTCGCCGGTAAGCACAAGCGGAGAACCACCTGACTCTTCAACATAATTAGTTATAGTTTTGAATTGCTCGGGGATATTGATATACACACGGCGGTGCGCTTGCATGAAAGCGTTATGAATGAATCGTTCTTTTTCAAGTGGTGACGGGATTTTGTTGAGCGGGAATGTAAGATTGATAAATTCAATCATATCTTCCCGTACAGCTTGACCTAAGATTTCAGGTGAAGCGATATTCTCTCGAAATGCCATCTGTGAACTGCGAATTCTCTCTTTTAATTCTGATAATTTTTGAATTGCATCGGGCGGCTCATTACTTTGAGAAGTAGATGAATCATCCGAGCGAAAATAAAACGAAGCACGTAGATTGGGGTTTTCTCTAAGAAAGACTGCGTGCATAATCTCAATATCCGTTAAACTTCGATTTTCGGCAATTGCCTGTTCAATCCACGGATATTTACCAATTAATTCTACATCTTTTGTAATATCATCAAGTGAAGGCGACCAACCGTACCGACTACCTAAAATACCGATAAAAAACGGTCGGCATCGGTCAATTTCCTCTAAACATACTTTTACTACTTTGCCTTGCTCCGCTTCTTCGGCAGTTACGCCCCAACGTAAGTCTATCTCGGTAAGTTCTATACCGCGATCACGGCATATTTTGCGGAGTCCGGGGAAGACCTTTTTGACAAGATACTCGCGTTCAGGTTGTAAATCCTGAAAAGTTGAAGAAATAAAAACGCGGATTTCCGGCGTTGTATCTTGTTTCGAGGGGGAATTGAGGGGAGTAGTCATAGTTACCATGACGTGAGACATTGTTATACGATAAATCGTATTGCAATAATAATGACAAATACTCTGGCTTCCAAATAAATTATTCTTGTTTTTTTTCAAAAAATATCATTTTACTTTGCAATTTGACATAAGCGACCTATTTTCGGATAAATTATTTGTAGTATCCATTGTATTGTTCAATTTATATCTAAGGTTATCCTTATGAAACTTAGTCTTATGAAACTTAGCGCATTGCTCTTCTGTGCTATAGTTCTGCTTGCCGCTTGCGACAAAAAACAGGAAGAACCGATTCAAGATAAACCGGAATTCCGTCAACTTCAAAATAAACTGACCGACGTGTCGAGTGTACGAGACAGTTTGCTTCAAGTAGTTGCAGAGTCGTCCAAACTTATCAACGAAGTAGATGCTGAACTTGCCAGAATTAGTGAAGCACCGGCAGGGACATTATCACCCGGCACTAAACAAGCAATCAAAGAAAAACTTTTTGCATTAGACGTAAAAATTGCAAAAAATAAGAAGCAGATGGCTTCCCTTCAACAAAAATTAAAGAAGATGACCGGCGAAAAGAATGAAATGAGTGCGCAAATCACTACTCTTACACAGATAGTGGATGAGCACCAAAAGACAGTAGAAACACAGCAAGTCCGAATCGGTGAATTAGAAACTCAAATGGGTGTTCTTGCCGAAGATAAAAAACGTATTTCAGACAGCTTGTCCGAAGAACGTACAGTGAGAACTGAAATTGAAAACGATAAGAATGCAGCGTATGTGATTATCGGAACATTGGATGAACTCGAAGATAAGGGAGTTATCCGCAAAGAAGGAAAAACTCTATTTTTTGGTGGTAGATGGGTACCTGTACCAACAGCAGACCTTAATTTATTTACAAAAATAGATATTCGTAAAAAGCAAAGTTTGGAATTGCCTGCAGGTATGGTTGTAGAAAAAGTAATTTCAGCGCACAATGCTAAATTCCTTGAGGCTGATCCTAATCCATCTGGACCACCAATGGTGAACATCGCGAAAGCCGAGCAATTCTGGAAAACAGACCGTCAGCTTATTATAGCTGTTGAAGAAAAGTAAAATAAACAAGTCGATTATTTAAAAACAAAAAGGCGTAGAATTATTTTCTACGTCTTTTGTTGTTTTTAATGGATGGTATGTAAACCCACTATATGTAAAACCGGTAAGTATTAGATACCTCAACATCTTTCTAAATGACATCTTTAAATCTGTTGGTCATTCAAATGAAGTCCGCCGTCCGAAAAATCACAGGATAGACTGCTTCCGGAGTATTACAAATTATATATTAAAAAGGTTTGAAACTTTTTCTGGATTTGTCACTACTTATCCTACTATTTTTACTTAATTCATTATTAAATTCTCAGAGCCTCCATTACACTGAGATTCTTCAGTCGAAGACTCCTTCTGAATGACGGTTCTCCGGATCATTCTTTTTTTTGTCATTATATTGTTTTGTATTCTGTTTTTGCAGCTTCCACGAACTTGGTATTACAAGATTGGATATTCTTTTACAACTAATAAGTTACGTCACACTGAGCGGAGTCGAAGTGTAATAATACTTGCCAATTTATCGGCTATATACTTTCATTAAACCAACATAGTATCAGATAAATAATCCGAATCTTCTCAATCAAATATATACCGCATACCCTGCTGTGCCCATCCTGCAAATTCTTCAATAGGATTTGCCTTGGCATTATCAGGATAATGCATCAAAAACATTTTTTTTGTAATTTCTTCGGGTAGTGTTTTGAGTTCGGGTAAACACGCGTGTACAGGGTTTGGATTGATTTGCGAATCATGGAACATCCATTCGGAGCGATTGGAGTACATATCAATAAGTTCACGGTCGAACTTTGTATCCCCTGAAATAAAGATACGGTTATCTAC
>JACPWH010000009.1 GCA_016197185.1 Ignavibacteriota bacterium
GGATGTCGAACGTGCCCGCCGGGACGACCACGCTGTAGGTGCCGTCGCCGGCGGTCTTGTCGCCTACCAGGAAGATGTTTCGATTGCACAGAGATAAAACTCCCGGGAACTCAGGGCAAATAACAAGTACAGCTGCATTCCTCAATTCGACTCAATCAAAATATGCTCAAACAATGAATTATCTTCACCAAAGGGTAGGAACTCATTATTCTGTTGAGGTTGTAGATACCTTTACAGGCATAATAGAAGGTGAACGCCGTCAATTAGGCGAAAGAACCATTATGAGGCTAACAGTAAACCAAATTAAACCCGGAATGATGTTCGCCAGTGATTATTCTACTTCGTATGGATTGTTGATTGCTGCACGTGGAGAACAGATTTCAGGTGAAGCTATAACACGTTTGATAGCACTTGCAGAAATTGGTGAAATTCCTACCAAAATATTAGTTATGAATTAGAATTATTAACAGGCATATCTAAATTATTCAATACGTAATCTTGCTCCGATATACACTAACCTATTATCAAGCGGTCCCCAGACAAGTGATGCATCGAAAAATTCATTATGTGGGTCTTTTGGAGAAATTACCGCCTGCTTCTGTATGAAATTTGAAATGTTCTCCACTCCAAGATAAATATCAAATATCTCAAATCGCTTCGTTATTTGCGCATTCATACGGAAAAAAGAATCAAAATTATCAGGGAATCGTAATGAATCGGGATTGTTAACAGTTGAAGGGATTCGCCCTCCGCTATTCCAAATTGCAGTTCCGTCAATTTGCCATTCTTTTTCTGGGGAAGTCCACGAGGCTGTAGCAAGCACCCTTTGGGGAGAAATTAACGGTCGTTCTTGGAGCTTACCTCCTGTAGTTGCCTTCGAGTCAATCAAACGATATGATATATTTAAATCAATAGTTGAAATCGGAGCAAAATTAAGCTGGATTAGTCCGCTGTTAGAATATGAAGTCCCCTTCAGATTATCAATAATAACAAGGCTCTCGCTGTTATCCAAATCAACTACTACTTGGTTTAAGAAATCTGTTCTGTAAAACTCGGCATCAAATGTAAAAACTTTGCTGAAAAGTTCAAATGATGTAGTGAACGACATTCCATAATTCCATGCTTTTTCCGGTTGAATAGAATTTCCGAATATGATTTCTCTGGTATTTGCAAAAGCTGATAGATTGTCGCTTACTACATTTGCTATTCTCGTTCCGTTCCCTGTTGAAAACCGGATAAAAGTAACGTCGGATATTTCATATTTGGTATGAATGCGAGATGTAAAGAATGTTCCGAATGTATTATGATAATCTGCTCTAATACCCCCTACAACTGTTAAACTGCTAATACCTGAGTATGTTGCCTCTGCAAACATCCCGGGCACAGATTCATTTCTTGAAAAATCTTTGTGAATAAATTTTTCATCATAATTATCAAATAGATAGCTAAGTCCGTAAATAAATTTAATATCAGTGAATTCCGTACTTAAAATTGCTTTTGCCTGCAACGTTTTTTGAAGTCCTTTGAACTCCTTGTCTCTATCGCCAAACTGTGTGTAGGTATCATGCCATGCTCCTGAGAGTTGAAACCCGAAGTTTGTTTCCGGTGATTCAAACAGAGGGTTTATTCCGAACTTTGAGAAAAATTCAAAGCGGTTTGTTCTAGTTAGAATTTCATACTCATGGTCTGTTTCGGATTGAATACCATGGGTAGTTGTTCCGCTTGTGTATTCATCATGCAGACCCTTGGTTAGAAGTTGAAATTCATTTCCGCCCTCACTTCTGTGAAAAACTCTTGCTATGCCATTTAACTGTTTGAATTTAGGCATATCAATAAAACCATCATCATTTCCATCCTGTTCATGGTTAAAGATTCTGCCGTGAACCATTGCCATTGTTTGCCAATTCTCATTAATGTTTTGCACTGAAGTCAGGTTCAATTCCACCCTTTCCATCGAATTTCCATATACATTTGCAAAAAAAGGAATATCGTCTTGAGGCTGTTTATAATTAATGTTGATTTGCCCTGTAATACCTTCGTATCCGTTTGTAACTGATGCAGCACCTTTTGAAATACTAATACTCTTGATAAACGCACCTGGAATATATTCCAATCCAAAATTTGTCGCCATACCGCGAATTGTAGGGATTGCTTCCGTAAGGATTTGTGTGTATATTCCACGTAAACCAAGCAATTGAATCTGACGTGCACCTGTAGCTGCATCAGAAAAACTCACTTCAACCGACGGACTTTTCTCAAATGATTCTGCGAGCGAACAGCAAGCTGATTGTTCAAGTTTTCTATTGGATATTTCTTCTGTTTTTGCTACAGCATTACTAATGGTTGTGCCTGTTTCTGCTGTTATACTTACTTCCTTAGTCTGAAAACCTGCAATAAGTGTTATTTCAACAGAAACCTGACTTACAGAAATGATTGTTGTATCAGGCATATATCCTACATAGCTTGCAACAAGAGTATCGGTTGAGGCTCTTTCTATAGCAAAAGAACCGTCACTTTTCGTAATTGCTCCTTTATTCGTTCCAAGCCACCTAATAGAAGCTCCTGCAAGCGGCTTGTGAGTACCGTTATCATGCCCGAAAACCTTCCCGTGAATCTGTTGTGAAAATACTGGTGAAGAACATACTATAAAAAGTAAAAGTGCTATAATGGTTTTATACATGGAAATTTACGAAAATTGAAGAATTCTTATAGTTGAGAAATTTGAAATCCTAATGATTGCACAGCTTCTTGTATCTGTTTTGGCGTTATTTGATTTGTATGTATTGTTAGTATCTTATCTACACTATTAATATCGACATTCCAGTTATCCGTACCTGCTATTTTGTTTAATGTCGGGGTAACTGTAGAAATACACCCGCCACAATTAATGGTTGTTTTGAATTTGAGAGTTTCCATAGCTTTTATAGAGTAATAGACATATTTAATTAATCTTGGAATTTTTGAGAAGTAAGCTGTTACTGACTACCGAAACTGAACTAAGTGCCATAGCTGCTCCGGCGATCATTGGATTGAGGAGAAAACCTGTAAAAGGATAAAGGATTCCGGCAGCTACAGGTATTGCAATTATATTGTAAATTGATGCCCAGAATAAATTTTGCTTGATTGTACGAATAGTCTTTTTAGATAATTGTAAAGCACGTAATATTGTGCGTAAGTCGGATGAGATTAGTGTCATTTGAGCAGTATCAATCGCAATATCGGAACCTTTTCCCATTGCAATACTAAGATTTGCCTGTACTAAAGCCTGACTGTCATTTATTCCATCTCCGACCATTGCCACAATTTTGCCTTGTTCTTGTAATTCTTTAATAAAATTAGCTTTCTCCGAGGGCATCATTCGCGCTTTGAAGTTCTGAACTCCTGCTTGGTTTGCTATTGCACCAGCTGTTTGTTCATTGTCACCTGTAAGCATGTAAACAGATATTCCATTTTGATGAAGCCGTTGGATTGCTTCTATTGAAGTTGATTTAATAGTATCTGCTATTGCAAATACAGCAAGAGTTTCACTATTATTAGCGAAAAATACAATTGATTTTGCCTCAGAAGACCATCTGCTGAAATCCTGTTCAAACTTATTGGAAATATCTATTCCTTGCCCAATTATGAAATCATGACTGCCAACATAATACTTCGTTTTGTTCAGTTCCGCTTCAATTCCTTTCCCTGTAATATTTTGGAATAAATCAAAAGAAAGAAGTTGATAATTATTTTTTGAAAAACTGTCTGTAACTGCTTCCGCCAATGGATGTTTGGATTGATGTTCGATTGAATATAAAATCAAACGCTCATGTTCAGAAACATCATCATTCCATCTACTGTCAGTCACTATAGGCTTACCTTCTGTTATTGTCCCGGTTTTATCAAAAACAATAGCAGTGACAGAATGTGCCGTTTCCAAACTTTCTGCATCTTTGACCAAAATGTGATTTTCAGCTCCCTTACCAACCCCAACCATAATTGCTGTAGGGGTAGCAAGTCCCAGAGCGCACGGACAAGCAATTATAAGTACGGTAACTGCATTTAACAGACCAAGTGAGAATCCGTTTTCCCCTCCGAAGAGCAACCAAACAACAAATGTAAGGAATGCAATACCGATAACTATCGGAACAAATATTCCGGCGATTCTATCTACTAACCTTTGTACTGGAGCTTTGCTTCCTTGTGCTTCCTGAACCATTTTGATGATTTGCCCGAGGAGTGTGTCGCCACCTACTTTTTCCGCAATGAAGTGGATTGCTCCGCTCTGATTAATTGTACCGGCAAAAACCTTTGCACCCTTCTCCTTTAATATAGGCACTGGTTCACCGCTGACCATACTCTCGTCAATATAAGTACTGCCGTAAATCACCTTGCCGTCAACAGGAATCTTCTCACCGGGACGGACAATGATTTCTTGTCCAATTTCTACCTGAGAAATTGGAATTTCGCTTTCTAGATTGCCATTTACAACAAATACTGTTTTGGGTTGTAAGCCAATTAGTTTTTTGAGCGCAGACGAAGTATTTGACTTTGCTTTTTCTTCCAATAATTTACCGAGGGAGATAAAACAGATTACAACAGCCGCTGCTTCGAAATACACATGAGCATGGAGTCCACGTCTGTGCCAGTATTCAGGGTAAATAGTTGTGAATACACTATAGAGAAAGGCAATACCGGTGCTGAGAGCAATCAATGTATCCATGCTTGTCTGTAAATGCAGTATTTGCTTCCAAGCTCTTATAAAATATGCTCTTCCAAACCAAAACAGCACCGGTATTGAGAGAATCATCATAATCCAATTTACATTGGGAATGTCCATAAGCCACATTCCAAACACAACAATTGGGACAGATAAAAGTGCTGACCATACAACTTGATTTTTTAGCTTGGCATAATATGAAGAATCAATTTGTTCTTTTTGTTCTGAACTGTTTTGTTCATCCAATAAAATATCATAACCAATGCTTTGAAGTGCTTGTTTGATGTTAATGGGAGAAATCAACTCAGGGTAATATTCCACCAGCAAATTACTCGTAGCAAAATTTACCGATGATTTTACAACCCCTTTTAGAGTTTTAGTAATACTTTCTGCACTTGCTGCACAAGATGCACAAGACATTCCGGTTACAATATATGTTTTCTTTTCGGTTAGCATTATTTTTTACGCTCATAACGACAGCATTTATTGAGTTTAGAGTAATCATCATCATGTGCAATATGACCGACATTGTCATATCCCGCATCTGCGATTTTAGTCTGAATTTGGTCAAGTGATGTTTGAGTTGAATCATACATCACGGTTATGATTTTTGTGGTTTTGTTCCACTCTGCGGATACAATTCCTTCTTTGTTGACTGCCTTTTCGATTGTTTTTTTACACATCCCACAGTTACCCCATACTTTGAAAGTTTCTGTCTTGGAATTAGAAATTGTTTGGGAGAATGAAGTTGAACTGCTAATCAAGCAGATACATGCGATTGCTAAGAGGAAGTATTTCATAAGTTTCCTTTGAGAAAATAATTAATGTAAGTTTTAATTTTAAGTACATTTGTACTGTCGTGATATTCAACAGTTGCACTTTAATTTAAGTTTTTCAATTTCGTTTTATTTTATATATTCAATATCAATAATTTGGCAAGTAATTGGACTCACCGACGCACTCAGACTGATCTAACTTGATTGTGATGCTCTCTTAGTTCACGATAGTCGCAAAGCTGTCTGTAAAATAATGCAATGACATTTAAGATTCAGATATGTGTAGGGTTATATTGAATACCATCTTAAATATATACATTGAATTACCTTAGCTTCAAACGTTCGTTATGGCTTTCAATTTCAGCAACATGAGTTACGGTTAATGGCTCTTCTATACAAATATATTAAAGAATATAGACATAAAAGTCCTATCCTTAAATAGTTGATACAATGGGTATCAAATCAAAAGAGAGCAATAGGAGATATAGAGGGGGCTGTTCCGTGCAAGTGTAGGTGGAGCGTGCGAATAGGAAGATATGTTTTCGGAATGGACCAAGGAAAATAAATCTTGAATTGAATGCTCACTAAAAGCATAATGAACAGATGGTGCAAGGTCAGGTAGGGAAGCAGGGGGCACAAATTGGTGAAGGTCAACTCCATGAATTGTTATTTGCTTGTCTGTGCAGCAGTCAGATTGTTCTTCATCACTTTCACAGCAGCAATCATTTTTTTCAACAGTATTTACCTTAAAAGCCTCTAATTCTCCTCCACAGAAATGAATCTTTGCCGACATACTAAATGAAGTCAGCAAATAAAGCATCAAAAAGGGAATTAGAGAAATCCGTTTCATAGTTTAACAGGAATTCGGTAATAATTTCCGGCGGAAGATGAACTTCCGCCGGAACCATAAATACTATTTGTTTTGTGTTTGGCTGCGTTTCATAGCTTTTTGAATTGCAGCTAAAAAATCAGCTTTTGATTTCATGCCTGCAATTTTTTCCGAAACTGTTCCATCACTCGTAATGATGAAAGTTGATGGAATTGCATTAATTCCACCATAAGCTTCCGCAAGCTTTTCATCTCCTATAACGATAGTATAGGGCAAATTTTTTGCTCTTACAAATCTGCTGACAGTATTGACTGCATCTTGGTCTCTATCCATTGATACACCGATTACTACAAATTCAGTGTTTGGGAATTCTTTGCTAAGTTCAATAATATCAGGAATTTCTTTACGGCACGGTGCGCACCATGTAGCCCAAAAGTTAAGAAATACAACTTTGTTTTTTCCAACTTCAGAAAGTGAAACTTGTTTGTCTCCTTCCATCCAAGTGAAATCTGCTACTTTGTTACCGACAGCTGCCGTTACAGTTTTTACAGGATAAACTTTTGCAGGTGTTTGTGCCATTACAGGTACAATCATCATGGCGACTGCGGCTGTACTGGTAAGCATCAGGCGGCGAAGATTGCCTTTAAAATGCTGGAATATCATGTCATTCTCCTATTAATATATTAAAATATTTGATTTGCAAATTTATCGTAATTGTATGTTTGACGATTTATAGTAATTTTTCATTGTTTTTTAGAGTAATTTTTCTATCAATCTCCGAAAAGACATCCTGTCGAACCGCTCCATTCTACACTGTTATAGCGAACTCCCATCATAGGACCTCTCCCGGTTCTGGCGAGCGACATAACAGGAACAGGTTTTTCCCATTCTTCCAACCATATCATCATAATTCTTAATTCTACTTTATTCATGCCCAGTGGAGTGTAGAGTGATTCAGCATAAGTAATTCGTTCCTGTAACACAAAGTTGCCGCGTCCTTCTTTTGGAATCGACAATATATCCTTTTCTGTCGGGTTGATAATTACTCCTTTTCCGGCAAAGGAAAATAGAGGTTTAAGAACATAATCATCCAAATTGCTTGGAATACTCTCTAAAGTATCCAAAAATATTGATTTGGGGACACTTTTATGATGAAGAAACGGCAAAGAATACTTACTGATTCTAAAATACCAATTCGGGTGTCCCGCCCATTCAACATCCAAATCATCACCCCAATTGAAGGGCAAGGTAACGTTATTGTCGTTTAATTCATCAATGATTGTACGGTTATAGATGCGTCTAATTTGTTGCCAATTGCCGTTTCGTTCATGAAAAAGCAGATTGCCATCTTTTCGAACACTGCAAATATCTGTTTCTTTGATGCCTGTCAGCTTATTTGTACATAAGAAGTCAGGCCGTGTTTTTTGCAAATGAGGTTGATATTCAAGTAAACAGCATTCATCAGGGGTATGATTTCCAAGCAAGGCTTTCTTCATCAAACTAACGTAATCTTCGTTGGATAAACCACTGAAAGTATGATCAAATTTTCTATCAAATTGATAAAAATCCTTTATATGTTTCGCCAAAACAAACTGATAACCGAATAAAGACGGGAAACCCTGTAATTCTACAACCTTTGGTATAAAATTACCGTTCTCATCCAATGCAACTGCAAAATCTACGATAACAAATAATGGCTTAGGGTTTTGATTCGCTACAGTGTATTCTGGTTTAAGTGAACCGTTAGAAGCTGTTAAATGTTCAGGTAACATACATTCAACAGCAATGTCTATTGCGGCTGTTTCCAACTCATGTTTGAAAGAATTTGAAACAAATACCGGCATTTCTGATACGCGATATTCGATTTTCATACCTACGGCATCATCCAATTCTTTTAAGAATTGTCTGTATTTCTCTTGTGAAAAATATCGCTCGGCAAATTCACGCTGAAATTCTGGAAGCATACTATAGGTTGAAAATGAGAATATCCTTGAACAAAAATAAGAAGGTCATTCCTTATATAATAAGAATTTTTCCCGTTGTTGTAAAAAATCTGTAATTCCAACTTCAGATGCTGCTCTAACTTGTTCATCCGTACCGAAATTTAAAAGTTCTTTCGATAAAGTTATACTTCCCGTTACTTTTCGGAACATTGCCTGTTGTGCACTTCCAATAGATTGAGATATAAAGAGTTCCGGTCGCAATTTGCGTAGCATCAATATCAAATTTATTCCGGCGGTATAGGGTTTGTAATTCCCATTCTGTACAAAAGAAATAAATAGACCGTTACAATCTTCTTGTGCATACTTTCCAGATGTAGCTCTGAACTTGGTAATTACGCCTTCTATTCCTTCTGTATCTCTTAGGGCGGTCAAAAGGGAAATGGATTCTGAGCTTTTTAGTGAGGGTAATCCAAAATACTGAAAAGGGAGAGTAGTGCCGATTCCGATACTGACAATCGAAAGTTCACCTATAATTCCTGTTGTAGCTGCTCCACGAACTGATTGTACTGTTGGTATATTCGGTGATGTCGGAAGCCAAATTAATCCTGTTTGTTCCCATTCCATTGAGCGTTTCCAACCACTCATAGGAATTACATTAAGTAAGGCTCTTCTTGGGATACCTTTCTTATCTTTAGGTAACCAACCGCTTTCATTAGCCATTTGAGCGAGTTCAGCGATAGTTAACCCATGTATATAGGGGACAGGAACGATACTGACAAAAGAGAGTATGGAGGTGTCTGTCACATTTCCGTCAACCATCAACCCACCCAAAGGGTTTGGGCGGTCTAAAATCAATATCGGTTTATTTAGTTCCGCGCAAACATCCATTACATTTATCAATGTACTGATATAAGTATAGGAGCGGATACCAATATCCTGAATATCAACTACAACTATATCTACATTTTTGAGCATTGACCATGTTGGGCGACGATTCTTTCCATACAATGAATAAGCAGGTACACCGAACAGGGAGTCGCTATCAACAATTTGCCCGGCAGGAATTGTGGAGTAATAACCGTGTTCAGGCATTAAAATCGATGTGAGGGTAAAGGTTTTTTGCCTCGAAAATACTTCTGCCGTAGCCTCCAAATTTCCTGTTCTTCCTGAAGAATTGGTGAGCAGGGCAACACGCTTCCCCTTTATTTGTTCAAATTGAGACTCGATAAGATTATCAACTCCTAATTTGATTTCTGCTGCTTTTGAAAAAGTAGCAATAGCAAAAAACACTATAAGTAAAACGTGTATTTTATTGAAAAATAATATAGTCAAGGATGTTTCCTCAGTAAATTAATATCCATCTGCCGTATCATCGGCTCTGTTATCTGCTCCTGCTTCTAAAGTGCCGTCAGGTAAAACTAAAATTGCATCAACTCTGCCAATAGGTTCACGTTCCTTTAGAATATGACCTTTCCGTTTTAGATCTTCTTCGATTTCTTTACTGAAAGCACCCTGTTCATATTTTACTTCATCAGGAAGCCATTGATGATGAAACCGTTTTGCTACAACTGCTTCTTGCATACTCATCTGCCTATCAATTACGTTAGTGATAACTTGAAAGACAGATGTAATAATTGTAGAGCCGCCCGGAGTACCTACAACCATAAATACATCGTTGTTTTTTGTTATTATTGTTGGAGTCATTGAGCTTAACATTCTTTTTCGAGGAGCAATAGAATTCGCTTCGCCCCCAATTAAGCCATAATAGTTTGGAACACCTGGTTTGATGCTGAAATCATCCATTTCATTATTCATCAGAAATCCTGCACCTTCTACCACAACTTTCGAGCCATAGCTGCCATTTAGTGTAGTCGTTACAGCTACACCGTTGTGATCTGCATCGATTATTGAAAAATGTGTGGTTTCCTCTTTTTCATTTATCTTACCCGCAGTAATTTCGTCACTATTTGTGGCTTTAGCAGGTGAGAAATTTATGAGCCGGCTTGATTCATAATCTCTTGCAAGCATCGATTTCAAAGGTACTTTCACAAAATCAGGGTCTCCGAGGTACTCAGCACGATCTGCATATACTCTGCGTTCCATTTCTATGAAACGGTGCTCACGTTCAGAAATATCCATTCCTCGTGTTGTCGGAACTTGAAGTTCGTTCATCCCAAGCAATTGCAAGAGTGCAACTCCTCCGCTTGATGGTGGCGGCATAGAGATTACTCCATACGTTCTATACGAACCAATTAGAGGCTTGCGCCACACTGAATGGTAGGAATCAAGATCATGTTGAGTGATTATTCCGCCTGAACGCTTCATCTGATTAATGATGTGGTTTGCAACTTCACCTGAATAAAACCCGTCACGACCATAATCACGGATATGTTCGAGTGTTCCGGCTAAATCAGTTTGGATGAGTATATCGCCTTTATTCCATTGGTTTTTTTGAATAAAAGCACATGAAGTTTTGTTGTATTTTACAAAATTATCATGTTCTTTATTGAGTTCTTCGGCTTGATGTTCCGTAAGGGAAAAGCCTTTGGATGCAAAATCAATTGCAGGTTGGATAAGGGTTGCAAAGGGGAGTATTCCATAACGTTTATGAGCAGTTATTATACCGTCAACACTTCCGGGAACGCCGGACGCTAACCCACCATAAAGAGAAGTATTTTCCAGAACTGTTCCTGATGAATCCAAATACATATTTCTTGATGCAGCTTCGGGTGCTGTTTCCCTAAAGTCCAGTGTAGCTGTTTCCCCGTTTTTCAGACGAATCACCATAAATCCTCCTCCTCCATTTCATAAGTATGCCATAAACATTAGTTTAAAAACGGAATTTTGCTATATTTTTTAGAATTCTAAGCCATAAATAAAATTGTACAGAATCATCACTTCCACACTCATTTTTTTTTTTCTATATTGCAATCAAAATTGCGGACACTTTCATAATACTTTATGCTACAACAGAAAATCTTAGTTGTTGAAGATGAACCGATTGTTGCACAAGACCTTGCGAGAATTCTTACAAAATTAGGATTCAGTATTATTGGTCCTTGCAGTACTGCTTCAGAAGCTATAGAGCTTGTTCTTTCCGAAAAACCGGATGCAGCTTTGATTGACATCCATCTTTTCGGAGATCAAGATGGAGTAGATGCAGCTTTGAAAATAAATGAACTTAATCCTCTTCCAATAATTTTTATTACTGCATTTGTCGATTCAGAAACAATCAAACGTGCTGCATTAGCATATCCGTATGGGTATATCGTAAAACCCTTCGATGATAATCAAATCCACATTGCTCTCGAAATAGCTCTCCATAAATTTGAATTAGATAATCATTTACGCAAAAATGAAGAAAGATTTCGTAAACTTGTCAGTAATTCTTCTGATATCACCACTATTCTAAATACTTCGGGTGATTTTATGTATATGAGCGCGTCTTGCGAACTCATTTTAGGATATTCAACAGAAGAGCTTACCGGGAAAAATATTTTTGATTTCATCCATAAAGAAGATTTGGAAGAAATACAAGGATTTTTCTCTGAAGCTTTAGTTACAAAACACTCAAAGGTTATCGCCCCTCCATATCGTTTTTATCACTCAAACGGAAGTTGGATATACCTTGAATCAATCGGTGCAAATCTATCCGAAGACTCACTTATTCAAGGGATTATAATTAATTCACGGGATATTACCGATAGAAGAAATACAGAAGAAAAACTTAACAGTTATCTTGATCAGGTAGTTTCCAGTAAAAATATCCTTCAACAAACAACATCCGAGTTATTCGGAGTCAATAAAAAGCTCCTCAAAATTGAAGCCGAACTTCGAGAAGAGATTATGAGTAAGGATAAATTTTTTGCAATCATCTCTCATGACTTACGAAGTCCGTTTGGAAATGTACTCAAATTGTCTGAATTTTTAATAAAAAATATCAACACATTAACAACAAATGAGATTCATGAGATTGCCGGAGACATTCATGAGTCGGGAAGAACGGTTTTTAATCTTTTGGAAAACTTGCTTCAATGGGCAAAGATCGAATCGGGTAAAATGATTGCAAATCCATCCCTTATTAAGTTAGAGCAAATGACCGGTCATATTGAGGAACTGTTCAGAGGAATTGCAGAAGCAAAAGGTGTTGAATTACAGGTTGATATTTCTGATGACATTATGATTTATGCTGATAATAATATGCTCTTTTCAGCAGTACAAAACTTGGTTTCAAATGCAATTAAATTTACTGACAGAGGAGGCAGGGTTTCACTATCCGCTGAATCTGAGAATGGTAAAACAACTATCAAAATAAAAGACACAGGAATTGGAATGACCACCGAAGAGCAGGCAAAGCTTTTCCTAAGAGCATATCACTTTACTCAAACAGGAACGGCTGGGGAACAGGGTGCAGGTTTAGGGTTAATTCTCAGTAAAGAGCTTATCGAGAAAAATAACGGTACAATCAGAGTGGAGAGTACCAAAAATGAAGGGACAACGTTTATTATTGAATTGCCAAATACTATCCCTCAATCAATTGATATGGATAGTCTTCAATAGTTCTTCAGAATATAAAACCCATGGCTCAAATTGAACGTTTTTTTGCTGTTGCACATAAGGATATAAAGAGCGAACTTCGTACTCGCTATGCCATCACAGCGATGGCACTGTTCATTCTTACAACTATTTCCATGATAGTTTTTGCAACAGTCGGGGAAAAATTTAACCCTGAACTTGCTGCCGGTGTACTGTGGATTATCATGTTCTTTACGGCAATGACAGGGCTTGCCAAATCTTTCGTAAGCGAAGAAGAAAGGGGAACAGGCTTGCTATTGCAACTCTCCACATCACCCACTTCTGTTTATTTTGGTAAATTATTCTTTACTACATGTCTTTCAATTGTTCTTAATGCAGCAGCAATATTTCTTTTCTTCATTTTTACCGGCTTAGAGGTTAGGAACTGGTTGATTTTTGGAATTATGGAGCTACTCGGAAGTATCGGTTTGGCAGCTTCTACAACAATTATTTCTGCAATAATCTCGAAAGCCGGAACGAAGAACGCATTGTTCCCTGTACTTGCATTTCCATTATTGCTCCCTTTAATATTGGCTGGGGTTGAAACCACAATTCTTTCATTTGTAGGGGCTGAGTGGGCAGAGGCACAAGGAGATATAATACTGATGGTTTGTTACTCTTTTGTAGTTATTGCCTCATCAATGCTCTTGTTTGAGTTTGTGTGGGTGGAGTAATTTATTTTGTGGGATAATAAATTGCGTTTTAAAACAAAATTGCCCGATTGATTATAACAATCGGGCAATTCTGTTTTAACATCCGTTTAGATTACTTATTTTGGATATTCGAAAGTGCTTTTGTCCATTTAGCCGACGGACTGCCTGAGGAGTTAAGTATATCAATTGCTTGATGAAGTTTATTAATCGCACTATCCATATTCCCCATTTGCTTTTCTATGAGTCCTATTTCACCCAGAATATTTCCTTCAGCCTGACGAAAGTTGTTTGATTTGGCAATTTCTAATGCTTCACTTAAATACTTATGAGCTTCCGAGTTACTACCGGCTTGACTGTAGAGAAGTCCTACCTGCTTTCTTAGTGACATTTCATTTATCTTATCACCTGCTGCTCGTTTTTCATTTAGCTCCGAGAGAGTTTTTTGAATTTTCTGAGTCAGAGTATTAGCATTCGAATTTGAGGCAATTGATGCATCAATTGAATCTTTATTTGTTTCTTTTGCTGCTAATAATTGATTAGGGCTCTTTTCTACAATTGCCTTTGACTGTTCAATCGCTGTATTTTCTGTACTATGAATGGTCAATGATTGTTTACGAGCAACAGAAATACTTTTCTCATTTGAACGAGAAATTTGTGGAGATTGTGCTAATGGGTTTGTTGTGCTTTCAGGTTGCTGTGCTGTCTGCTGCTCGGAAATAACGATTGGTGCAGGAGGATATAGTTTGTTATAACCATAATACCCAAGAGAGGCGATTGTTACCAAACCCGAACAAGCCATAATAAGTAAATTCCAATTGAATTTAATATCAAAAATATTAGGAGGCAGAATTGGAATCGGCTTTACACTTCTTGAATCACGAACTTTCTGAGCAATTTCATCTTCTACACTCTGAAGAAAAGCAGGTGTAGGGATATCGTAGCGATTACCGGACTTGGTGAGAATTGACTCAATTCGCTTCATTTGCTCAAGTTCATTGGCAAATTCAGGATGGGCAGCAGCCTCGGCATTAAGAATAGTTCTTTCGGAAGCTGTCAATGTACCATCTAACATTTTGGCGAGTAATTCATTATTTGTCATGATTGATACTCTTCTAAGTAAGGGGATAAAATTTGCTGTAATTGCTGTTTTGCTCGAAACACTCTAACCTTAGCGAGGGAAATCGAAATTGATAGAGCTTCTGAAATCTGTTCGTAAGAGAAACCCTCAAAATATCGTAATTCGAGTGCTTCCCGATAATCTGTTGACAAAGTAGAAACGGCACTATGTAGGGCATCATGCATCATAATATCAACATCTGTTTTATCGCTGCTATCTTCTATGATTTCAGAATAATCATCCAAACAAAGCATGGTAGTTCTGGTGAAGCGTAAATGTTTTGTTGCTTTTATACTAAAGTTACGGGCTATTGTAAAAAGCCAGGCAACAAAAGAGTCCATTCATAATATAAATTTGCTGATTGCAAGTGCATAAACTACAACAACAAAAAGCATCCCACGCCAACTTGGTTACAAAGATAATTTGAAAATTGAAAATAATTGCATAAAAATATCCTACAAAAAAGTAAGACAACTTAACAATTGCATAAAACGTAATAACAAATATAATTGGTTACAGCATTTCTGAACGTATATCTAAACTAAATAATTGTATTGTAAATACTTCCCGAACAATATACATATATTAAGGTTTCAAAGATAGAAACCTTCTATCGACAGACCAATAGTAAAAAATATCAAAATTTGCGTAATTTTATCAGAACGTTTCTACGATTTTAACCACTCTACTGTTAAAAATTATTTTGTAATAGGTTGAAATTATAGAATATTACAAACAAAATAGCTTCATGAAAATACTCCAACTGTCCCCTCAATTTCCATTTCCTCCAGACGACGGTGGGCGTATTGCAATAGCGAATCTAACTAAAGAATTTGCTCGAGCTGAACACGAAGTTACATTGTTTTGTTTGGGAAATAAACCACCACTCCCGACTGAACTTCATGAAGCCAAAAGATATGCCAATATAATACTTTGTAATCATTCAACGGATAATACTTTTCTACGTAAAGTTGCAGCAGGATTACTTCCAATTTCAATATATATGCAGAAGCATATTGGGTCGCAGGTTTTAAAAGACCTGACGAATTTAATGAAACATGAGAAGTTTGACGTTATCCATGCTGACCATTCGTGCATGGCACCTGCTGCATTATTTGCAAAGCAAATTGCAGCAAATAGTTCGCAAAATCCTCCTATCGGTTTACGGTTACATAATGTTGAATGGGTAATCTGGCAAAGATATGCTGATGAGCTGCCTCCAAAGAGTATGAAGCATTGGTATATTGCACGTCAAGCCAAATTTTTACATGAAGCAGAAAAACAATATTACCCGCAGATGGATGTGTGCTTTGCTGTAAGCGAAAAGGATAGGGAAGAAGCATTGAAATTATCATCGTCAGCAAATGTTGTGATAGCTCCACATGGAATAACTCCCGATGACTGGAAATTGGATGAAAGTATTAAGCGCAATGAAAAGGAGATAATTATTGCAACTACCTATAAGTGGGTGCATAATGTGGAAGGTGTCCGTTGGTTTATAGAGAATGTATTGCCGATTGTTCAAGAAGAAATACCTGAAGCACATTTGACGCTTATTGGGAAGAATCCTCCGGACTTCTTTAAGCAGTGGAGTAAATATGGAGTGGATGTTGTCGGGTATGTTGACAAAATTCAACCGTATATGAACCACGCAAGTGTATATATTGCACCCTTATTTGTAGGAAGCGGTGTTAGAATAAAAATATTGGAGGCAATGGCGATGGCACTGCCGGTGGTTGCCACTCCTATTGCAAGAGAAGGGATTATAGGAGGTGAATCGGAAGGACTGTTTACAGCTGAAAATGCCGAGGAATTTGCACGAAGCGTCATCTATTTATTAGAAAATCCAAAGGAGGCGCGAACTGCAGGTTTAGCTGCTCGCGCTTATACCTTTGAAAATTATACGTGGAAGTCATCAGCAAACACAATGCTTGAAACGTACAGGAGACTGATTGATAACTAAAAATTATAATGCCATTACAGCTTTTTTATAACACTCACCACGTTGTTCGTAATTATCAAACATATCGAACGATTTACAAGCCGGGGATAACAATACTATATTTTCTGCTTCTGCAATTTCTGCCGCAATTTGAACAGCTTCATCCAGTGAAGTCGCTTTAATGCACCGATTCGTAAGACAGTAATGATCAAATATCGTATTAGCTTCTTCTCCTATTGCCACAATAGCACTTACGTTTTTATGAACCAAATTGTCCAATTGAATATAATCATTTCCATCCCCACGACCTCCTGCTATCCAAATAATCGGTTTCTTGTAGCTTGAAAGAGCATACCAAGCTGCGTTAATATTCGTAGCTTTGGAATCATTTATATAATCCACCCCATTAAGCGAACGCACAAATTCCAACCGATGTTCCACACCGGAAAATTGAATAAGTGAATCGCGGATATTTTCATTGCGTACCTCGAAGGCAGGAGCGGTTTTGACGGGTGCCATGGAGTTGTATCTATTATGAACCCCGGGCAACCGCTTGTCATCAAATAGCATAATTTCCTCCTCTTTATGCTGTGTAGTTATGCGAATTATCCATGCGATAATTCTCAAAGTTGCCATGATAACCGAGATGATCGGGAGTTATATTGAGAATTATACCCACATCAGGACGAAAATCAATTGTTCTATCCAATTGGTAACTGCTTGATTCAAGAACAACAATTGTATCCTTATCAAGTGTTTTTACCAGTGAAGAAAGGGGAGTGCCGATATTTCCGGCAGCAATAGCCGATTTACCTGCTTGTTGAAGAATATACTCAGTAAGTGCGGTAGTTGTAGTCTTACCGTTAGTGCCGGTAATAGAAATAACCGGATTGGAAATTTGTCGCCATGCAAATTCAAGTTCACTGATAATCTCTATGTTACGTGCTTCCGCTTCTTCAATAACCGGTGCGTTAGGGGGAACGCCGGGTGAGGTGATTATGCAATGTGCGTTTGAGAGCGCGCGCGGGGTGTGTCCTCCAAATTCATGATCAATGCAATGATCGTCAAGTTGCTTGGAAGTATCAGCATAGGCTGATACCGGTTTAGATTCAGTTAAAAAAACATTGTCCCCGTTTTCTTTGGCAAGTATGGCAGATGCGAGTCCGCTCTTACCTGCCCCAATAATCGTATAATTCATAAATATCAGAAAAGTGTTGTCAAATGAAAAAGCCCTACGATATGGTAGAGCTTTTATAAGCGGCTTCTTGTTTGATTAAACTATTGAGAAATTCTTTTTAAAAAATCATTTTTAACTGCCATACCGATTCCTAAATATACATTACTCGTTCTCTTCCTGACACTATCGTATTGTTCGGTAAATTCGAAAAATTGATATTCGTCAGGGTATGTATTTTTTACGTAATTCCATACATTACCTACACCGGGACATGCATCGCTTGTAATATCATGGAAAACTGCAATATTAGCTTTGCCCTTTACTGTTTCGAAATCATTTTTACACATATTTTCTTCATGTGCACCGTCTATAAGCACAAGGTCGAATGTGGAGGAATTATTGATGAGGTTCTTGAATTCTTTGGTTTGACTGTCTTGTTGAATAAAATCAACAACATGGTTAATTTTTTTGTATTCAATTATGGTCGGGCAAGTTCCCAAATCAACACCAATTGCTTTTTTAATGTGATGGAATTTCTCTAAATATTCTACAGTAATAACAAATGTACCGCCATGACGAACACCGATTTCCAGATATGTCTCAATATTAAACGTAGAAATTTGAGCTAAATACTTACTGAACTGTTTTGGATATTGCCAGTGAAGTAATCCTTTGCCACAATACCCATACAACTCTTCGGGGAATTCAACCAGAAGCTCATTGTTAAGTCCAAGCTCAAGTAATAGTTCAGTTTCCAAAAGCTTTGGATTGGATAGATATTGTACATTCTTGTTACGGATCAATTCGATTTTCGATAAATCCCCTAATTTTACTTTTTCTTTTTTTAATTCGATAAGTCCGTCAACTACACTTTGAGGGAGTATTTTTTTGGCGATTTGTTTTACAGATTTTATCATTGGAAATTGACAGATTAATAGGAAATTTCAATTCAATACAGATAAAGAATAGGAAATCAAAATTTTTTGATTTTTATGAAGTTCAAGTATAAAAGTTAGTAAGTTAACAACTTTCTCATTGCCGACAGAACTTTTTCAGCATTAGGTAAGACAGCTTTTTCGAGTGTTGGAGCAAACGGTGTCGGGGCATCGTAAGCTGCTACACGCATAATAGGAGCATCAAGATACTCAAAAGCATGTTCAGCTATTCTTGCAGCGATTTCACCGCCAAACCCAGCAGTTAAACTTGCTTCATGAGCAATCAACACTCGGTTAGTTTTTCTTGCCGAAGCAAGTACGGTTTCTTGGTCAAACGGAACAAGTGTACGAATATCAATCACTTCAACCGATGCACCCTCTTTGGAGAGTTCTTCCGCAGCAGCTAGAGCAAAGTGAACAGCACTTCCATAAGCGACAATTGTCCCATTCTTTCCTTCGCGAACAACATTGGCTTTGCCCAATGGAATACTATATTCACCTTCGGGAACCTCTTCTTTAATCTTGCGGTATAGCCCTTTATGCTCATAAAACACTACCGGATTATTATCCCTGATAGATGCTGTCATCAACCCTTTAGCATCGGCAGGGAAGGCAGGGCATACTACTTTTACGCCACTGGCATGGGCGAACCATGCTTCTGAATTACGCGAGTGAAAAGGGTTAGCACCTACGCCTCCGCCAGAAGGTCCACGAACAACGATCGGTACGCCAATTCCCCAGCGATAAGCAGTCGTTGCCGCAACATTGACAATTTGATTAAAACCACAGGTTACAAAATCCATGAACTGCATTTCAGCTACCGGGCGCATACCGTTAAGCGCAGCACCGATTGCAGCTCCCACAATTGCAGATTCTGAAATTGGACAATCCAATACACGTTTACGACCAAATTCTTCGTGAAAGTTCTTTGTCAGCTTGAAAGCACCGCCATACGTTGCTATATCTTCCCCCAATAAAAAAACACGTTCATCACGTCGCATTTCTGTGCGGAGGGCATCGGCAATCGCTTCAAGATATGTTAATTGAGGCATAATGTAGTTTGCAGGAAATTCAGAGATTAATCAACAAAAATATTTTTAAAACCTTCTTCGGCTGATGGGAAGGGAAGTTCTATTGCATAATCGATAGCAGCACGAATTTCCTCGATAAGTTTCGTTCTAATTGCAGTAACATCATCAGCAGAGAGTATCTTCTTCGATAAAAGGAAAGATTGGTAACGATCTATAGGATCGCGTTTCTGCCAGTATTCAAGTTGTTCTTTGGGAACGTAGCTGAAATCATCATGTTCAGCGTGTCCTCTCATGCGCATTGTGTTTGTTTCTATCAGGGAGGGACCTTCGCCTTTCCTTGCTCTCTCTACTGCCCTAACGCACGTTTCATAAACCAACTCTATATCTGTTCCATCAATTGTTTCGCCAAAACATCCATATCCCAATGCCCGGTCAGAGAGCTTTTCACAGGCAAATTCTACTGAATTGGGAGAAGAGTATGCATATTGATTGTTCTCAATGATAAGCACAAGCGGTAGTTTTTGTACTGAGGCGAAATTAACACCTTCGTGAAATTCTCCTGTTTGAGACCCACCATCACCTATATAAGTCATAGATACTATAGTTTCACCTCGCATTTTTGATGCAAGTACAAATCCTGCGGCTACAGGAATCATTGCACCAAGATGAGAAATGTTTCCATAGATTCTCCGCCCAATATCTGCATAATGCCCCGTCCCGTCCGTTCCGCGCATAAGACTTCCCTCGCGTGCAAGGAAGGCGAGCATCAAAGTATTTAAATCCTGACCGAAAACGAAATGTCCGCCGATATTTCGATGCATTGGAAAAAGAACATCCTTATTACCCAAAGCATAAGCAGAGCCAACCGACGAAGCCTCGTTTCCTGTTTGAGAATATACACCTCCGAACGCACGTCCCTGTCGGTTCAATCTCTGCATTGCAAGGTCAAACTCACGCGCTTGGAGCATATATCGAAACATTTCGACCCGTTGTGGATCTGTCAGTAATTTACTGGGCTTGATAGGAGGTATTGTTGTAGATTCTTTTGCAGTGCTTTTGGATTTCATACAATTCTGTTGATATTCTTATTTTTTTTCTGAATCTTCAATTTGCTTTTTAAGGTTTGCTGTTTGTTCTTCGATTTGCTTGTTTAATGATTGTACTTGATCGTCGAATGACTTATAAAGAGCTTTGGTTTGATCGTCAAGCTGCTTTTTCTGTTCTTCAATTTGTTTTGTTATTAGAACAAGAAAATCTTGCAAATTTTTTATTTGGTCTTTGTGATTATCAAGCAAAACTCGTGCGTTTTGGTCAAACTGCTGAACAAGTTTGCGTAGCTGTGCATCATAGTTTTTAACAAGTTGCCGTGAATTGTCTTCAAGAATTTTAACAAGTTGCTTTTTTGTATCATCCCAAATTATCCAAAGAATTAAAATCAATCGGCACATCAAGGGTTAGAAAACAACCTACCGTTTCACTAACAGAATTTGTTTTGCCATGAGGCAGAGCGAAGCCTTTGCCAATACCTGTGGACATTATCTTCTCACGCTCCCAAACTACTCTGGCTACCTCAACTGAATCTGAAATTTGTCCGCTTTTACTTAATGCTTCAATCATAAGTGTTAGGGCAGCATCTTTACTACCCACATGCTCTTGGACTAAAATTGTGGATTTTTTGAGTATATCGGTTATTTTCATAATAGTTTACTAGCTGATGTAAATTGTTTATAATGAGGTGCTAGGTTGAAATACCTTCTATCAATGTTTACTCATACCTTAGCTTCACTCATCATCACTCTGAAAATACGACACTAATCGCTGATCATGTGCCGCTTTTTTGTGTAATCTCCGCAAATTTATTTGATCTTGGAGGCGATCTGCAAATACTTTGGCTGCATTATAACCGTAAGTACGAAGTAAGTAATTGAGAGCGATTACTTCAGTTATTACCGTTACATTTTTACCGGGGAAGAGGGGCAATTTTACCGAAGCAACATCCACACCCACAAGTGATAGTGGAGCTTCTTCCAGACCGGTGCGTGTATATTCGTTATCGCGATTCCATTCTTCAAGTTCCACAACGATTTCAAGTCGTTTTTGGAAACGGATGGCTCGAATACCAAACATTTTTTCAACATCAATGATTCCCAAACCTCTAATTTCCATAAAATGTTGGGATAGATTTGTTCCTGTTCCCATCAATACGCTTTCGCGTTTTTTGGTAAACATCACTAAATCATCAGCTACCAGGCGGTGCCCACGCTCAATTAAATCCAAAGCAATTTCACTTTTGCCAATTCCACTGCGTCCGGTGAGAAGTACCCCCACACCATAAACATCCACGAATGAGCCGTGCATTGCCACCTGAAGTGCAAATTGATCGTCCAAAAAATCTGAAAGGAGATAAATAGCTTTTGTCGTTTCGAAAGGTGTTGTAAATACCGTAATGTTTCTTGATTCAAATATATCAAGAAGTTCTTGATCGAATTGATGGTTGTTTGTAAGGATAATGCAGGGTATTGCAAAATTTGCTATGGTTTCACACGCTTTGATTCGCTCTTTACCCGGTAAACTTTTTAAATAATATATTTCAGTGTTACCAAACACTTGAACACGATGAAATGTAAAAAGTTCTACAAAACCTGCAAGTGCTAATTGGGGGCGATGCAGATTCTTATCTTTTATCATATTATCAAGTCCATCCTGTCCTGCTATAGTAGTAAGCTGGACAGGAGACGTGAGTAATTGTCTAACAAGAATATTATCTTTTGTTATGGTTTTGAGTCTTTCAAATTGCGACATATCAATTTGTTAAAGAAATTCAGAAATATCGGTTGCGTGATGGCTCTTAGTTTTATCTTTTAATTTGCGAAGTTGTGCAACAATTTTATCGGATGCTTGATGAATACTTTTATCAAAATCCACCGCCGTATCTTCACCATGAAAAACATGACCGTCAACATGTATAGTAAATTCAACGAATTTTCCATATTCTTCTGATAAAATTGCATCTGTACGGGTGATACCTTCGTAAAACCTTGGGAATTTATTTGCTGCTTCAACTACTGCGTCGTGCAATTCGGGCCACATCTTAAAATGGCGTGCTGTAACATTTACTATCATAGCTTTTCCTTTCCGTAAAATTAATAATAACCAATAAACACTCAAACTGTCTCTTTATCAAATATTCGGTGATTGAAATGATAAACCGATTTGTAAAGAAAACGAGCTTGCTCCAATTAAATAATTCTTTTGCCACGATTCAGGTGGACGGAAGAATTGAGATGAAATTGCCTTGAACATCGGTGCAGACATACCAACGTATGTATATCGTGCTTCAATTGTCAATGAAATGAAATTATCATCTTTAGTTTTCTTGTCGAAACCTAATTCCAGTCCTGCATAAATGCACCCTGCGGGGGATATTAAATTTTCATCAAAAACTACACCTCCAATACGAGAATCATTTTTTACTGAACTGTACATAGCTTCTTCCCAGCGGATATGACCAACACATAATCCGATTCCTATCCCTGAGTATGTTCTAAATTGATTGGCAGAAGGAATCAGATCCACAGTCAGAAGTAATGGAATTGCTTTAAAATCTATAGTTTCCGTAGGAGAACGAAAGCCAACTAATGCTGAATCAATGGGGGAATAAGCCAATTGAGAGAAATTGTCAAAAAAATGCCCTTTGAAATATTCACCCGAAGCACCAAATCTAATACCGGTAATCGGCTCGGCTCTAAAAGTGATTCCAAAAACAGGCTGAACCATATATGAATTGTTTACATGAAATGCTTTGGCATACTCAGTATAAAACTCAGAGTTTCCAAGGTTAAACTTCATTCCAAGATATGCCGAAATAGTCTTATTCATTTTTACAGCTTTTTCTTTTAGAATCGAATCAGGCATACCATAACTTGCTGAATAATTTAAAAGAACTGTTATAATAATGCTCAATCCAACTCTACATAAAAACTGTTTCATTCTATTCTCGTTGAATTGTATATTACAATATAACTCTTTCTTCGTGTGTAATTTCTAATCAATGTCAGTATCTTACAGAATACGCTTTCCCATGCAAGAAGCTACCGCACCTGTTGCAAAAATTGCACTTGTATTCATATTGTCTAAAATCGGATTAACCTCTGCAACTTCAAACGATGATATAAGTCCGCTCTCGGCTATCATTTCCATTAATAGATGCGTTTCCCTGTATGAGAGTCCTCCTTGAACAGGAGTTCCAACTCCTTGAGCAATAGTGGGGTCAACACTGTCAAGATCGAAACTTATATGTAAATGATCCACACTTTCACGCATTTTATCGAGTGTATTTTGAACAATCGTAAAAATCCCGTATTTATCAATATCAAACATTGTGTAAGCGGTAATCCCAAGTTTTTTTATAAAATCCTTTTCACCATCATCTACTGACCGCAGTCCTATATAGACTATATTTTCAGGTTTTAACTTTTTAAAATCACCACCGATTGATGTTAATTCGTGAGCACCTAATCCGAGAGATACTGCAACAGGCATTCCATGTATATTTCCTGTTGGTGAAGTTGAAGGAGTATTTATATCAGAATGAGCATCAATCCATAAAACACCAAGTCGTTTTCCCGTTTTATTACAATGGGCAGATATTCCTGCAATCGAACCAATACTCATTGAGTGGTCACCACCCAGAATCAATGGAAAATCTCCATTATCCAATACACTTTCCACTTTGTCGGATAAATGTTGGCAAGCTTTTGCTATTTCAGGTAAATACTTCAATGAGTTATCTTCGATTGTCTGAACTTCTTGTGTTTGGATTGGAATATCACCTTCATCATATACTTCGTATCCTAACGCAGTCAGCTTTGGTGCTATATCAGCAATACGAAGGGCAGATGGACCCATATCCACACCACGCCGACCTGCACCCAAGTCCATTGGAAATCCAATTAAACGAACAACTTTACTCATAAAATACACCAATATTGTACTACATTACTATGTTGTCGGCTACTACTCGGCATCTACTCCCAATCCAAATATCGCAGGTAATTTGTATCCATGTTTCACAAACGCCGAGAACATTTGCGAAACGCTAAAAATAAATCCGATGTTTTTCTTATCGGCATTATATGCAAAATCAAATCTTAAAGTACCTTCAGGTCCTGCCACATTCGTATTATGGAGACGAAATCCCAAGCCTAATGCATGATGGAACTGAATTATAGACAATTTTTCTCCCGCTCGCCATACACTGCCCATATCATAAAAACCTACACCCGAAAAACGGAAAGTCCATAATTCCCAATTGCTGAAAAATCTGGCTTCCACATTTCCGATTATTCTGTTTGCACCTGTCAATTGGTTGGCAGCATAACCGCGCAAGCCTGCATCAGTATCTAAGATTAATTGTCTGTAGCCATTCCAATTCCATGCAGTTTGCTGTCTGAATTGAGCAGCAAGTACTGTTAAGTCTCCGAGTCGATAGTGACCTACCCCTAAAAACTCTTGATACGTATATCGAGAGTCACTGCTTGCAAATCCGCTGCCGCCTGACATCTGTCCAAACAAATACAAATTGCCGATTTTCGCTGATTGTTCTATTTGTCCGCCTGCATAAAACATTCCATCATCCACCTGTATTTCAGGCGTTGCTGATTTTAACGGGAAAGTCTTACCTAAAACAACTCCACCATATCCGCCAATCGGCAAATCTTCTGTATAGTATGAATTGAGATTGCTGACTTTATAGAAGCGTTGTGTAAGTGAAGAAAACCCTATGAGTAATTTCGCATTATTGTCGAAAGCTTGCCGATACTGGGGCGCAGCTCGTTTCACATCTTCTGCTCTTGCGTAAATACTTGCAAACAATCTATCCTTATTCCTCAATCCAAGTGAAAACCATCCTTCGGCAGACCGAACATGAAATTCTGGTGTGAGAAACGAATTGCCCGAATAAACAAAAACCCTACCAAACGAATTAGTAACAGCCCCACCATACGCATTTGGAGTGGAAAGGGTAAGAAACGTCTTTGCAAGCATTGCAAATTGATCAGTACGAAAACGATTTGAAATTAAACTTAGATACAGCGACATCGGGGTTCGTAGAAACTTTCTATGGGAATACTCACCCCAACCTTGCCAGCGTATTTCGTTTTCAGTTCTGTACAATCCTTGTAAATAGATACTCGACCCCATCCCGATTACATTCGACTCTTTAAATTGTGCACCGTAATTTTGAATTCCGCCACCTGTTGAATAAATAACACCGGGTATCGTAGTCCATTGGTCTTGTGTTACTATTGTAATATCGGCTTCTGTAGCATTAAGTGTATCTACAGTAATTTTTACTAACGAAAAAAGTCCTAATGAACGTAAATTTCGCTCGGTCTCCTCTACGTCGTCATCGAATAATTCTTCATCTTCAGAGAACAGAAGCTCATCTTCTATAACATAATCTTTGGTATTGGTATGTAAGCTGTTTGCCAGTTTTTTTAATGATACCAGTTCGTGGTTCAAAGTATCGAAAACATCTTTCTTATCAAGATAAATGTTTTTCACGCGAATTTGAGCAGTTGCGTTTACTGCTCCGAGCAGTATAATAGCCGTTACAATTACATATAAGCGTTTCTGCATCTCCATAGACTGCAATTTACGATAATTTTACGTTTTAGTCCCCATTTTTAACGGTTTGTAGGGCAGTCAACAGGTAGATTCCCTGTTTACATTATGATAATCATATAGAGGTATAAATATCATCCTTATTATGAATTCGTAACCTTGTATTTCTCAAAACAACACAGCCCATGATGAATATCGTGGGCTGTGTTGTTTAATCGTAATATCAAATACTAAAATCAATCCCGCCCTATTATCCGCGTGAGCGATTCAATTGCAGCAACCACGGATTTATCATTACCAAGATAGTTTGTAATCATCTGGCATGAGTGCAGAACTGTTGTGTGGTCACGTCCTCCAAAATATGTACCTATGTTTTTAAGAGAGAGGGGAGTGTATCTTTTAGTCAGATACATAGCCACCTGACGGGCAAGTACTATCTCGTGTTTACGAGATTTTCCTGCAAGGTCTTCAAGAGGAAAATTGTAAAATTTTGTTACTTCCCGTATAATATCTTGAATTGTAATAGACTTATCGGAGGGAGCAGATACTCCGCGAACAACTTCCTTTGCTAAATCGAGAGAAAGCTCACGTCTGTCAAGTGAGACTTTGGCAATCAAACTAATCAAACTGCCTTCAAGTTCACGGACACTTGTAAATACATGACGTGCAATGAATTCTATTATATCGGATGGAATCTCGAACCCTTCGTCTAAACTTTTGCGTTGAAGAATTGCCATACGAGTTTCGTAATCAGGTAATTGTACATCGACCGTCAAACCCCATTGAAATCGAGAAATGAGACGGTCGTCAACGTCAGTAAGTTCTTTTGGAGGCTTATCACTCGTCAGGATTAATTGTTTTCCTGCTTGATACAGAGCATTAAAAGTGTGGAAAAAATTATCTTGTGTTTTTTCTTTTCCGCTAAAAAACTGAATGTCATCCACAATCAATACATCAATTGTCCGGTAGAAATTTGTGAATTCGTTTACTTTATTATTCTGAATGGCATTCACATATTCAATGGTAAATCGTTCACTATTTGTGTAAAGTACACGTGTTGAACTATTATTCTGAACAATATGATTACCAATCGCTTGAACAAGATGGGTTTTACCCAGACCTGTACCGCCATAGATAAATAAAGGGTTAAATCGAGTTTTTCCGGGGGCTTCCGAAACTGTCATAGCACCAGAAGATGCAAGCTGATTACTCTCACCACGAATAAAATTCTCGAAAGTATATC
Organism: Ignavibacteriota bacterium; assembly: GCA_016197185.1. Taxonomy (GTDB): domain Bacteria; phylum Bacteroidota; class Ignavibacteria; order Kapaibacteriales; family UBA961; genus JADJXV01. The sequence continues at coordinate 27,545 of JACPWH010000009.1, forward strand.
GTGAATTAAGATAATTCGGGTATTTCTGATGAACAGGAGTAGTAGATGCAAAAGGGAGTATGTTCTGCTGATTACTTTGAGTTCCTGTAGCAGGAGCATTTCGGAATGCAGGGAGTTTGATAGCGCGTTGCTCAAGCGTATCGCCACTTTTATTGACTAAAACCTGATATTGTAATTTTGATTTTGAACCAAGAACTTGGTAAATGGTTTTTTGAAGCAGGGCATAATAATGTTCTTCTATCCATTCATAGAAAAATTGACTTGGAACCTGAATAGTGAGTTGGCTATCCTTCCAGCATAAAGCGGTAATAGGTTCGAACCAAGTTTTAAAAACTTGCCCTGCAACATTATCCTTAATGATTTCGAGGCACTTATCCCAAAGCATTACAGCTTGAGAGTCAGGAGCAGTTATCTCTATCTGCGCCTTTGCAACTGTTGCCAATTTTCGTGCAACTACAGGTTTAGTTCGTATTGCTTGAGCGAATAAGTCGAGAGTGGGTAACCTTTTAGCCAATGCTGCCTCCGTTAGAAAGAGTTAGTTTGTCCCCATACAATGAGATAAAAATATCGAAGCAATATTAAAAAGAGATAAAAGGTTTCCTCAGCTTCTGAGACACAAATAGAACCCAAACTAACCGTGATAATTTCAGGAGAGCGAAACGAAGAGCCACATATACGCTAACTATAATGCGTATGGAGACACTTCGCCTCGCGCTGCGAACGGTTAAAAGTTCGGTCGCTTTCTATGTATGTGATAGAAGCCGCAAGTGCGGTTCATCTTATTGTACTACTGCTTGTGCTTGCTTTTGATTAGAGAAACAATCGGGGGGAACTATTTCAAATGCCGCAAGCGATGCGTTATGTTCGGAGAATATAGTATAAAGTATTGATTTCTCATAAAATTGTACTATTTTCTATTTCGAGATTTACCCGGGGAATCTGTTAATTCCATGAGCAATTTTTTTTTGCGGAGAACAAACAAAATGTTCAACATTTTTGTTTCACGACCATTTTTATGGAGGTGAATTTGTTTCGCAGTACAAAAATCAGCAAGATTTCAACAAAACACAAGAAGAAAATTTTTAAAATTGAAAATAAATTTCTTGGAAATGTGCAACAAATCCTCAGTCCAAGAATATAATGTACTTGCGGAAAATTTACATTTTTAAAAGTGGGGTTCTGTGTTGAAACATACTTTAAAAATTGATGTTCGGCAATGTCTAAAGATTTTATTTAAATATTACTTAGCATATTGTAATTTAATAGTCAGTGTTATCAAACAGAAGGTGATGGGGTGAAAATTGAACTGTAGGTCATGAGTACTTTCAAAAAGAATCGGAAGAAAATTTCGATTTTTATTCTGAGTTCCTTCGCCAATCAATCGCTGAGAGTTATTTTCGTACTTGGTTTTTGCATTTTTGTAAACTCACAGGCAAACTTCTCTATAACACATGGCTAAACCTATATCAGAATCAGAAGGAAATGAAGACAATGAAATGAGCTTTTTCGATCATCTGGAAGATCTTAGAAATCGAATAGTATTCTCCATTATTGGAATTGCTGTCGGATGTATAATCTCAGGTTTGCTCATTAACCAGATTATGGAGCTTGTTCTTCTTAAACCAGCAATCAATGCTGGGCTTGAACTTCAAAATTTACGCCCATTCGGACAGCCGTTCTTGTATTTCAAGGTAATCTTAGTGGTGGGAATTATTTTCTCAATCCCTTGGACTTTATACCAGATATGGAAGTTCGTAGCACCCGGACTCTATGGGCATGAGAAAAATTGGGCAGGCAGGATTACATTTTTTACGTCCTTTTGTTTTCTTTCAGGAGTTGCTTTCTCTTATTTTGCGATGATACCGGGAATGATGAGTTTCACGAAATCATTCGGAACACCCCAAATTAAAAACAGTATTGATGTAACTGAGTATTTTGGTTTTATCACTACGACCATATTGGCTGCCGGGCTTGTGTTTGAGCTTCCGATGATTTCATATGTGCTTTCGAGGGTAGGCATCCTCACACCTGAGTATATGCGTAAATATCGTCGTCATGCTTATATTATCATTCTTATTATTGCTGCGGTGCTGACTCCGAGCCCAGACCCGTTTAATCAGCTTATTTTTGCTGCCCCAATGGTGATTTTGTATGAAATCAGTATAATTGTTTCGAAATTAGCAGGCAAAAAAGAGAAAACAGAATAGACCTTCTTAACCATACTGCATAAGATAGAATAGAGAAGAAGCCATTTAAAAATATTTTATTTATAACCCATAGCCTTCATGCCATTATCAATATCAGAAATTAGTACTCCGATTGCATCTCATTTAGAAGAATTTAATGATTTTTTCAAAGGACTTATTCGCTCTAAGGCGGCTCTTCTTGATATTATAGTACGGTATATTCTCAAACAGCGCGGCAAGCGTGTCAGACCAACGCTTGTTTTTTTGAGTGCTGCCATTTGCGGCGAAGTTTCCCGAAGAACTTATATTGCTGCAGCTTTAGTTGAATTACTTCACACTGCAACCTTGGTACATGATGATGTTGTGGATGAAGCAGACAAGCGCAGAGGAGTTCCTTCTATAAATGCTGTATGGAAGAATAAAGTGGCAGTTCTTGTAGGCGACTATTTACTCTCTCGTGGGTTACTTATTGCAGTTGAAAATGAAGAATTTGATTTTTTGAGGATCACAAGTACTTCAGTCAGAAGAATGAGCGAGGGGGAATTGCTTCAAATTCAAAAAAGCCGTCAGAAAACACTCGATGAAGAAACCTATTTTAAGATTATCTCCGATAAAACAGCTTCACTTATTTCTACTTGCTGTGAAATTGGTGCAGTGAGTACCACCGACAGTTCCGATAAACGAATAGCTCTTCGTGATTATGGTGAATTAGTAGGAATCGCCTTCCAAATTCAGGATGATATTCTGGATTATACAAGCAGAAGCAGTATTGTAGGCAAACCAATCGGTAATGATATTAAAGAGAAAAAGATAACACTTCCATTGATTTACGCTTGTGAAAATGTAGATAAAAGCGAGGCACGCTCTATAATCAAATCAATAAAATCGGGTAATCTCTCTCCAAAAAACGTTGAAGAAATTATCCAGTTCGTGGAAAGAAATCATGGAGTACGAAGAGCGCAAGAAAAAGCACATTCAATAATCAGTGAAGCTAAGGAAAAAATTTCTTCATTTCCTGATTCTCCGGCAAAAACCTCACTTATGAACTTTGCTGATTATGTAATTGAACGAACCAAGTAAATATCATTTCGATAATCAATAATTTGGAATTCTATGTTTGCACCTTTAAATGAGCAAATGGACATCATTCTTTCTGGAGCAGCAGAAGTGCTTCCTCAGGATGAATTAGCCCATAAGATTGAACGATCT
>JACPWH010000010.1 GCA_016197185.1 Ignavibacteriota bacterium
ATTATGGTAATAATCAACTACAGAGATTATCTTTGCACCATGCAAAATTTCATTTCCCCTTAGGCGATTCGGGAACCCGCCTCCATCAAGCCGTTCATGATGTTGATTTACAATTTCTGCAATGGACTTAAGCCCGTCATGTATTGATAAAATTCGGTATGCTTCATCAATATGACTCATGTAATATCTGAAATCTTCCGCAGCAAGCTCGGATGAAAGTTTAGATGTAATTTGCTCAGGAAATCCAATTTTACCAATATCATGTAACATTCCGGCTATCTTAATTTCAAAGCACTCACCTTCCGAATACCCTAATTGCCTTGCTACAGCTTCTGATTTTTCTCCTACGAACTGAGAATGACTGCCGCTATAATGCTTTTCGGACGCACGAACAAGTTCCCCAAGTATATCAGTTGTTTGGAAAATGCTTGAGGCAAGTTGGGTTGCCAATTGATCTGTATAGGATTCAAATGTTGAATCGGAATTGCTCATGTGTTGTTTGAATATTCGTACAAAGAATTTAGGAATTTTCTTCTTGCAGTTTTTCTAAATTATTTACATTTTTTACATAACGAGGTATTAGTTTATTACATTATTTACAGTCTGGGGTCTACACTTTCACTTTCTAAAGCCAATACTCCAAAAATGCTTTCATGAATTTTTCTAAGGGGCTCTTTTCTAACAAATCGTTCTAAACCTTCAATCCCTAATGCAAATTCTCTTATCGCCAAAGATTGTTTTCTCGATAACCCTCTATTTTTTAAACGCTCAATATTCTTCGGAGAGTCATATTCCGGGCCATAAATGATTCTAAGGTACTCGCTACCTCTACATTTAACTGCTGGTTGTAACAATCCATCTATACCGGACACGATAAAATCCATTGGCTTTACAACCATACCTTCCCCACCATTTTTGGTAAGTTCAATCCACCAATTCACAGCATTATTGTAACTTTCCACATCATTAAAATTAACAATTCTATAAGGTGTAGGTATAAATAATTTTTTATCACCTTCACAAATTTCAACAATTGTATTCATATGCCATTCATGTGTTTTATCTGAATGAACATTGCCTTCCGTTGCCAAAATATGAAATGGAGCCAGTTTGTAATCGTCGATTGAATTAACGTACCAACAGTAATGTTGATATGCCTCTACATATTTTGAAATAGATTCTTTCTTGGCTGAGAATTTTTCTAAAGCAAATCGAGCATCACCTATTCCCCTTTCCAATGTTTGTCTAAGTACTTTTTCCGCTTCAGGTAATGCACCTGCCGCCGCAGCTCCTACAGCAGCATACTGGTCTTTAAGAAGTGATTGCGCTTTTGCAGACCATGGCATCAATTCAGCATCAAAACAAACCCAGTCGGTCTTTAACTTTTCCCAAAAGTTAGTATTGTCTAAGCATTTGTTTACTCTTGTAATAAACTCATTTTCAAGTTTTTTGTCGTTAAAGAAGTTTCTGCCGGTTCTTGTATAACAAATTCCTATTCCTTCATCTGGTATCCCAAAACGTCTGATTGCGGTTTCTTCATCCTTACAGATAACAATTATTGCCCTTGATCCCATATGTTTTTCTTCACAAACTACCCTTTCTACACCTCTTTTTTTGTAATAATTCAACGCTTGAGTCGGGTACTCTAAATATTCCGGTAAATCGCTTGTTGCACAAGGTGACATCGTGGGAGGCAGATATATAAGCCACTTTGGGTTAACTGCATACCTGCTCATAATCTCTAATGCTGCAATTGAGTTTTCTTCACGAATGGTAATGTTATTTCGTAACCGGGTTTGTATGATTCTTTTACCTATTACATCTTCAATATTCAGAAGGTCATCATATTCTTGTTGAGAACTGAGATTATTCTGCACTTCATTAAAATCAATTGGTCTAGACGGTTCGCAATACACCTTTTTTGACTTAACCGAAATTAGTTCTTCCTCAGGATAACGTAATGCAGTCAACTTGCCTCCGAAGACACATCCGGTATCAATATCAATTGTTTTATTGAGCCACTCTGCATTTGGAATTGGCGTGTGGCCGTAGATAACTTTTGCCTTTCCTCGATACTCTTTATCCCAATTATATCGAACTGGCAACCCAAATTCATCGATTTCTCCGGTTGTTTCTCCGTACATACAAAAAGAACGAACTGCCCCTGAACCACGACCTTGCATTTCCTCTTTTAGCCCTGCATGTGCAACAACAAGTTTACCATCATCAAAGACATAATGGCTGATTAAACTATACAGGAATTTTTCAACCGAGCTGATAAATTGAGGAAATTCTGCTTCGAGTTGTTTAACAGTTAACTCTAAGCCATGTTTTAACTGGACTTTTTTTCCAGTTAAGTATTTTTGAAGTTTTGAGTCATGATTTCCGGGAACACAATATGCTACCCCCGAATTTACCATGCTCATTACTAACCGTAAAACATCAGGTGAGTTTGGCCCCCTATCCACTAGATCCCCTACGAAAACTGCTTTTCTATTGTCAGGGGCAGTTACAAGAAATCCAAAGTTCTCATTTGTTTCTTCAACTTTAGAAATTAAATAGCCTAATTTTAGAAGTAATTCATACAGCTCATCAAAACATCCATGAACATCCCCAATGATGTCGAATGGACCGGTTACTTCCCTTTTATCATTGTATAATTTTTCTCTCTTAATTTCATTGATAGCTTCAACTTCCGCTTCCGACTTCAAAACATATACTTGTCGGAATCCTTCTTCCTTTAAATTCCTTAGGGATTTCTTAAGCTGTTGTTTCTGTTGGCGAATTACATATCCACCAAAATTCCTGTCTGACCTTAGCTTATTTCTCTCTTCACAAACATCATCAGGAATATCCAGTACTATTGCAACAGGAATACAATGATATTTTTTTGCTAATTCGATAAGTCCTTTTCGGGATTCCTTTTGAACATTCGTAGCATCAATCACGGTAAGCAAACCATTTTTCAATCGTTTACCTGCTATATAGTGCAGTACGTCAAATGCATCATTTGTGGCAGCTTGATTGTTCTCGTCATCGGACACAAAGCCCCTACATTCATCAGAGGAGAGAATCTCGGTTTTTTTAAAGAGTTTTTTGGCAAAACTGCTTTTTCCTGCACCGGATGTACCTATTAATATGATAAGTGATAATTCTGGTATTTTAATTTCCATAGGTAAAAATTGCCATTTGTGAAGGTGCACCAATATTTTCAACTTCCTCTCCAATAGGAACTAGTTCCACAGTATAATTATACCTTTCTCCAATAGAATTCGACCATTCAGTGAATTCGTCTCTTGTCCATTCAAACCGATGGTCATTATGTCTCATTGCGCCTGCCTGCAGTTTTTCCCACATTATATTATACTCTTTATTCGGAGTAGTAAGAATTACCTTTTTTGGTTTGGCAAATTCAAACAGAACACGTTCAAAAGATTTAAGACGATTAACATCCAAATGCTCTATAACTTCTACAACTGCTGCAGCATCAAAACCCTCCAAACGTTTATCCTTATATGTCAAGGAACCCTGAAACAAATTAATCCGTTCTTTTTGTTTAGGAGACATTTCATCAAAATGCAATCGTTCTTTTGCCTTAAGTAGTTCATTATACGAAACATCCATTCCAGCAATTTCAGTAAATAGTTTTTCTTTCAATAGTAGTCGGATCAATTTACCTTCACCACATCCTAGGTCTAAAACTCTTTCAGCTTTTGATTCAATCAATTTTTCCGCGACGAGTCTGAGTCTTTTAGTATGTAACGTTTCCTTAATTTCAATTGATTTGGTTTTTTCATTTGTTTCTTCATCTGTTTCACTTATCTCATCACCATCACTTAATCGTTCAAGTGCTTGTTTTGAAAGATAGTTTACATTCACTAAGTATCTTTTTATAATCTGTTGCTTTTCCGGGTGTTCCTTCAGCCATCCTTCTCCTTTTTTTAAGAGTTTGTCAATTTCACTTTCACTAACAAAATAATGCTTATCATTGTCTAATGTTGGAATAAGTACATAAAGATGAGAAAGTAATTCCTTTGTTGTAATTGTATTCCTTAAGATTAAAGTGAAGTATTTGCTTTCTCCCCATTCAGGAAATTTGTCATCAAGTTTATGTCTTTTAATTTCCACTTCATAGCCTAGAGGTTCGAAAACTTTTCTAATTAGCAACTCTCCTCCTTTCGGGGCAGGAAGAACATGAATTGATACTTCAAAAGGA
>JACPWH010000042.1 GCA_016197185.1 Ignavibacteriota bacterium
ATGTTTTTGAGAATTGAAAAATGGAAGTTTTCTTTTGTCCGGCTGTACTTTTAATAACAGAATCGTAAGAAGTATTCATAGAGAATCTGACGTAAAATCGTGGATAAATGTGGATTAAATGAACAGAAGAACTTACTTTTTAGAATTTATAATTTGGCGAATTTCATCAACGAAAGCAGAGGTATTGATTGGTTTTGCAATATACCCGTCGAAGCCCATTGCAAAGTATCTTTCACGGTCTGCTGCATGAGCAAACCCTGTAATTGCTATCACTGGAAGTTTTTTCCCATTCGGTAACTGACGGATTGCAGCAAGCATTTCTTTGCCGTTTGTATCAGGAAGCAAATCGTCACAAATAACTGCAGTCGGACTGTTTTTTGAAAGCCACTCAATAGCCGGATTTCCGTCTTCAAATTCGACTACATTGTAATTGCTTTTTTTGAGAAGAATATTATATAATTTTCTGACTGAGTTATTATCTTCAATAACACAAATAAGCTGTTGCCCTTCATTCATTGCAATTCCCCGGTAAATAAATAAAGAAAAATAACACCTTTGAATCTAAAATTACGATTGAACGCACTAAATTACGATTTCTTCTCGGAAAAGTAGAAATTTATTGTGCAATTTACGAAAAGAGTTTATGGATTTACAACTATTTCTACACGGCGGTTGCGTTTTCTTCCTGCTTCGGTACGGTTATCAGCAATACTACTGAACGAAGACTTACCGGAAGCAAACAGGCGGCGGAGGGGAATACCTTTTTTCTGGAGATAGGTACGTACTTGAAGAGCACGATCCATCGATATTTTTTGAAGTTCAACTTCAGTACCCTGGTTGTCTGTATGACCTACTATATCCACGGTAGCTTTTGGATTTGCTTTCAAATAATCAGCCAAACCATCTAAATACGCTTCTGCATTAGGTGAGAGGCTAAGTGACGTTGAAGTTGAGAAATAAAACAACTCGGGTTTACCCGGTGAAATTCGCGGGGTTTTCTTTTCGGGTGGAACAGGTTTAATTGTTTCCTCTGCCCTAATGGGAGGTGTTACTACAGGTTTTACTTCGTCAGCAGGAGGCAGAGATACTTCCCTTGGAACTTCTACGGGAGGAGCTTCCACAGCACCCAATGACAGATCCGCAACGGCTAACCTTTCGGCACGCTGTAAGCCCGGTACTGAAATCCCGCGTTCCCATTGAATACTTGCGAGTGAATGAGGAGGCTCTACATAAGTAGGGTCAAATGGAAGAATAGATTCTTTCATTTCATCAAAACTGAATTTGAAATCCATACCCACACGAGCAAAAATAGTATTCCATGATGAATTCAAACTGCTGGTAACGACAGTGCCTGAATTAATAGTAATATAAGGGCATAGGCGGAAACGAAGTCCTGAAGACAACGCTGCAGAAAAAATATCCAAGCCGATTCCGATATGACCTCCGAACCGAATCGGATTTGCCTTGTAGTTTGTGTCTTTTTGAAGATGGGTAATATTAGCGACATTATTGAAGTTTCTGCCTGAACTTGCTGAAGATGAAACCAACATTTCCAAATCTAATCCACCGAGCAGATGGAGACCCTCCACAGGCAGATTATAACGAAGTTCCGGTGAAACAACTATATAATTGTTAACCGCTTCTGAAATATAATTAAGTGTTGAATCAACTTCTGACCCCGAATTTACAGAAGATCCACTCAAAACCTGTGTCGTTCCCGAGCTTATTCTTCTATCTGCTAGAGCCAATCGTAACCCGCCTCCAAAACGAGTACCCGGGGGTTGATATTGAAGCAGCAATCCTGCATAGATACCACTTCCGTCTCCTGATGTAATATCTACCACACCGTTTTTAGGGTCGGGTCCAAGGCGCGGTACGTTCAGAGTTCCAAGATAATAATTTCCCATTCCTCCAACCATTGCACCAAACCATAAAGAACCGTTCTTACGAATACGAACGGCAGTATCCAAATTCGGAAGAACACGTATTTCCTTAAATTCCCCTATCGGTGCTTGGGAAAATGATTCTTTAGGTACTGCAACCAAACAACCCACTACTACTATAAATAGCAGCAACGCTTTGTTATTCTTAAAGATGGTTAATATGGTTTGTAGTGTATTCACAATAAATTATCTGCTCAACTGTAATTTAACAACTGCACGTGATAATTCAATTGAATTATCATTGATCGGGTGAGCTGTAAACACAGCCTCATACATCCCCTGAACAGCAAATTCCGATGCTTGGAAATTTATCTCGTGATTACCCATTTTTAAGAATTGATTATCAATCAGCACCTGTACTACCTGTCCGAGAGGATCGTATATTGTAGCTGTAAGATATACATCATCATCAAGTTTATAGGTAATTCTAGTCCCATCGCTAAATGGGTTAGGCATAGGTTTTGCCTGAACAATAACAGCAAACGGTATATCCACTGAACAATAGCTCTCTATCACCTGACCTGCTGAATCTAGATTCGGGATATTATCAGCCGACATACTGATAATCTTATAATAGTATTTCTCTCCGCGTTCCAATCCGACAGAGTCGTAGTACGGTCCGTAATTATATCGTGTGAACGTAGTTCCATGCCCGGTATTCGGGAAGGAAGCAATTTTCGTATAGGTTAGCTGACTTGGGTCGGTCTCACCAAAAGGTAATATCGCTCTCAAAATATCAAATCCATAACTATTCCGCTCACCATTGGTTGACCAGCTTAGTTTTACAATTTTTTCTCCAATATACTGTGTACTGTCGCATAATGACATCGACATTGTAGGAATACGGAGAGGTGGATCAGAGGTGTATATAATCTTATTGCGCATTTCAATATTATTGTTGCCAACGTGCCATGGGATGCTGTCGTTCAATAACTTATATGCACATGCTTGATAATATCCTTCAGGTTTAATCCAATCTAAAGACAATGAGAGAGGGAATGGGGAGTTGTCCAGCGTAAATACACGGAATCTACCTACTCTAAGGGGTGTAGCTGAATCCAATGTAACTAAATGTGCTTCAGAATAATTCTGTGGTCCTAAGATTGTAACACTTATTCTATTCTTCGTTAGTCTTGTACCCGGAACTAAATCAACAGTAACAATTCTGGGTGTAATCGTATAGAATGCCAAATTTAGATCAGTCGAATCAGGAATTAGTTCAATCCCTAAGTTTTCATATCGAATGCCACTACCCTGCAAATCCAACTGAAAAGTACCATTTGCCCATCGAACCCAATCATCGGTAGTACGGGTAATATTAATGGAAAATTGCAATTCATTTTCTTTTTCAAGTAATGGATTGGCAATTGTAGCAATAGCTATTTCGTTGGTTGCAACGGCATAAGCCGACACTGCTTGCAAAAGCAAAATCGCGAATACTGTAAGGAAATATGATATTCTTTTATTCATTATTAATTATCTGCCTGTTACTCTTGTAGCCCATAATATCATTCAATTACGGAACTACTGTTTTCTTTTTCATATTAGCATTGTTCCAGCTAATATTAAAGTCTCTTGTTGTAACGATACCATTGAGGTCGGTATCTTCATTCCAATACCCTTCATAATCCCTCCAAGACCAAATACGATCGTAATCTACATTGTCGATTATACCGTCAGTATTATAATCGCCTGCAGGCATACCGTAGATAATTGAATTATCAGGTCGTAGTGCAATTGCTTTGAGTGCTTCCGCGCCCCCTAAAATAATTGTTTCATTTGTCATATCCAATGTTTCAAGTCCTGTTTGACTATCTGATTTCAATCTTAGAAGAACTGGGCTTGAAGTCATGACTGCAAGGTGGTTTCTATGGCGCACAACTACATAAAAACTATCCGGTGATGAAAGTGGCAGAGCAACAGGACTTTTACCGTCCAAGTCCACAAGCATACCATCAGAGCGAATAAAGCAGTTTCTGAATGTTTTATTACCACCTGAAAACTCAGAGCGAACCTCAACCGTAGCCCAGTCAACAATAGAGTCAGGCATTACTCTCACTTTTTCGAATAATCGGTTCGTATCTAAATTATACGGCATAATATTAGGAGCGATCGAATCGATGAGATTTAAAGTTCTCAAATCATACGCCATCGAGCCATCCCTGTACGGACCTTCAAGCAATACACGTGCCGATAGTATCAAATACGGATTTCCGGGTGAATATCTTAGAAGCAAATCATTACCGGAAGCAAAAAGCGTAGGAACAGGATATGGAGATGACGGTTTCGTCGGACGAATCCCCGGAAGCTCCACATATCCCATTTCAGCATTCGTAGCAGATTTCCTTACATATTGATTAGAAGGATTCAATAAGGAAGTATTCAAATTCTTAGCACTTGCTGCAGTAGCTTCAAAAAATTCCAAATGAGTTTCATCTACCTGTGAACCAATTTCATTTACTTTATATCCTGCTCTAACTATCGCTTCCCAATCCTCATTGCCTGTATAATTGACAGTAATGCGACGATTTGCATCGGTAGTATCTGTAAATTGAAGTGCCGGATTGCCCGGACTTGCAAGCGGAGTAACGGTAAATGTCATTTCAGGCGGCAGTGTTGACTTTGCAGATAAAAATGCTACTGTCGTATTCACATTATTAAATGTATAGGGTTCAGTTCCTATTGGGAGATTTAACCTGCGCATGGCACCTACTACTTCCTCCAACCCTCCGACGTATGTTGCAGATTTTTTGGAATCAATCATTGTAAGTGCTCTACCTGAAATCATATTAACATTTCCGGCTTCTACTTTCAAATTCCCTGCCATGAAAATATTATCCCTTGCATTTTTTTCACGAAGAGTGGTAACATTCCCGTAAGGGTTTGTTGAAATTGTTTTTTCAATTCCCTGTCCTGCGAAACCGTTAAATATTACTGTAGAAGTAGAGTCGGCATGGACATTTGTTCCGTCTCCGCTATTTACAAAATCACCTGTTACAAAAAGATTTGTAGCTTGTGCAAGCCGGAGCACACCGTTTGTAGCTGCCAAACGTAAGGTTGCCGTATTTGCAACATGAACATCACCTGCACCAATAGGTGATTGGAATGTAGCTGGTGTAGGTTTTGAATCTGCATGAACAGATACATCAGCGTGAACAACAGCCGGACGACTTCCCATATTAAACAGTCCGTCATTCCTAACATCAATTGTACCAAATGTAATTGACGTATCAACACCTAAATTACCAAGATGAATTTGCCCGTCCACAAACAATGGAGCTAAGCTGTCACTCGTAAGTACTGCGTCGAGACGTGCAATACTGTTTGAATCTACAAACTTATTGCTTTTCTTAGATTGGTCGCTTACTAATAAGTCCACATTATAATAACGGTTAAGCAACTGAGTTGCCCCATTTTCAGGATAGATATACTGGCTTAATGATCCGTCATAGTGAAATGTTCCGGTGTAATTGCGATTACCGGAAGTACCTGTTACATTGTATTTACCACCTACATATACATCAGTAGGGATAAGTTTACGGGCTGAATTGTCCATTTCAAGATCAGTGAAATACCGAGACTGAACTATTTGCGAATCAGCCGAGTGTGCATAGCGAACCAATCCGCCTATTCGGAAATTCCAACGAGAGCCAAGTGCTGTTGAATTATTATCCCCTAAGAACGGCTGTGCTCCGTTTCCTTCGGTAAATCTATTATATATACCTCTCATTTCGATAATTCCACCGTCATTATTTACTTTGAGAATATCTGTCTGATAATTTGAGAATCTTCCGCTATCTGCAAGGAAACGTACCATTCCTTTATTGAGGAATGTAGCCACTGCATCATTATGGAAATTTTGCCCGATGGTTGATGATAACGCAATATTCCCTATCTCTACGGTCCCCTTATTATCTAATGAACCTTGATTGTTATAGAGTTTATAAACAGATAACGTTCCGTTTCCATAACGAAGGACTTGAGAGCCGGGCGATACTAAACAGTTTTCGGTTACAATTGCTGTAGAGCTGTCTAAAAGTGACACTATTCCCGATTGAACTAAAATCTCACCGTTTACTTGAAGGAACGATGCACCTTGGAAAGTGATTTCACCACCGTTAATATTATCGAAAGTACCATTTACCCACATAGTACTTCCATTTGAACCGGTGATTACCGTCCCTTTATTTGTTATAATTTGAGCACGAAGTCCCGTTGGTACTAAAAATAGCACCAAAAGGAAACAAAATGAAAATCTTAAAAATCGTGCGTTCATTCTAAACAGTTGAAATAATTGATTTGGTGTCTTGATTTATTTCACAACTACCATTTGTTGTGTGCCATATACTTGCCCGTCAGCCAAAAGATAAAATACATACGTACCTGATGCTAAATCCTTGCCAAAAATTGTTACGGAGTTGAACCCTTTAGCAGAAACAGGTATTTTCATCATTTGCTTACCGTCTGATGCTCCGTCGATAATAATTTCCGCTTTGCTTACAGTTTCCGGGATGTAGTATGAAATTATAGTACTTTCGGAAAAAGGATTCGGCTCATTACTGTTAATCATCGGGAAATCACCACCACGCTGAGTGGTTCTATTTTGTCCTGTAACAGCAACTTGTATTGCCGTTTCAAGCTGCGACAAACGAATTTCAAGTTGTTGGACTTCTTGCTTGAGCAGTGTATTTTCTTTCTTCTGCTGTTCGTATTCAGCCATCGGTGCAAAAAAATCCATTTTATAAGGAGTGATTACACCCTGTTTGTCTATTTTAAGTAAGTAGCCGTCTTCCAAAGGCGGGATAGGCAACGTTAACGCATATTGTCCTGATAAATCAACCGGCGGTGCAAGAACCAACCATGAATTTTGAACACCAGGATTCAAAAACGATAATCTGTATTCAGAACGTAAACTTCCTGTCACTTGTGCATTTGAAACACTTAAAAGTCCAAAGAATGCAACTACAATTGCTACTATTTTATTGTTTTTCATCAAATTATGTCTTAATTGTGGAGAATAGCTTAACAAAACAATGGTCTTATATACTTTACAACCAATTAATTAGTATGTAGCAATTGGTCTCCAGCGTTGTGTTGCTCCGTCATACATTAATTGAACCACCTCATCAGCATTTAGAACCAACGTAGCTGCTTTTAGACGGAAGCGATTTGCAGCCGTTGAGTTACCATCATTATTCATGAGCGTAATCGCATTTCCTCCGATATTTATAAGAACAATGAATCTGCCGTCGGCAACACCTGCCGCATCAATACCTGTTAAATTAATTGCTCCCGTTGAACTGATACGAAACACCGAAGCAGTCGCAACACCTAACGCTGTATTATTTTGATTACCGCCATACGTACCCGGGGAACTTGTTGTGTACGAAAGATTGCCTCCTGCAATTGCATTTGACCATGACAAATTACCTGATCCGTCATTATGCATTACTTCGTTTGAACCACCGGCTACTAAGGGGAGTGTGTAGTTAATATCTGCATTTTGAGTACCTGCTTTGAATGAAGTAAAGTTAGTACTTGAGTATGTTGTTGAGCTGTTCGGTTCGTAGAATCTAAGCTCGGCAGCAGAACTTGTAGTATTTCCAATCCACATATTGACATCACCAAAATATGCGAT
This sequence comes from Ignavibacteriota bacterium, assembly GCA_016197185.1. Classification (GTDB taxonomy): domain Bacteria; phylum Bacteroidota; class Ignavibacteria; order Kapaibacteriales; family UBA961; genus JADJXV01. Next base: position 7,582 of record JACPWH010000042.1, read on the forward strand.
ATTAGAAGTACTGCTTACATCAGTTTGAGTTACACCAGATTGACCGCTGTACCCAACGCTTTTGGTTCCAAGTTTAAGCCCCAAACCACCGAGAACAGATGAGTATTTTCCTGATGCAGTATTGCTTCTTCCACCTAAAATAGAACTCGAATCACCCGATGCGGTATTATTGCTTCCACCGCTAATCACACTTGTAATACCTCCTGCAGTATTTGTTTCTCCGCCGGCAACAACGCTTTTTATTCCGGTAGCAAGATTTGTTTCACCACCACCTACAAATGATTTTTTTCCTGAAGAATTTGCCAAGCCACCTACAATTACACCGTAATCGTCGGTAACTGAATTGATGCTGCCGTTTGAACCGCCGCCGCTAATCACTCCGCCAACTTTACCGGCAGTTACCGAGTTCGTCTGAAAACCGCCAATGATATTCGCGCTGGTTGCATTCGGTTCATATTTCATTACCCGTTTGCTGCCTTGATTAGCTGCATCAGTTTCGTTAACATGAATTTCTAATGCTTTATTATCTGTAGTACCAACATAATTTGTTCCAGCCGTTGTTCCTCCATTACCGATTAACGACCACCCTGAGCTTCCGCCTGAACTAACCCAGTCGAGAGTAACGTTTGTTCCTGCAACCGAAGCCACAGTAAGAACTTGATTGGCTGTAGGCTTAGTACCCGGAAGAGTATAGTCGATTGCAGTCACTTGAGCTGCTGTTTTGAATGTACTTGAAAAAACACCGGCAGGGTCTTGAAGCTGTAATTGATTGGAAGAACCACCGTTTGAAGCAATCAATATATTTCCCTTAACATGAAGCGGTTGAGTCGGATTGTTTTCTCCGATACCGAGACGGCTGTTTGTATTGTCCCAGAATAAATTGGAATTCGATCCCAATGCACTTGAGCTTGTCCAAAAAGCTACCCTTGTTGCTGTCCCTGCTCCTGTTACGAGAGTTTCCCCGAATGGAATTGCCTGCCAGTTGAGATTACCTGTTGAGCTTGAGACAAGATACCCTGTAGATGCAGGCAAAGACAAAGGAAATAAATAATTGATATTTGATGTTTGTGCTCCCGCTTGAAATGTCGATTTAAATGTTCCTGCAGGGTTTTCCATCTGAAGTTGAGGGGCAGAGCCGCTTAATGCCGAAAGCAGGGCATTACCTTTCAATTGAAGAGGTTGAAGAGGTGATGAAGTGCCGATACCTAATCGGCTGTTTACATCATCCCAATACATATTTGCGTTTGAACTTAATTGGTTTGTATCACTCCAAAAAGCTACACGGGTAAAAGCACCTTTCCCTGTTATGACGCTTTGCCCGGAAGGTATCGGTTGCCATGTCATTGTACCCGAAGTATTAGTTTGCATAAATCCGTTGATCGGAGGTAATGCAATCGGGGTGGTATATGTAATATCCGCAACTTGCGCACCTGCTTTGAACGATGTAAAAAATGTTGCTGCAGGGTTCTGGAGTTGAAGCGATTTAGAAACACCGCCGGTACTTGCCACTAATATATTACCTACAACATGAAGAGGTTGACTTGGATTTGCAGTACCTACTCCTACTCGTTTATTTGTATTGTCCCAAAATAGATTGGCATCATGACTTAATTCACTGGTATCACTCCAAAAAGCAATACGAGTCGGGACACCCATTTGCCCCTTTAGCAAACTTGCTCCGATAGGTAAACCGAACCATGACAATGTACCCGAACTGTTTGTTTGCAAGAACCCATTAGCTGATGGAAGTGCAGAAGGTAATGTGTAATTGATATTTGATGTCTGACCGCCCGGGGTAGTAAATGTAGTTGCAAATCCACTTACATTTGAGATTTGAAGTTGATTACCGCCAGAGATAAGAATATTGCCGTCCACTTGTAATTTTTGGGATGGGTTTGTGATACCGATACCTATGTTACCTGTTGAAAGAATCCGCATTCTTTCGGTATTATTTGTCCTGAAGATAACCGGTTGCCCATCAGTTGTTCCTAAGAAATTGATTGCCGGATTAATAGCAGTATTACCGGTTAATGACCATGCAGTTCCACCTCCGCCACCGCCGCCGGCAGCTTGCCAACTCATCCTGTAGTTTGAGCCGAAAATACTGTCAACAGCCATAGTCTGTCCGATTGCAGTAGGTGCAACAGGAGGCATGAGAATAGAGTAATTTACTCCCAATGTGGTTGCCGCACTCAATTTGATTGCAAAACCGGGGTTAAGATAATTCTGATATGCAACTATCTGGTCTGTACGCACATTTTGAGCGTTACCAATTTGCACCATAAAAGCGACAGCAGCTATTAGAGCTACCCGAAATCGAGAGGAAGTAAGGATTATATTCTTCATTGTTGTTCTTTTACGAGTGAAATATTCTTGTAAACAAACATATCGTTATTAAATAAAAACTTGATCTACTGCTGTATTAGTTCAGCGAGCGGGCAGTTTCTACCCAACTTGATCCATCCCATACAAATGAAATTGTAGACTGAGTGGTTGACGGTGAAAAATCACCGCTCAAACTCAAATTACCTGAATCGCTGAAAATCAGTTTTGCTGCGCCGGTACAACCGTTGAATTGGACAATGAGTACCTGTCCGTCTTGGACACCGTTTGTAAGTGTAATTGTATAACTTCCACCACCGGTGTTTGTTAAACGTATATATGAACGATTACCAACTGTTACACTCGTATTGCTTGCAATCGATTGAGTTGCAGGGCGAACTGCCAAACCGCCGTCAATATCAACTTGTGTATTTGGTGTTGTTGTTCCGGCACCCACATTTCCACCATTGAACAATGCTGAGTAGTTTGTTGTTCCACCGCTTACATTTACGTTCAAGCCGATATTCTTTGCTGATCCTCCGTTCCATGTTCCTGTTGACTGAATATCCATGCCTGTTTTATTGATTGATGCAGTAGAAGATGTTGCAGTATTGCTAATCAACCCTGCTGTAAAGGCTGCGGTACGGGCACTTGCATCTGAAACTGTAAGTTTACCTGTCGGTGTACTTGTACCGATACCTACAAACCCTGTATTACCCACAATGCGCATTTCCTCTCCATTGTTGGTTTTGAATATAATCGGTTTGTTATCAGTAGTTCCTAAGAAATTAGTAGTAGAGTCTGTACCTGTATTACCAAGTAAAGCCCAATCATTACTTGTTGCATTACCCCATGAAAGTGTAATAACCGAATCGCCACCACTCAAAGCTAAGCCTGTTGCAATCAAAGGCTGATTTACCTTAGGTCCTCCCGCAGGGAGTTGGTAAATAAAATTATTAGCTTGTGCTACTGCTCTGAATGCACTGAAATTAGCACCTGAAGTAGATGGCTCTTGAAAACGAAGCTGCCCTGCCGTATTATTGTTATTACTGATAATTCCATTACCATTTAATACTTCGAGTGACTGAGCGGGAGTTGCTGTTCCTATACCTAATCGGTCATTTGTATTATCCCAATAAAGATTTGCATCAGAAGTAAGTGAAGTAGCAGAATTCCAGAATGCAACACGAGTAGCTACTCCTGTACCTGTTATTACTGATTCACCTGCAGGAATTGCCGTCCAAGACAATACTCCGGTATTGGATGATTGCATGATTCCGTTATTTGTAGGAAGCGCACTTGGCAAAGAATAGGTAATATCTGCTGTCTGTCCCACTGCTTGAAACGCTGTAAAGTTAGAGCCGGAAGCTGATGGCTCTCTGAAACGAAGCTGAGCAGCCGTACCACTATTATTCAAATATGCATTTCCATCTAAAATTTCCAAGGACTGAGATGGAGTTGCTGTACCGATACCCAAGCGTTGATTCGTATTATCCCAATATAAATCTGCATTTGAGCTTAACTCGGATGCAGAACTCCAGAACGCAACACGGGTAGCCACACCAACTCCGGTTAGAACTGTTTGCCCTACCGGGATTGCAGTCCATGATAAAATTCCTGCATTCGTAGTTTGCATAAACCCATTGTTTGCCGGTAATGCAACCGGCAATGAATAGGTAATATCCGCTGCCTGTGCAACCGCTCTGAATGCAGTAAAATTAGCTCCCGAAGTAGATGGCTCGGCAAAACGAAGTTGAGCAGCAGTATTGTTATTATTATTTAATAGTAGATTGCCATTCATTGTTTCTAATAACTGTCCGGGATTGTTTGTTCCTATACCAACGCTACCACCTGAAAGAATTCTCATTCGTTCAGAATTATTAGTACGGATTACTAATGGCTGTGCATCAGTAGTTCCTAAGAAGCCTGAAGAAACTCCTGCATTCCCTTGTGGAGACCAAAAAGTATTCCAAGCAACAGTTGCACTGTTCCCTGTATTATCTGTTGAGAATGCAAAGCGATTTGAGCCGTTACCGGATGATGCAGGTCCGGCTGAAGGTAATGTATAAGTTAAGTTGTTGGATTGAGACTGAGCCTTAAATGCTGTATATTCATTTGTACTCGACGTTGCATTAGGTTCTTGGAAACGAAGCTCCTGGGCTGCTGTATTGCCATTGGAAATCAATATATGACCTTGTGTTTCGAGTGATTGACTCGGGGTGTTCGTACCGATACCTAAACGAAGATTGGCATCATCCCAATACAAACGGCTGTCGGAAGTAATAGTACTGTCATCCGCCCAAAATGCAACTTCTGTTGCTGTACCGGTACCATGCACTGCATCTTGATTACCGCCGCCGCCTGTATTTGTCCACGACAAGCTTACTTGATAAGGTCCGCCTCCCGTTACAGTTGTTGCCGTAAGCACTTCATTGACAGCAGGAAGATCACTTGGCAACGTATATGTAATTGTCTGGTTCTGGTCTGCACTTTTAAATGCGTTATAATTGGTACCAGCGCCGTCCGGCTCGAAGAAACGGAGTTCATACGCCGTATTATTTTGATTACGAAGCTCCATGTAATTTATAGTACCCGCAGTAGTAATTCCTCTAAAATAAGAATTTCCATTATCTACTGAAAGCAGTTCGGGAGCACTCGTACTATTAATACCAACATTACCTCCTGAAAGAATTCTCATACGCTCATTATTATTCGTAAAGAATGCCATATAGAGATTCTCGCGCTGACGTAACTCAGCATTGCCAGAGGAAGTAATTCCTATATCAAAACCATCACCGGAACCTTGACCGGTTGTTGTTCCCGCTGTAAATTTATGGTATGTCGCTGTAGCGTTACCTTCGTCCTGATGAATTGTTGTTTGTGGTGAAGTAAGACCGATACCAATCTCTCCACTGTTAAGAATACGCATTCTTTCATTATTATTTGTATAGAAGAGCATTGGTAAGTTCTCACGCTGCCTTATTTCTGCATTACCTGAGGCATCTACTCCTAAATCCAATCCATCTGTTGATGAAGTTCCGGTTGTAGTGCCTGCAGTTAACTTAAGATACGTTGCAGTAGCATTACCACCGTCGATATGGGCTCTCGTTTGAGGGGTTGTTAGCCCTACACCTAATCTGTCGTTAGTATTATCCCAATATAAATCTGCATCTGAATCTAATTCGCTTGCAGTGCCCCAAAATGCGATTCTTGTTGCAACCCCAACTCCGGTAACAACATTTTGTCCGCCACCAGTTGGGAAAGATTGCCATGTAAGCGCACCTGTATTGTCTGTGGTCAGCACGCCTTTGTTACCTGCACTCGGAATTGAAAGCGGAAGCGTGTAATTGATATCTGAAGTTTGAGCTCCTGCTTTGAATGAAGTATAATTTGCACCTGCAAAAGTACCGGATGAATTTGCTTCGTAGAAACGCAATCCGCGAGCACTGTTATCAATATTACCGATAATAAGGTCTGCATCACCGAAATAAGCAATGTTTGAGCCGATTGAAGAAGCATTTGCAGAAGAAGTTGAAGCACTAAAACCAAAACTTGACCCAACAATCGTAAGACCGTTACCACCGGGTATTACAGAGTTAGTACCATTGATTAAATTACCTACACCACCGCCGATTGTTCCACCTGCACCATTCACAGTATTTCCACTACCACCTGAAATTGTTGCATTTGTATTGGAAACAGTATTGGTTTGACCGCCGCCGATTGTAGAGAAGGTACCGGACGCAGTATTTGTCTGACCACCTGAAATAGTTGCATAAGAATTACTTGCAGTATTATTTCCACCACCGCTTATGGTACTGTTTGTTCCTGTAGCTACTTGACCTGCAGTACGTGTTGATTGGAAGTCAACAGAACCTGCACCGGGAGCAGTTGGAAGTGTGATACCATCTGCACGTTGGATAGCACCGCTTGTAAATAAACGCAAACGACGTGAATTGGCTGCTAAAGGAGAACCTTGAACTCGTAATTCCAAATCTTGTCCGTCTGTTGTTCCTAGAAAATTATTTGCAGCATTAGTTCCTGAATTTCCTGTTAAACTCCATGCGTTTGCTGCAGTTGCAGGATCAATCCAACTCATTACACCCGCTGTAGAACTTTGAAGTATGTATCCATTAATAGCAGGTGCAGCAGTTGGCAAGGTATAAGTTATATCCGCTGATTGAGCTCCTGCCTGAAATGCTGTATAGTTGCTACCGCTTGTACTTGGTTCATAGAAACGAAGTTGATTTGCAGTGTTATTGTTGTTTGTCAAATTAACTGTCCCGCCTGCTGCACTCTTTAGGAAATTAACATCAAAACCTGCGCCTGTGAGAGTAGTATTTTGTGTAAGTGAACCACCTAAAGTAACTACATTACCGGTTAACGTAAGCCCGTTTGTGAATGAATAAATACTTGTAGGTGAAGTCCATGTTGGCTGTCCTGTATTTGCAGAAGTTAAGAACTGACCGGTTGTTCCAACGCTCGTGAACATATATTTTGTACCGTCACTCCATGCAACTGTACCTGAAGGTCCGACAGTCGTGCTACCCGTACCACCGTTTGAAACATTTAATGTACCTGATACTTCGGAAGTTAAGCCAAGATTAACAGTACCGCTTGTAAGTATTCCTGTTGCACCATTTTTAACGATACCTGCGGTTGTAAATTTACCGATAATAACATTTCCTGTATTACCAGAAGCACTTAAGCTAAGGTCTTTTGGTCCCAAGTTAATTGTTGTGTTTTGGGTTAATGCTCCGCCTAAGATTACTGAGTCCACTACAGCAGTCAAGCCGTTTCCTGCTTTGTTTATTCCACTTGCGTTTGCCCAGCTTAAAACACCGGCAGTAGTTCCTGATAATACCTGTCCATTGCTGCTCGGTGCGCCGACAGGCAATGTATAGGTTACATCTGCTGCTTGTGCTGCCGCTTGGAAAGCTGTATAATTGCTGCCGCTTGTGCTCGGTTCATAAAAACGAAGTTGATTTGCAGTATTGTTGCTGTTGGTCAAGGTAACATTACCTGTTCCACTCTTTTGGAAAATCATATCAAATGCACCACCCGTAATGGTAGTATTTTCGATAAGTGCCCCACCGAGTTGAACTGTATCACCCGCCATATTCAAACCATTATTAGCTTTCACCAAACTACCCACACTTGACCAAGACATTACTCCAGCTGTTGTGCTTGATAATATCTGATTATTAACACTTGGAGCACTTGTTGGCAACGTATAAGTGATATTGGATGCTTGAAGACCTGCCTTAAATGCAGTATATTCATTGCCACCACTTGGTTCCATAAAGCGAAGTTCGCCTGTATTGCCTTGCAATGTGCCATCTGTTCCGTACCCTTGATTTGATATACGAATATTACCGAATACATCCAAATTATCCCGAGGTGCTGTATATTGATTGCTTGCATTTGTTACAGGGTTAATACCGATATTACCATTGTCTGCACCATTGTTGCTGAGGACAACCATCCGGATTAAATTTGTAGAAGGACCGGTTTGCACTTTGAAATCGTTACCATTTGTAGGTCCTATAAATGCATTTGCATTAATGTTATTTCCTGATGTTGACCAAAAATTCCCTGAAGCACTCGGATCAGTCCATGATAAATTACCACTACCGTCGTTTGTAAGAACATCACCGCTTGAAGCCGCTTGGGTTGTGGGTAGAACATAAGAAATATCTGCACTTTGAGCAGCAGCTTTGAACGATGTAAAATTAACACCGCTTGTACTCGGCTCATAAAAACGAAGTTGATTCGCAGTATTGTTATTATTTGTCAGGTTAACATTACCCGTGCCGCTCTTTTGGAAAATCATGTCAAATGCACCACCTGTTACAGTTGTGTTTTGAATAAGTGTTCCACCCAATTGTGCGGTTGTGCCTGTTAATGTCAAGCCATTATTGAATGTATAGATGCTTGCAGCGTTTGTCCACGTAGGCTGACCTGCTCCACCGGATACTAATAGTTGTCCGGATGTACCTGTAGTGGAATAATTATATTTTGTGCCGTCATAATACACTACCTGACCTGCTGCCCCTGCTGTGGTATTATTTGTTCCGCCGTTTGATATGCCTAATGTTCCCGTTACTTCCGTTGAATTCAAATTAACAGCACCGCTTGATAATACACCCAACGCACTGTTCTTTACTATACCTGCTGTTGTGAATTTACCGATGATAACATTTCCTGTATTACCGGAGGTACTTAAACTAAGGTCTTTTGTATTTAGGTTGATTGTTGTGTTTTGGGTTAATGCACCGCCTAGGATTACTGAGTCTGCTCCAGCGTTCTGCAAACCGTTTCCGGCTTTCACAAAGCTACCTACTCCTATCCAACTCATTACGCCACCGGTAGTACTCGATAAGATTTGACCATTTAAAGATGGTGCTGCTGTTGGCAATGTATATGTTATATCACCTGTTTGAACACCCGATTGAAATGCTGAATAATTAGTACCGCTTGTACTCGGTTCATAAAAACGAAGTTGATTTGCTGTATTGTTGTTATTGGTCAAATTAACGTTACCTGTTCCGCTCTTTTGGAAATTCATGTCAAATGCACCACCTGTTACAGTTGTGTTTTGAATAAGTGTTCCACCCAATTGTGCGGTTGTGCCTGTTAATGTCAAGCCATTATTGAATGTATAGATGCTTGCAGCATTTGTCCATGTAGGCTGACC
>JACPWH010000043.1 GCA_016197185.1 Ignavibacteriota bacterium
CAACTAGCTCAGCAGTTTCGTTGAGTTTAATTTGTTCCGTGACTATTGGTTCAATTTGTTCATCTGGTTTAACCTCTTGAGCGTTCAAAACAACTTGGGGTTCCGCTATTTCAGTAAACATAAAAAGATTGCCAGATGGACGTTGCCGATTTGGCTGTATGTTACGATAACGGGTGTAGTGGTATATCTGATGATTTCTCCATATTATACACATTGATTCCGGTTAGAATATTAATTTGAATTTTGGTTGAACTAAACTGATAAATCTATGGGAATGTTACTTGTTACTCTTTTCCTACCGCTCCTTGGCTTCCTTGCCATGCTTTTTATCAATCAAGAAGAGTCGAAGGGTATAAAATATACCGCACTTGGAGTTTCACTACTTAGCTTCTTTGCATCTCTCTTCCTGTATTTTGGATTCGACCATACACAATCAGGTTTCCAATTTACAATGAACCAAATTTGGATTCCGAACCTTGATGCTGGGTTTAGAATAGGGGTTGACGGAATGTCGCTATTGATGGTTCTCCTTACTACGTTTATTACCCCCATTGCTATTCTTTGTTCGTTTGCTTCAATCCAAAAGCGTGAAAAAGAATATTATGCCTGGATGCTTTTATTGCAGTTCGGAATGATTGGTGTATTTATTTCGATGGATACGTTCTTGTTCTATGTTTTCTGGGAGCTTATCCTTATACCGATGTATTTTCTTATTGGTATTTGGGGAGGCAAAGACCGTATTTATGCTGCAGTTAAATTCTTCCTTTATACATTGGTCGGTTCGCTTCTAATGCTTGTGGCAATTGTTTGGTTGGGCATTTATGCTCAAAATCTTGTAGGTGGGCATTTCACTGCAGATTTTATGAAACTCCGTGAAATTGCCCCAACTATTCCCCTTGAAATTCAAAAATGGTTATTCCTTGCATTTGCGCTTTCATTCTGTATTAAAGTTCCTCTGTTTCCATTCCATACATGGCTGCCTGATGCACACGTTCAAGCCCCTACGGCAGGTTCGGTGATTCTCGCAGGGGTGCTACTCAAGATGGGCACGTATGGGTTAATCCGTTTCAATTTGGAATTGTTCCCACAGGCAATGTTTGAATATGCCACGCCGATTGCATGGCTTGCTGTAATTGGAATTATCTATGGCGCACTTGTGGCGATGGTACAAACCGATGTTAAGAAATTGGTAGCTTATTCTTCTGTGAGCCACTTGGGATTTGTTGTGCTTGGAATTTGTTCCATGACTCCCGAAGGTATTCAGGGGGCGATTATTCAAATGGTGAATCACGGACTTTCAACTGGTATGTTATTCCTTTGTGTTGGTGTTCTCTACGAGCGTCGTCATACTCGGGAAATATCTGAATTCGGAGGAATTACTAAAGTAATGCCGAAGTTTGCTGTTCTCTTTACGATTGCAATGCTTGCATCTGTAGGTTTGCCGGGATTAAATGGGTTTGTTGGTGAATTCCTGACTCTTATGGGCGGATTCACTTCTCCGTTCTTGAATAATCATTGGCTTAGTATTATTAGTGCCACAGGTGTAATCTTTGCAGCAGTTTACCTGTTGTGGATGTTCCAGCGGGTGATGTTTGGTACAAATGACAATCCGAAAAATCACGGATTGAAAGATTTGTCAGCTTCAGAATACTGGCAGTTGGTTCCTATTGCACTTCTGATTGTTTGGCTTGGTGTTTATCCAAGGACATTCATGGTTGTTTCCGAACAATCCACACAAGCACTGGTTGGAAAATTAGAGAAATTGAAATTCGGTAAAACAAATTATCCGCTTCCTGAGAAAAAAGAGCAGGCATTGAAGTAAATTGAATATTTGATTGTGTATCAAAATTCTCATGAAAAACCTAACAAAACTCACAGTCGGTATGATTGTCATTCTGCTATCTTTGCAGAATTGTTACAGTTTTGTTAAGCCCCTGCAGTTGGGAGTGAATCTTGACGATAACGGTGCGTTTGTCAATATAATCAATCATACGAATAGATACAGTAAAGCAGCCGGATTCGATAGTTTGGGTTGGGCTAAAAGTGATTTTGATTTGATACTGTTAGATAAACGGCCTGTTCCTGAATGGGCAGGCAGTATTGATGACCCTGAAAAGTATAGGGTTGATTACAGTGGCAGATACAAAAGCAGTTTCTCCGGTTCGGCGAATGTAAGTGTATCAGGCACAAGTGTTACTTTAGAAAGAATTTCATACGACTCATTAGCAAATACAACGTTCTTTGACATAATAGTAGGCGGTTATCCGAATGCAAATCACGGATTTGTAATATTGAGTTTTAAGAATACGAGAAGAACTTCTAAAGATACTCTCAATTCAGGTATTACCAATCTAAAAGTAATGCGTCCGGGATATGAACTCGCTACACCTAAGATTTTTACTGATGAGTATATTACTCTCTGCAAAGCTGCTAATTTTGCTTGTTACAGATTTTACAATGTTCAAAATGTTTGGGAAGGTGAACCAACTTTCCCGACTAAGACAACTTGGGATAAAAGAAAAACACCTTCAGATGCAGCTCAGCAAACCCTTGTGAGTATAAATGGTAAAAGAGACGGATGGTGCTGGGAATACATCATTGAACTCTCTAACATCCTCAAAAAGGACATTTGGATATGCATACACATATCATGCGACTCTGATTATGTGGCAAATCTTGCAAAATTGCTAAAAGAAAAACTTGACCCCTCGATTAATATTTACATTGAAAATAGTAATGAAGTATGGAGTCCTACGCAAGCATCGTTTGGACCATATAACCAAGCACAAGCTAAATTTTATGGAATTACATTCGACGAAAACTATGCACGACGTGCTGTAGAATTATCCAATTGGTTTTCGGCTGTATTTGGTAAGGATGAGATTAACAATAGAATACGGGTAATTCTATCAGGACAACAATCCTATAGCGGTAGAAGTGATAATCACTTGAGTTATATTAAAAAGACATTCGGTGAGCCGAAAGACTTTATTTATGCTACAAGCACTGCTCTTTATTTTGGTTCAACAAAGAGCAATGATACAGATCCTTTAATCATTAATCAAGGGATGAAGGACAATATTACTGACCAGGTAACAAACAAAAATGCTGGTGCATATCGGCTTAACCATATCAATAAAGCAAAAACATGGGGTTTGAAAGGCGGATGTACATCGTATGAAGGTGGACCGGGTGTTCCATCTGGTGGTGGAACTGACAATTTGGAAAATCAAATATTGGCAAATAGAACCGAGCAAATGGGTGAGGTGGTGAAATTCAATTATACAGAAGGATGGTCTGAACTTGATGGTGGATTGGCTCTTTACTTTACATTAGTCTCTGGATATAACAGATATGGGTGTTGGGGAATAACTGATGATTATACGAAACCTGACAGGAATTTCAAGATGAAGGCAATGCGTGAGTTGACAAATAAGCCGGTAGGTATTGATATATCTAAAAATGATAAAACAGATGGGCTTACAATTACATATAATAATGAAACATCATCAATAAATGTAAATACTTTCCGCTCAATCAAAGATGTGGAAATGTATAATGTTCTTGGATCTGTTGTTTCAAAATCAAATTGTAATGTAATTTCAACTTCAAATTGTACATGTGGTTTGTACTTTATAAGCGTTTCTTTAGACAATAGCGAGCAATATGTCCTGAAATTTATATATGACGGATATAATACGGGCAAATAAATACTATGAAAATATTCAGGATTGTTTTAGTAATACTTGCTACTCTTGTTGCTATTGTCAGCGGATGGTATGTGGTAAAAAATTATCATTTCTCTCTTTGGAGCAGTTCTAACCGTTATACTGATTTCGAAGCATATTATAAAGCGGGTGCTCGTTTTAATATTAATCCCGACAGCACTTATTTTACGCCGGAAGGCACACCGGAAACCGGTAGGACATACAATTATCCTCCGTTTGCGATGCTGTATTTTGCGCCGTTAGCAAAACTTGGTTATGTAGGAGCATACAGCGTTTTTTCAATATTGAGTTTGGTAGCAAGTTTTGTAATTACATATATAGTCCTGCGAATAATGAAGGAGTATTTTATATCTCCTTCGCGTGTGCAAACAATTTTTGCGTATATACTGACTGCATCGTTTGCACCTGTTTGGCAGGATATGAAACACGGGCAGGTCAATGAACTTGTGGCGATGTGTGCTATGATTTTCCTTTGGTTTTTGCTCAAGCAGAAATATGGTATAGCGGCATTTGTACTATTTATGGGGTTTTGGCTGAAGATATATTCGGCTATGTTGGGAGCTTTTGTTCTTCCTTTTCTTTTTGCAGGAAGTGCCCTTTATACTCGGCTCAAAGTAAAAACTCCTGCATGGAAAATTATTCTTATTTTCATTCTCGCTTTGGTAGTTCCGCCGATTGTCGTTTCGGTATTTGTACCTCTTAATCTTTATGGTTTTTATTTTACGGACTTTCTCCCTCGGCTTTCGGGTGTGACTAATTTATCGGGATTAAATCAATCTTTGTACGGAATAGTTGCCAGAGCTACAAATGATGTTGGGAATTTTGCTTCATGGAAGTTTGTGCCAGTAGCACCGTGGATGAAAATAGGCGGGATGCTTTTCACATTGTCGGTTCTTGGAATAGTTTGTAAACAAATTTGGCGGGGTTCGGTTCGGAAGTTTATTGTTACTGCATATATCTTTATGGCTGTAATCCCGATTATCAGTCAATACGGATGGGAGTATGTGTATGTCTTTGGATTGCCGATAGTACTCCATGTTATGCTGAAGGTTTTTTCCGATCAGACATTTTCTCGTTATACTGTTTTTGCTGTTATTGGTTTGCTATTGTTTTGGATTCCAAAGCCGTCGGATGGATTCATTGAGTCAACAGTCGTGAGTTTTAAGCCGTTCTTTTATCATCTTTTCTTTGCACGGTGGATTATTGCCAGTTTGCTCTTCTGCATGGCTGCTTATGGGTATTTTAAGATTAAGGATAAATATAACGGAGAAACATCTTTAGGTGGAACGGTTACTTCCTGAACATTGAACATTTATTTTTGAATATATACGACTGAGAAATATCATGGGATTTATAAAGAATTTTTTTGCGAAGCAATATACGTGGAAACCAAACGGGCATGATAAGACTGACCAATGGAAATCTGTGAAAACTGGTGATACAGTTGAATTTGCAATGACAATGACCGAAGGTATTACATATACTGTAGAAGCAGTCAGCCAAGATACAATGGAAGCAAAAATACGTCGCCGAAACCCTGACGGTTCACAAGGAGAGGCATATAATGTTGGATTGGTAATGCTGCGTCCGATTGCAAAAGCAAAATAAATAACAGCTCTAATTTTTAAGAATATCAAAGACTATTAACGGATTTCAAATGCTACAAGATTTCCTCCTTTCTGCTCCGATTACCTTTTTATCTGTGATGGCAACCGTCTTGATGGTTGTGGATGCACTTGTTAAGAAAAGCTCTAAAATCACTTTTACGATAAGTTGGCTAACACTTGCAGTTACAGGCGTTATTGCTGCAATTACGATACCCGAGTCCTTAAACCATGTGGAAGCCTCAGAAGGATTCACGGGTACTGCATTCAATGGGATGATAACTGTTGGAAGCATGGGGGCATTTTTTGATATATTGTTTTGTAGTGGTGCTATTCTGACGTTAATTGCTGCCAGACCATTTTTAGAGCGTGAAAAATTAGAACATGATGAATTTCATTCGTTGATACTCTTTGCCGTTAGTGGCATGATGTTGATTGCTCATTCCAATAATCTATTGATATTGTTTATTGGTATTGAAGTTATGTCGGTATGTTTCTATGTTCTTTCAGGATATATGAGGTCATCTGTACGTTCTGTGGAAGCAGCACTCAAATATTTCTTGCTTGGTGCGTTTGCAACCGGTTTCCTTGTGTATGGAATGGCATTAATTTATGGCGCAACGGGTAGTTTCGATTATAATATGATATTTCTGGCAGTACACAGTGAATTGCGTTTCCCGGGATTGATGATGATTGGAATCGGTTTGCTTATTATCGGACTCAGTTTCAAAGCTGCTGCGTTCCCGTTTCATCAGTGGGCACCTGACGTGTATCAAGGTGCGCCAACAGTTGTTACAGCATTCATGAGTACTGCAGGAAAGGTGGCTGCATTCGCAGCTTTTATTCCGATTATTGCTGTGGTAGCACCTGCCGGAGGAGAAAAGATGCAATTAATACTTGCTCTCATATCGGCTGCAACTATGCTTGTGGGCAATATTAGTGCACTTGCTCAAACAAATATCAAACGTATGCTTGCATATTCATCCGTTGCACATGCAGGGTATTTAATGATGGGCTTGGTGGCTGAATCAGTTCGTAATGGTGTTGGAATGATGTCCATACGCGGTATAAACGGAATTATGTATTACCTTACTGCCTACCTTTTCATGCAGCTTGGTGCATTTGTGATCGTATCACTCATTGAGCAAAAAGGAGAGAAGAATCTTGAAATATCAGATTATGCGGGATTAAGCAAGCGGCATCCTGTGTTGGCTGCTTTAATGTCAATTTTTATGCTTTCGCTGGCAGGTATTCCTCCTTTTGCAGGGTTCTTTGGTAAGTACTATTTGTTTACAGCTGCAATTGAAGCGGGATATACTTGGCTTACAATCATTGCTGTCATTTCTTCGATTATCTCAGTATATTTCTATATCGGTTTAATTGTCAAAATGTACTTTACGGAGCCTAATGAAGAGGGTGAAGTGACACAGGGAACAGGAATTGCAGGAATTACCCTCGCAATTTCTACCGCTGCAGTTATTATATTCGGATTATTGCCATCTTTTTTGCTGGAAAAAATAAGAATGCTTTTCGGAAACTAACGGTTTCCGCATCTCCACTACGAAAGGAAACACCAATATTATCAAACCATGAAATATGGAATTATCATCTTTGTTCTGCTTTTTTCGGCTATAACGGTTGCCTTTGCCCAACCGTCAGGGGAGATTTATTATATCAATGAATCGGGAAACCGTTCAGATACCATTGATTTTGATATTGTCTTTTATAAAAATACTACACCTGTTCTCCGTAATGTGATACTAAGTAACACAGGTACAATTCCCCTTCAAATATATCGAAAGTTTTCTCCGGATTTTGCTATTAAGATTATAAATTTTAGTACATTAGAGAACAACGAATTTAACCAGGAGGCATCAACACTTTTCCCTTTTATTGTACAACCTAATACCAAGGATTCAATTACAATTGCCTACACTCCTAAAAGTGATACTTCAGCAGCCAACTATCCTCTTGGTGAACGTATGGCACTGCTTACCCTTCAATTGACCGCAGTCGGCGACCCAAATACTCCGGTTACAATCGACTCTTTCCATCTGTCTGTTCTAAAAACCAAAGATTATCTTGCGGCAAGGCGTGAAATATTAGATTTCGATTCAGTGTATGTAGGTGTGATAGATACTGCTCGGAAGGATTTGATTGTAAAGAATACTACAGATAAAGATGTAAATGTTACTTCTCAGAACTTCACTCAACTGGTCACGCGGTTCAAGCAGGAGTTCTTCACTCCTAAAGGAATAGATTCATTTACGTTTATACGATTGACAAATAAGTCGTTTCCTGTACAATTCAGTCCGTTCGAGATTGGGTTGGACAGTGCCAGATATAGTGTAATTTATTCTCCAAATATTGATAATCAAACCGATTCTGTTTCAGTTTTATTACGGGGAGTGGGGGTACAGCAGATTGTTGAAATTGACAACCGGACATCTGCAAGTCCCGGGTCTGCTCAAATTAGTGCTGCTGATATAGTTTCAATCTCTAATAGTGTCCAGATTGGTGATTCGGTTATACTAAGTTTGGTTATCCGTAATAGAGGTAATATTCCATTCGGGATTGATTCACAGAACTTAACAGGTAAGGATGAAGCACAATTCTATATCCTTAAAAAATTTAGAGATGATCATGATTTGCGCCCTAAATTATTAAACTCGGAAGGTGAACTCGATACTGCAATCATAATTTTCAAACCAATAGAATCAGGGAGTTTTACTGTAGATTATGAAATTGGAAGTAATATCCGAAGCAGAATTGCAAGTGCGCCCGATTCAGCAAAGAAAAAAACAATTCATATTGTTGCCAGTGCAGCAAAACCAACACTTGTACTTCGGAATGTAACCAACAATACAATTCTTATTGATTCAGTTTTTTTGCCATACGACAAATCATGCCCTGTTCAGGGAAAACCATTTAATTTGTTAATGAGCAATATAGGTAATGCACCCCTTAAGATTAATTCTGTATCGGTTCGACCTACCGGTGTATTTGCTTCTTCAGCTCCTGATGCTGAAATCCTTCCAAATCAAGACCGCACACTTGACATCACATTCTCTCCGGCAGATTCTGGAGAATATACTGCCGAGCTTTTGATTGCCACAAATTCAGGCGGTACTTCCAACGACCCTAATGATACAACTCGCATCCGTTTGATTGGAAGGGCTTTGAATGCACCCCCGGTATCACTCTCATTTCCTAAAAAAATAACTGCTCGTGCAGGAAGAAAAATTCAAATTCCTATTCTCGCAAGTAAATCAAGGCCGGGAATGAAAACTGTGCTTCTATTTTTAGGGTTGACCCGACAGGCGGCACCTTTGGTTTGGATTCATTATGCGGGAATACTTATCGTCAAGTATTAAGCGGCGGGGCAGCATACCAGCTTCGTTCGTATGCTTCAAATCCTACTGACCAAATAGCTTTTATTGAATACTCATTACCATATACTTCAAAAACGAGTATAAAACTGTTTAATTCCTTTGGTGCTGATGTCAGTACAATCACAGAAGGTATTATTGAACCCGGAACATACCAATCAGCTGTTTCTGTTTCGGATTTATCTCCAGGGGTATATTATTGCGTGATGCAATCAGGCTTGTTTCATACAATGCAAACGATTGTGGTAACTCGATGAAACTTAAAAATTTTAGTAGAGTACTTAATTCCCAAAAAATGATTCCCTTTGTGGTATCGATTATGCTGTGCTTCATCTGTTCTTTTGATTCTTCTGCACAGGGTTTCGACTGGCAATATTCTTCACGTTTACCAAGCAGTTCTCCGGTTTTGTTTATTGGCGGAGGCGGCTCGGCGATTCTCTATGGGTATCATTCTGCCGATATTTATTCTTTAGGTGAAGAATATCGATGTGGTGACTATAAAACAGGATCAGAAACAGGCTTCTCCGGCGTAATTTCAGGTGAGCATTGGCAAACAGGTGTACTCTCAATTTGGGGAGAAGCTGGTTATAGATATTCTTCCGTAAATTTTAGTTCAATTACCGACCCTGAACCTTTTAAACGTGGAGGAAAAGAATATTCTCTTACTCGGGAATTCAAGATGAAATCCATATTTCATTCGATTGAAATAATTGGTGGTATTAAGTGGAGAATTGCACCGACACATATCGGTATTTTAGCTGGAATTCGTGGAGATATTTCTCTGAAAAGTACGGTAGAGCAAACAGAATCGGTTGTTACTCCAGTTGAATTTATTTCAGAACCATTTTCGTATGCTCAAGTTCCACTTACCTCAATTCGCACATTTTATATAGCACCGATTATTGGTTTAGGATACGATATGGAACTGGGACGCGGGATATATGCAACTCCTAAAATTATAGTAGGGCTTCCTATAATGAGCCGTTCTTCAAAAATTTCATGGAAAAGCTGGGATGTTTCAGCAGGAATTGTGATACTTATTCATCTTTAATCATTATACAATAACAAACATAATAATCGTCAAATATAATAGTAGGTAGAAAATTCCTAAATATCACCTATTTTTGGCGAATGAGATTGAAATATTCATTTTTTATTTTTACTATACTATTTTATAGAAGGAGTTAGGTAGATGAAACGTTTTTTTGCAACAGGTTTGGCAATATTTGCTTGTATGGCAATCACTATGATTGCACAGCCAAAACTCGAAATTGTAGGTGGTGATACCCATGATTGGGGTAAAGTATCTCCAAAAGATACACCACTGAAAACTGTGGTTAAAATTAAAAATGTCGGTACGGAAGTTCTAAAAATTACGGATGTTCATCCGGGATGCGGATGTACAAAGACTGCAGAGCTTGATAAAAAAGAATTACAACCGGGTGAAACAGCTACTACTGAGCTTTCATTAAATCTTGGAGCCGCAAACGGCGTATTGACCAAAAGTGTTACTATTACCAGTAACGACGCAACCGCTCCAACAAAGATTCTCTATTTGAAAGCTGATGTAGTACGCCCGATTCAATTCTCACCCTCACAATATTTTGTATTTAATGATCTGAAAGCCGGACAAACATCCGAAGCAAAAGTAACCATTAAAAATACTTCAAAAGAAGACATTACACTTTCCGATTTCGAAGCATTGAACGGCTTGAGTGTTAATCTTAAAAAGCCGATAACTATAAAAGGAGGTTCCGAAGTTGAGATAATAGGACGTGTCACCCCTAAAGAAAAAGGATATTTCAACGGTTCATTGAAAATGAAAACTACAAACCCCGAGAATCCTACGATTGAAATTACTGCGTATGGAAATGTTGCTGAGTCAACATCGCCTATCTATCCAAAGTAAGAGCGGATGGATAGCAACATAAAAAACGCGGCTTTTCTTATTCAAGAAAGCCGCGTTTTTTTACATTGCTATATTCAAGTAATAAATGCTATCTCCCTACCCATTCATAAAAATATCCTCAATAGCTACTACTAATAATGCCCTTCCACCATTAATTGTATAAAGTTCACCATGATCGCTGTCGGCATCTGCATGATGAAAGTCGCCCGGTCCTAAAACCCTGCCTGCTACATGAAGATCGCCTTCCAACACATAACATTCTTCCGCTCCGTGATGATGATGCTCGGGATAGCGAACTCCGGGTGGAACTTCAATCAAAATTGTAGCATAACCGCGCTTCCTTTCGATAGAAAGCAACTTGACTTTAATTTCAGCTGTCAACGGATGAGGGAACCATTTGCCTTCGTTTGCCAGTACAAACGTAAGCGGTTCATGTGGTTTTGCTGCAACTTCATTGTTTTCAGTTCTGTCTTTTTCGTTTCGAATACGGTTCATCAACGATTGCTTTACCGAATTAGGTGGTTCTATTTGCGTATTCATCGAAGATAGATGGGCTGCAGTCCATACTAATTTGCTGAAATCACGACGACGGTCAGCATCAGTACTTTCAAGAAATTCAGCGAATTGCTTTGCTTCTTTTTCATCTAAACCGCCTATAATAAAAGCGGAGCATTGGTCTAAAAATTCTTCTTGTTGCGGTGTCATCGTGATAACTTTCCTAATAATAATTGGTGCAACTTAATCATCGCTTGCCTTGTTCTCGTTTTTACCGTGCCGAGCGGTATTTGTAATAAATCGGCAATTTCCGATTGGGAATGCCCCTCGAAATATGCAAGGTGAAGAACAATTTGTTGGTCAGGCGATATTTGTCCGAAAGCATCACGTACCAAAGTTTCTCGTTCTGTAACCAAAACTGCGTCCAACGGGGTTGGGAAGCAACTTGCTTCAATTAAATCAATATCATAATCATAATGTTCTTGCTTGCGCTCACGAAAACTCTTGGAACGCAGGCGGTCAATCGCACGATTTCTCGTAAGAGCCACCATCCAAGAATAGACATTCCCTCTTGAGATGTCGAACGAGGGAGCTTTTTGCCATATCTGAACAAATATTTCTTGTAGTAAATCTTGTGCTTCTTCCGTACTTTTTAAGATTGCAACAAGAATACTATAAAGAACTTTAGAATATCTGTCATAAAGAACCTCAATAGCTTGCTCGTCCCTGTCGGCTATTCTCAAGAGCAAATCGGAATCTTCTTCCGAGCCGCTTTTTGCTAACCATGATAACAGTATAAATGGAATCAAGACTTTTCTCCGGTGATAACTATAGTACGAAATTTTAATAGTTTTAGATTGTGCTAACTATAGCAAATTTATAAATATCCTAAAACATCGTGGCGAGACAAAACGCCGATAAGACGACCAAATTCTCTTACGACTACTGCCGGATGCTCCTTTAGTTCTGCAATTCCCGACTGAATATCCTCGTGTGCGTCCAAAACGGGCATTGGTTCTTCCATTGTTTCTGAGATTAAAGCTGCCATTGCATCGCGGTTCTCAATAACTTTCCCCATCAATTTATTTTCACGAACAGCACCGACCACTTTATCACCTTCAACAACAGGAAGTTCTGATAATTCGTAGTTACTCATCAATTGCAAAGCTTCTTCAACTGTCTGATTTGGAGAGACGGATACAATTGGAGGAATATTTTTAGAAGCGGATTTTCCCTGAACTGCCATTTTGAGTGAAATATCTACCTCTAAAAGATCTTTTTCCTTGAGCCACTCGTCAGAATGATGCTTCGTTAAATATCTTTCCCCTGTATCACAGATTATCACTACTATAACTGCTTCTTTAGGTAATGTCTTTGCTACCCGCAAAGCTGCAGCAAGATTCATACCTGAGGAGCCGCCACAGAATACGCTTTCTTCAAGTGCCAAACGGCGTGCTGTCATGAATGATTCTTTGTCCGAAATGTTCATTACTTCATCCACTAATGACAGATCCAGATTACCCGGAATACGCTCTTGTCCCACGCCTTCTACCAAATAGGGTAATGCTTCCACAAGCCTTCCTGTGTCCTTGAACGTTTTAATAGAAGAACCGGTAGGATCTGCGCCTATAACTTTAATTGCAGGATTCTTTTTTTTCAGAAACCGTGCAGTTCCGGTGATGGTGCCGCCTGTACCGATTCCCGAAATGAAATGTGTTACTTTGCCTTCTGTATCCCGCCAAATTTCAGGACCTGTCCCCGTTTCATGAGCTTGTGGATTTGCATAATAATCATACTGATTGAGCATGACCGCATCGGGAAGTTCCGATGCCAGCCGTTGAGCTGTATTGAAATAATATTCAGGTGAACTTGATTTTGCTGCAGACGATACTACGAGTATTTCAGCCCCGAGTGCTTTAAGGTATTTTACCCGCTCACCGGATGCTTTGTCAGTCATTACAAACAAGCAGCGATAGCCCTTCAATCTCGCTGTGAGTGCAAGCCCGATACCGGTATTACCGCTTGTCGGTTCTATTATCAGCCCACCGGGCTTTAGCCGTCCGTCGCGTTCGGCAGCTTCAATCATTGCTACACCCACCCGGTCTTTTACTGAGCCACCGGGGTTACGGCTTTCCATTTTTAGTAGGATAGTAGCTTCTATTCCCTCTGCCATTTTGTTGAGTTTGATAAGCGGGGTATTGCCGATAAGTTCTAATATGTTGTTGTAGTAAGTCATTCTAATTTTTGTGTTGATTTGGAATAATACTCACAATATTACGAAGATTCGGGAACATTGCCAACGAAATGGTGAATATGGACGAATGGTATTCAGGTGATATTTGGATTTATTCGGTTACTTTTTTCTGTTTCGGAGGCGTATTCAAAAAATAGCTCTACTGCTTCTTGCAAATTATGTTTGGCTTCTTCAATAGTATCACCTTGGCTGGCTATATCAAGTTCGGGGCATAGGGAAATGAAGCCATCGTTTTCCTGTTCAATTGTTATTGTAAATGGATGCGTTGCAATAATAATATATTTCATTAGTTCTTCTATAGTTAAATCCTGAATATTTTTTTTTCGCCATATCATTTTCCTATCTCTTTTCCATTCAGGTAACCTACTTTGAATTGCGCCTTTTGCATTATCTTTACCTTTCTCGTATTCTCCTATGTCTATTACAAGTAGTTTCCTACCGCTCTTTTTACCTATCCAATCGATAATTCGTAAATTCACCGCATTATCTCCAAAACCATATCCAATACAAATAAGTATATCTGTTTTTGATAAGATTCTATCAAATTGCTGCCACAATTCAATGTATACCCCATATTGATATTGAAAATATTTATCATTTGTTCCTGTTAGGAAAAGTTGTTCTGCTTCTTTGTAGTTTTTTCCTTGCCACCTAAACCTATACCCATCTCTATCTTCTTGCTTGTAATCTTCAAAAGATACATTAACTAAATTCTCAACTTTACCTTTGTCAACATAAATAGAACTCCAATTAACAGAACCATGTAGCTTTAGATAAACTAATTTTTTGCCTTTTCTAAAGATTTTTGGATTCCACTCTCTAATACCTTCTTTACTTTCAAAATTAAAACCATCAGCAAATTCAATAAGACGTTTTCTAAAAAATGCTTCAAGAATTTCGTCGTGATTAAGAGTAGTAATACCTTGCAGCTTTATCCCTTTTTCATTTTTTAAGTCTTGAATAAAACGAAAATAGTCTTTACAACTAATTTTCTCTTTAGATAAATATCTTCGTATTACACTCTTAATAAAAGACATACTGTCTCTACAGAGTTCTTCAAAATTAGAATTAGTTCTATGTAAATGAGAACTTAACCGCTTGATTTTCATCAGTAAAGCCCCAACAGCCGGATTGTCAATGTTTCTTGATGATGCATAAAACATTTGTTAATAATATCAAATATCTCTTCATAATTGGTATAGATTGATTTTGAAGATATTATTCTATAATATTGTTCGCATTCTGTTCTTATCAAATTCAGAAATATGCTTACTCGACGAGGATAATCTTGACGCTCTAAATAATCATTGTCAGGAAAATATTGTTCTATTGAGTTTCTTAAATTGTTAGATGATTTACTACAAACCCATTGGATACAATCAAATTGGTGAAAAGACCAATTTGCCCATCCTTCAAATACCTCTTCAGAAATATCATAAGTTGTTGGCATACCCGCAGGAATAGATGCTCCTGCTCCGAACAGAAAAGTTATGTTTTTCATCGTAAATTTCTATTAAAAATCATTACCTCGCCGCCCCGCTAACCTTCCCGCCCTTCTGCGAATCCACATCAATCGAAAACGGTCCCGTCCCCTTGGCAATCCATGTAACAATTACTGTTGAGCTGCCTTGAACAGAAGGCACTTCCAGCCGTTGCGGACGTGATTTTTGCTCTGTGAATGTCTTGTCATAGCGTGAATTGCGGATACCACCGGTAATGGCTGTGCCGCCCTTGAGTGTAACCCAATCGGGACGTGTAATATTGTTTTTTACATCCACCGCAAGACGTGTAGGGATAGAGCGTTCATTAAGTATAGTGGCGGTTACTTCTGTCAAATCCGATCCGAGCGGTTTGGTTTTTACGTCCAAAACTTTCAGTTTGGGAAGATTGTAAGCGTGCCAAAAAACAAATGCCATATTGCGGTGGCATTCTTCTTCAAGCAGGAACGAAGGAGGCATTCGTGTAAATGTCTTTTTCACGCCTCCAACTTCTACCTTCCCTAATTGCGGATGATCAACCTCCTGCCACGGAACAATCGCATCACCGAAAAGAAGTGTCTTGTCAAAGAGATATTGCTGCTCGTCATCACCGAATAAATTATCCTTATCCGGCTTTTGACGGAACATATTAAACGGTGTCCAAAGTTCGTTGGTGAATGGGAGGATTCCCTGCGTGGCATACATCCAATCGTTTTCTCCGCCAAAAACGCTGTATAGGTCTTTCCATGTAATCATAAACCGATAGCCCGGGAGTAGTTCCTCTCCTTTTTTGCCCAAAAGGTCGAATAATTCACCGTCGTTTGATTCGATAACATCTTCCTTTGCTCCCGGTCCTCGAAGTATCATTCCTCCTGCATTATGAAATGACTGCCCGCCGATAATATTCGGATGCGCAGCGATAAATTGAGATATTGCTCGCGTTTCGGGTAAGCAGAACGGATAATAATCCGCTCCAAATTGCTTGTAGTGCGGTTGCCAATTCCAAGCCCAATTCCGGTTAGGGTCATAGTAGCCATCTCCGTCTTCGTTTATTAGCCCATCGCCGTCATTATCAAATCCTTCGGATTGGAATACTTCGTAGTCTCCCACTTCATCCTGTTTGCACCGAATCATCAGGCGACTGTCGTCAGGTGATATTTTCCAACGCCCTCCGTCAGTTTTAATGCGCATTTGGGTAATCTGCCCATCACCATTCAAATCATCGGCGGCATCTTCGTTCATTAGTCCGTCGCCGTCATCATCACGAGGTACCTGACCGGAACGCGGTGCATGGGGATTGGCAGCAGAATGCATGAATTTATCACGACTGTCCGGGCTTTCTCCGGGGATAATATAGAATGTACGGGTATCTACAAGTTCTTTTACAAAAGAGTTTGTGGTGTAGGTTTCAAGCAGATACCAAGCGGTATAAAGAGAAACTTCTACTGCTTGAATCTCATTGGCATGAATAGCGGCATCTACATACATAGCAGGTTTCTCGGTATCCTTGCCTGTCTCACGGTTGGTTATAGTGATTGCCCACAAATCCCTCCCTTCAAAAGATTTACCGATAGACTCGACTGTGCATAAATTTGGATAGGCAGCCGCCATACGTTGCACGATTTCCGTAACACCTTTCCAATCATAATAACGATTCCATGCTACTTCCACTTTTGGATTGTTTGGCGCGCCAAGTGCTTTCAAACCCGAAAGGGGAGGAGCAGATTGAGCAAACACTGAAAGGGGGGTAAATACAAATATCAGATAGCAGATTATACGGTTAATCATAATGCTTATGGTACGAGACAGGATAGTATATAAAGTGTTTTTTAAAGGAGAAGTTTCTATTGGCGAAACTAAGGATAAATCTACACATAAAAAAGTGAACAGTTAATTTGAGGATTAGTTGCGGTTGGTCTGGAAATTCTATAGATAACAACTTCTTTGGAGAATAGGCAGTATTTCAATGAGAAATTAACCGGAAAACAGTTTTTAATTTAAAATTGAGTAATAAATGAGTAATGAACGGAAGAAATCAAATCGTAAATTTGTAGGAGATTCTTGTAGGTAATCAAATTTTACATAATTTTTATCAATAGGTTTTTTGAAAAACAAGGTAAATCTTACCCAAAATTTCAATGTTAACAGAGCAAAAGCTGATAAAAAAATATTTTTAAAATCAAAACTGACGGAATTGGGTGTTTTTTGCTTAAATTTTGCGATTTTGATATTTAGCATAAGTATATAATTATAAATAAGTAACATTGTAATTTTACTAAAAGTACCTGTCGATTTTACCTGTTTTTTTGTGATTTGGCGGGTTGACTTTTTTTAAACATTCTCCATTTTTTATAGGATTTTATGTCGTAATTTGTGTTTGTCAATCACTATTTTCAACATTTGAGTCGTTTTTTTAGAAGATTCTGATGTGTAATCATCAAAAATTGATATGATAATCAGCATAATAGCGAACATACAAAAACAGAATATGAATACAGATTTGGTGGCGAGAGATAGAGTCGTGCCGCATGGTAAATTCCCACTGACCAGGCAAGCTGATAAATCTATCGTCGCCGAGCTGTTTATATATAAACTTTTGCCTGATAATAAAGCAATAATGAAACGCGAACAAAAAAGTAAAACAGGTACTCTAATGTAAGAAATTTATAATTGTTGAGGTGTATCTATGGCACTAACAGAAATAGTAAGTTGTATTCAAAACAATTATCGTAAATCAACATTCGACATTAATACTGTTCACTGTACAATCGGACAATCCCCTACGCATAGCCGTACACTTGTAAAGCGTGAGTACAAATGCTCTATACATGACCTTCTGGAGATTGTAAGAGTAGCTGCTGCTTTGGAGCGACTTGCAGATGGTGACGAAATTGATTTGCTATACTCTGAAGTTGGTTTCGTATCCTGCAAAACCCTACGTGATGCCTTCCACCGTCGATTAGACTGCCCACCATCCCAGTGCAGGTTATTACTACTTGAAGCAAAAGATACAGCCCATGAGATTGAACGGCTGCGTCGTATTTTTTGCTTGAATGACCGAATTTATACATTTGTTGAGGGTGCCGTCGAACCCCGCCGTTATAAAAGAAAGTACGAAAACCGTAACCGGACTTAAATTATACCTTCCTAGCGTTGAAATCGTGCGTTGAAATCGTGCGCTGAAATTGTGCGTTGAAATTGTACGTTGAAATCGTGCGTTGAAATCGTGCGCTCCCCTTGTTTTTAATCAAATCAAATAATAATTTTGTTTGTAGTTCTCGTGTTGGATAATGTATTGAATAGGTGAGCATCTTCACTCTGCTCATGATTTCCATACTTTGCCCAACGAGTGAAACGAGATTTAGTGTTTAGATTTTGTAATTACATCATCTCCTTAAAAAACTATATCGAACTAGTTTAGGTTTTTTGAGGAACTGTGATAAATCATAAAACTTTGCCGACAGCTAAAGAAAAAGCTGTCCGGGTGATATGATAAGGTCTAAAAAACTAAACAAGTTCAATAACTAAAAATATGTTTTACTTTTATTGGGGTATTCCAATGAAAAAGTTCATTCTATTCGTTATTCTATTCTTTGCAATAATTAGTTCCATAATTGTACAACAATCAGCTGCCCAACCGCCAACTCCATGTTATACATCTCCATGTACTGAAGTGTGGCATGACTATACTACAACACATAATTATGCGCCATTTACTGTTAAGTACACAATCCATTGGAGAAATTGCGGTGGTCAGATTGAATGTGTGCTTGATATAATAAGCATGACCAATGCTAATTTCTTTGCGTCGGGATCGAACTACGAAACTGATTTTAACGGAGCAAAAGCAATGACTGAACACATGGCTCTATCTGTTCTAATTGGCCAGTTAATTGCTGCAGGGATTCCTATCCCCGAGTGCGACCCTGGTCCGGGTTTACCGTTTGTGAAATTTTATACTGCTCGTTGCGGAGTATGGGTAAAATGTAGTTTCCCCCTCAGTAATACTCCTGAAACTTGCGATAATTGCTGGGTAGGACCGCATCCCACACGTTATACAATTGGCGGAACTACGTATGTGGATGTATATAAATGGCAACCCTGCGGAACTATCTGCTGTCAAAAAAATTATAATATATGTATAGGATTGGATCCTCTGTGGGGAGGTATGAACTATATTATATCAAATGTTACCCGTGGACCTGCACCCGGCGCAATGTGCTCAGAAGCCGGAACATGCCAAGATTGGAAAACAGGAGCCAATATACCTTGCAATGATGGTTGTCAGGGAGACGGAGATTAATTTCAAAACGTTTATCAGAAAGAATCTATGAGAAACATACTATTAGTACTTATTGCTTCCATAAGTATATTTAATTCAACCTCAGGCGCAGTAACGGTTGAAAAGAATGCTATGCGCTCAATAACATATTTAGCTTCGGCAACATATCAAAACAAGATTTGTTTGTTGGGCTATAATAATAATGGTAATTGGATTGAATATTACGACGGACTCCAGTGGAATGTTATTCCGTTGTATATAAAAAATCAAAGTGGAAATTATGATACTATAAAAATTGAATCTCATACCGGTAAATGTATTGCGTTCGACCAGCAAGGTAATATTTGGTTCTGCGCAAAATTGGGTCTCTATAAGTATGACGGGACTAATTGGATGAAACATTCAATTGACGATGAATTTGCCGACAGAAGAGAATTTACGAATATAGTATTTACTCCTGAAGGCAATGCCTATGTTACGGCAGAATACCCAAAACAGTTTTATTATGACGATAAGACTAAAATTATTGACAGATACACAACAGTCTTAATGAAATTTGACGGTACTTCGTTTTCAACTATTGATACTACTGAAGGAGGACTTTCGGGTTTGGCTTCAGACGGTGGCATTCTTCTCTTGAGAAATGGAAAACTCTTGGTTCATATCTATCGACCCGGAGAATCCCAATTCTATGAGAATAATCTTTTGGTTTATGATACTCATAACGGCGATTCGAAAACAATACAGACACTCTATAATCCTCATTCACTCAGTGAGACAGATAAGTTCAAGGGTGGAGTTCATGTTGATGATATTTTTGAGGATAAAGAAGGTAATGTTTGGTTCGCATTTTATGGTGGAGTACAAGATGATTATGGTGCTGCTGTTTGGAAGCCGGATAATAGTTGGCATTCGGTGAAAGTACCGATGCGATATAATTATTCACGCCAGTTTATTGCAGGTGACTCTTCCTACTATCCGATTTTAGCATTGAAACAAGATAAAATCGGTCAAGTATGGATTGGAGGAGCTATTGTTATGAACAAAGTACATTCTGATCTGACATTAAAGCAATTTGACGGTATGAATTTTTTAAATAATCTGACCGTATTTTCTACATATAGTTCATCCGGTTCGTTCTTTGAAATTGATTCCATAGTTAAGTACCTGAGCGACCTATCATGTAATTGCTTGAGAAATACGTACTCACCAATGCATCCATCTTTTGTAAGCCGTATAGAGGCAACAGAAGACGGTAGTCTATGGATTATAATAGACGGGTTAGGAGCTTTACGGTATAATGCAAATCAAACTGCCATAGAACATGGGGAGCAAGGAAGTGATGAGCCGTTTGTTCTCCGTTCATCAAATGACTTCTCCGATGGGGTGACGGTAACTCTTTCGGTTGATAAGCCTTATGAGTTGGAAAGTTTTGCAATCTACGATGTCCGTGGGTGCAAAGTGTATTCGGAAAATTTCAACGGAGCCGTTGGACAGGAATACAAAGTAAGTCTTGCTCATAATAGCATTGCAGCCGGAATGTATTTCGTTTCTGTCAACTTTAAGGATAAATCATTTATTAAAAAAATATTCATTTATTAATACAGTGAGAATATTATGAAATTTTTAATTTTATTTGTTTGCCTAATGGTCGTAACGTCTCTGTCTGCAATATCGCAGACACGGGAACAGGCACCATTCGGTGGAAAGCTGATTGATCATCAGACTACATATACTTTCGAGAGAACTGATGGTTCACGGATAACTACCTTTAATGATGAAGGTGTGTTCTATCTAACTCGAAAAGCTACAGGTGATAAGCAATCTCCTCTTCCAAGTTTTGTAAAGGAAACAAAGCCCCAAATGACGACATATTTGAATTCAAAGGGGCAAACTTTATTTACGTATGACAATAAAAACTGGTCGAAAAAACCTGAGAACTTGCAAGGTTCAACGAACATACAAGAGGAAACCCCTACAGTTTCCCCTTTGTTCTCTTATACCAAATTCCCGACAATGCCTATAACAGGTCTTTTCCATATAGAATTTATGGTAAAGCAAGAGGCAGAGATCAGTTTTTTGATTACTTCAGCAACAGGCGAAACCATTGTATCGGAAGTAAAGAAATTTACAAGCGGCGGTAAGAATTACGACTTTGATTTCAAAAATTTTGCAAACGGTGTATATTATTTACAACTGACTGTAAACGGGGTGAAACTACCTGCTAAAATGATTAGTAAGGTTGATTGATTTTACTCGTGCCTGTTTTTATACAAAACACCCCCATTCATCTGCAATGAACGGGGGTGTTTGCTTCTACAATATCACGTCTTATAAAGGTAATTCCACTATAAAATTAGAGCCTTTCCCAAACTCGCTTTCACAAGAAATTCTGCCGTTCATTGCTTCCACTAATTTTTTTACAATATAGAGTCCCAATCCTGTTGATTCTTCACCTCCGGTTGGTCTGGCAGAAAGCCTCGCAAATTTTCCGAATAGTTTTTGCTTATCGTCATCAGAAAGTCCCTGTCCGTTGTCAATTACTTCAACTCGAGCAGCAGAATATTTCTCCCTGAGAGAAATCCGAATAGAGATACGTCCGTTCCTATGCAAAAATTTAAGTGCATTCGAGATGAGATTTTCGAGAATTTCTATCGTAGCATTTTGATCTGCGAGAACATAAACCGGATTTGCAGGAGAAATAAAATCAATCACAATATCTTTCACAGAGGCTCTTGTACGGAAGTCCTGAACTAAGGAATATGTCACATTCCCCAAGTCGAAGTGCTTGACAGATAAGTTGAATTTACCCGATTCAAGTGAAAAAATATCCAGCAGATTAATGATTATTTTTCGCATTCTGTCTGCTGTCTTTTCGATAGCCTCCATCTGACCTATAACTTCATCTTCGGGCATCTGGCGGAAATACTGTTTCACGGTAGAAGCAGTAAGCATAATTCCTGCAAGCGGGTTTTTGAGATCATGGGCAGCAATTCCGAGAAACTCATTTTTCTCATTATTAAGTTCCAGCAGGTTACGGTTCAATTCGGCGAGTTCAATATTTCGAATACGGTAAATTTCCGCTTCTTTCCTCGCTTGCTCTACTTGATGAATGGCTTGTAAATTCTTTATGTTTTTCTGGGCTTCATCGCCAAGTGCTTCTTCTTTTAAACGGAAAAATTCCTTGAAATAAATATATGCCTTTGCAAAATCCCCCATTTGATGATAGAGGTCGGCAAGTGCTTGATTTGCCTTGTACATCAGTATTTTTGACTGGATGTTTTCTGCAATTTTAAGAGAATTGAACAAATGCGAGAGTGAAGTATCTACTGCCCCGAGTTTAGTTAGCAGGATACCGATAGCAAGGAGCGAAGCAGCTTCACCCGCAGGATTATGAATTTCACGACGGATCGTAAGGCTGCGGGTATAATAATCCAATGCTTCCGAAAAATCATTCTGCTGCTCTAATGCCTGACCAATATAATGCAAACCGTTTGACTCACCGAGCTTATTGTTCATTTCAACAGAAAGATCGTAACTCCTCTGTGCAAATTCAATACATTTCTCATTGTTTTGCAGAGCCAGATGCACTTCGGCAATACTATTTAAAGTACCGATCAAGCCTTGCCTGTTACCAAGATTTTCTTTGATCTCTAAACTCTTGTAAAAATAATCCAAAGCAACATTTAATTCGCCAAAAACCACATAACAATTGCCGATATTGGTGAGTGATGTTCCAATGCCGGATTTATCGTCGATTTGTTCACGGAGTGATAAACTTCTCAGGTAGTATTCAAGAGCTTGAGATTGATCGCCGAGTGCCTGATACACGTTGCCGATATTCATGAGGGAGGTGGCAACTCCGTGCTGATGGTTTATATTGGTGCGAATCGATAAGCTTCGCATGAAACTCTCTAATGCACGAACATGGTCGCCTATGATTATCGAAGTTGCACCAATTGTATTCAATGCAAAAGCAGCACCTATATCATTGCCTGTTTCCAAACATAGAGCCAATGCTTCTTCAGCCGATTCAATTGCCCTTTGATTTTCGGTAAGCCGGTAATAGCAAGCAGCAATAAAGTTTGTAGCTTGGGCAAGTCCAATCTTGTAATTTATTTTAATAGACAGCTGCTTCGCATCATTAGCAAGCTGCATTGAAAGGTACACATCGGGATTGAGCATCTCTTCGGAATAACGATTAAGAATATCCACCCGTTCGATATCTTTTTCAGATGCGAAGAGTTCGAGTTCCATCGTTTGAAGTTCATTTTTCATACTCAAAATCTCATTGTATTATTCAGTTGAAGGTAATTCAACTATAAAAGTAGAGCCACTGCCAAACTCACTTATGCACCATACTGACCCGTCCATCGCCTCGGCAATTTTTTTGACAATTGCAAGACCAAGACCCGTAGAATGTTCTCCGTCGGTAGGATGAGCAGAAAGTCGTGCAAATTTATTAAATAATTTTAACTTATCTTCCTCAGTGATACCCGG
>JACPWH010000044.1:0-2197 GCA_016197185.1 Ignavibacteriota bacterium
ACTGTAAGGTTGAATTTCGACTGGTCAACATCAAGTTTATTAACAGCGAAAATTATCGGTGTATGGAATTTTTCGGTGTATTTCCAAATAATCTCTGTTCCTACTTCTACTCCGTTTTGGGCATTCAGAACCATTATCCCGGTATCTACTACCCGAAGTGCAGAGGCAACTTCCCCTATAAAATCATCATAGCCCGGAGTATCAATAATATTAATCTTGTAATCGCGCCATTCTGCAAACATTACCGAGCCATAAACAGATGTTCCTCGTTCATGTTCTATATCATGATAATCCGAAACAGTTGTTCGTTCTTCTACTGTACCACGTCTCGAAATTTCACCCGATTCGAAAAGCATAGTTTCGGCAAGTGTAGTTTTGCCTGAACCTGCGTGTCCAAGCAGGGCTATATTCCTTATATGATGAGCATCATAAACTTTCATATACTATCTCCCCAATTATAGAATTAAACAAAACCTCTCCGAAAATGCGGGTTTTGTCTGAAATTGTTTGAAGCAACACTGTAAATACATTACTGCCACAATAATCTTCACAAATTTATCAGCAGATAGTTGATGTATTGCTTACAGCAAATTTACACACAATAATTTTTAGGAAATTACAAAATAAACTGAGAAAATATGAGCGATTTCAATGAACAAAACGGGAGTGATGGTACATTCATACAAAAGCATTTCAATCATTTGATGTATGGGTTAGGGGTTGGTTTAGGGATATTTTTTATGTATCAATTATTCGGTGGAGGTTTGGCTGGAATAATGATCTTAACAGAAAGTAAAGAGTGGTTGTGGCTTCTGCAAGGGATTGGACAAGTTGTATTTATGCTTGTCCCAACTTTAATTGCAATGAAGTATTCACCTCTCGGCAGGAAGGAATTACTGAGACTCGGGGGGGATACAACATCCATACAATGGATTGCAGGTATATCTGGAATATTGGCGATACAATTATTTGCCGGGAGTTTTTCTACTGTTCAAAATCAATTTATTCCTGAAAGCATCATTGCTCTGTTTGAAGAAATGAAGAATCAAATGGAGAAAATATATACCGAACTTTTGGGTGGTGGTGGGACCTTGAATATGATAAAAGGGATTGCTATAGGTGCGATAATTCCGGCTGTGAGTGAAGAGGTGTTGTTCAGAGGATTGATGCAACGATCTTTAGAGCAGTTATGGTCACCTAAACGAGCGATCCTATGGACAGGAGTAATTTTCGGGATAATTCACTTTAACCCGACAGATGTTGTAAGTTTGGTAATAATAGGGGTATATCTTGGTGTGCTAGCATATTCAACGCGTTCTCTCGCTTTATCGGTTATAGTTCATTTTTTGAATAATGCTATTGCAGTAATTGCAATCAATTTATCTGTAAATAATACAGGCGAATTGCCTGATGGAACACCCGCTTGGATTGCAGGACTGTTATGTACAAGTGGATTGGCAGGGGCAATTTTGGCAGCTATGGTAGTAATACGAAGCCGCTCGAAAAATAAAATTGTATAGGGATGATATAAATATTAATTTTGTTTAGAAAGTAGATCTGTATAATGATTGTGTAATATTGTTATATTTTTATAAGGAGTTTTGTATGAAAACTATTATTACAGCTCGTGGCTTGGTTCTATCAATTGTATTGATAGTATCTTGTATGGTAATTTTTGTATCTACAAAGGCGAAAGAAGCATTAGACGGCAAAACTTTTGTGGGTGAATTGATTGATAATGGAAAAAGAGCTGATAATTGTACGATGTCGTTCAAAAATGGAAAATTTGTATCCAAGGAATGTGTTAAATATGGCTTCTATGGAGGTACTTATACGACTACTACCGGTGCAGGCAGCGGGATTAAATTTGAAATAACTGAAACCAGCAAGAAGGAAGGAACTATGAAATGGCAGGGTACAGTTACCGGAACAACAATTGAAGGTACATGCTTATGGACAAAAACGGGACAGAAGGATATTCTTTATACGTTCAAAGGGACACTGAAGAAATAGTATCACATATAGATTAAAAATAAAACGGCATCCAAATTAATAGGATGCCGTTTTTATAATCAGATTATTTCTATATCCTTATCTTACAATTTCGCTTCTATCTGTAACGTGATACTCCTGGTAGGAGCAAGATTACCCATAATCTCCACATAATAGTAATCCAAAATATTTTTCCCGTTAAGAG
>JACPWH010000044.1:2221-8120 GCA_016197185.1 Ignavibacteriota bacterium
TTAAGAGTAAGAGTAATCGGGGTGTCAAACGAATCCTTGAGATTATACATCAGACGTGCATCCAAAACATGGCTCGCAACTCGTGCTTCTGCATCAGGGATAACCTTCAATTTCGAGTTGACTTCTGCAATTTGAGGATCAATTTGCTCTACCCGTGCAATAAACCGATAATCTGCCTGTACTTCAAATCCACTGCCTATAGGCACATAGAGTTTTGTGTACCATAGAGCAGGAGACCTAAAGGCAAGGGGAACATCCAATTCGTATATTCTTGGATTCATAAGTGTCAGAGAAGTTTCCAACCCGATAATTTTATTGATGAAACTTTTAAACGAAACTTCCATGCCCTGTATTCTGGCTCGGGTTATGTTTTGAAATTTGATATTAGGAGTTGCTCCCGTTAAAATAAATACCGGCTCGACCAATTGAAAAAGTTCATTCTGAAAATAGCTCATATCAATTGAGCACGGAGATTCACCTAAGTCGAATTCATGACTCATGCCACCTTCGAAAGACCAACTTTCTTCCGGTAATAATGCAAGATTGGGTACAACCGTTATCCCCTGAAACCTCAATGCAGCGAAACGTTCACCAACCATCGGTGCACGGAAACCGCGTCCCATCGACGCGCGGAATTGTATGCCTATCGGTGAGTTATACGAAATACCGGCCTTTGGGTTAAATTGAATGTTTTGCTCTGCACTGTCTGTTTTTTCACCGTCAAATCGTCCACCTATAGTAAAGATAAATCTACGCACCCCTGAGTACTCAACTTGAGTATAAGCAGACAGAATATTTTGCTTTGGAGATCCATAAATAGGAGATTCTACTGCGTTAAAAGTGGCATTCAATCCGCTTGTAAGAAAAAAGTCTCGGCTCAGTTTAGCAGAAAGCTGAGCTTCCGAATTAAAAACTGTAGCTTTGGAATTAATTTCTTGAACACCGTCGAGCAAGCCTTCATTATGAAAATCAGTCGAATAAATCCCGCTTCGCACTATCAAGAACACTTCATCATTGAAGAAATGTTTAAGTTCAATTGCAGAAGCAAGTTTTTGAGAATTGACACGTTCATTCAAATTTGTGTTTGTTGGCGGACGTGTAGCACTATCCAAACTATTCCAAAATACCCAATTTGCATGATCTTCTCCGGCAGCGTTGATAAAACCCGAAAGAGAGGTTCGCTGCGATAAGGCAAAACCAAGTTTTGTATAGAAATTCCAACGTTTTGAGTCATCAAATAATCGATAACTCTTATCGTATTTAGTCCCGCCTGAGACTGTTACACTTACATCGCCAAACTTTTGAACAAAAGAAGCATCAAATCCGTATTCTTCAGGCGGAGAATCAAACACTCGCCATCCTTCATATTTCGGCTGTGTATAAAATCCACCGAAAGCTCGAATACGAATATCCTGTGTATCGGTCGGCTCTTTGGTAAAGAGACTGACCACACCTCCCAAAGCACCTGTTCCATAGAGTGCTGAACCTGCTCCCTTTATTACTTCTACCCGCTCAACATTAATAAAAGGGAGAGCATCAAATTTCATATCTCCATTATCACCTGAAAGCATCGGGAATCCATCCAAAAGCAAAGCAACGCGCGAACCCAATCCAAGCGCAAAACCGGACGAACCTCTGATACTTACCTGATCACGTGACATATTTACACCAGGAACGTACCGAAGAGCATCATCAATTTTGGTAATATTTCGCTCTTGAAGTTGCTTTGCTTCAACAACAGAAATACTAATCGGAACATCCTGAACCGATTGTGCGTGCTTACTTGCAGAAACTATAATTGTTGCTGAACGTACAGCTTGAGCACGAAGTGAAATGTTAAGATTAAGAGTATCGTCGTCTCGAATTACAACAGGAATTTTAGCAGGAAGATATCCGATTAGCGAAGCTGTAAGAATGTAATTTCCTGCAGGAATAGCAGTAATAAAGAACTCACCCGATTTATTTACATTAGCACCCCGGGCAGTTGTTTCGATGCGAACTACGGCACCAACGAGCGGAGCATCACTTAGAGAATCTTGCACGACTCCCTTTACACATCCGCCTTTTGCACATACAGCATTTGTAGAAAATAGAATTAATATTAATGTGAGTAAACCGTTGAGAACAATTTTCATAGAGTATTTCATTTTAGAATGGTTGAGGAGGTAAATTCTCAAAATCTACAAATATATCCGCTCGGTTGATTTTATCCTTTTCAACTGTTATTGAGGATGGTTTGGTGTTATCTCCAGACAATGTATAGAGACCGATTACTCGTTGCTGTTTCGTTAAATCCGCACCATATTGTTGAGCAACTCCTATATAAAGCAATTCAACACGAAGTGCCGCAATTTCGATTGAATAAGAGGATGAGTCAACAAAAAAAGGTAAGCTCTCAGTGGTAAAGAAAGCATTCCCCGAGAGGATATCGTTAAGAATTCCTGAACTGTCAGGATAATGTTTGAATGCAACTACGCGGATAGAAACAATGGAATCTTTAGCAAATTTCCAGTTGTCTTTTCCACCCTTGTAGGTAATTGTTCCCGATAGGTATGTTTTTCCTATTGGGGAGTGGGAATTGTTTGGCTCCAAACCGGCATTGCAGGAAACCAAGCTGATAATAATACAGAAAATAAAAAGTAAATTGCTTGTCAAACGCATAAGATTCATTCAATATTTCCATATATAATTACTACGTTAACAGAGAGTTTGCAGACCGGGTTTTACAGGTATAACATTATGGTAATGTAAAAGTTACCTGAATAAATATAAGAGAAAAATCAATCGGCAATTGCATAGAAATCTGTTTTTTACAAAGGATGCTGTTGCCAAAAAAATGTGTATTTTGCAAAAATAAGTACACATTAAAAGTTTTTTAAAACTGAACCTAAATTATGAAAAAATTAATTCCTGAAATTATAAAAAGACTTGAAGAGGTTTATCCTAACGCTCAATGTGCTCTTACTCACGAAAATCCCTTTCAGTTGCTAACTGCTACTATTCTCTCTGCCCAATGCACCGATGAGAGGGTAAATATAGTTACTCAAACACTTTTCAAAAAATATAGAACACCTTTGGATTTTACACTTGTTCCGGCTGAAGAACTTGAGCATGATATTTATTCAACAGGATTTTACAAAGCCAAAGCACGAAATATTCAATTATGTTGTGCTCAGCTTATCGAACGTTTCGGAGGAGAAATCCCTCAGACAATGGAAGAGCTTCACTCTCTCTCAGGTGTCGGACGCAAAACAGCTAATGTTGTTCTTGGAAACGCTTTCGGAAAAAACGAGGGAGTTACTGTTGATACTCACGTAACCCGTATTTGCAATCTGTTGGGTATTGTAAGTAGTACGAATCCTGAAAAAATTGAACGCGAATTAATGGAAAGTGTTCCCCGAGAAAAATGGACAATGTTTACCCACTTGATTATCAGTCACGGAAGAGCAATTTGTATAGCCCGTCGTCCAAAATGTGAAAAATGTGTTCTGTCATCTCTTTGCCCTTCATCGAAAGTTTGAGATTACAGTATAAACTTGCTCAAATCCACGTTCTTCACAATCGCATTCAGTTTATCTCCAACAGTCTGCTCAGTAATGATCACCAATTTTTCATCCAATTTATCCGGTGCATTGAACATTATATCGTCCAAAAGTGCAGTAAGAATTGTATGTAATCGACGTGCACCGATATTCTCGACCTCTTCATTTACTTGGGCAGCAATCGAAGCAATTTTTTTGATAGCATCCTCTGAAAATTCGAGTGTAATACCTTCGGATTCCATAAGTGCTTGGTATTGTTTAATCAATGCGTTCTCAGGAATTGTGAGGATTTTTACAAAATCATCTTCAGTCAGATTGCTTAACTCAACACGAATAGGGAATCTTCCTTGTAGCTCGGGTATCAAATCACTTGGTTTTGATACATGAAACGCACCTGAGGCAATAAAGAGTATATGATCGGTTTTTACAGAGCCGTACTTAGTATTGACTGTTGAACCCTCGACAATCGGAAGCAAATCCCGTTGAACACCCTCACGTGAAACTGATGGGGAAGACCCTTCTGAAGATTTTGATGTTACCTTGTCAATTTCATCCAAAAAAACAATCCCTGAACTTTCACATCTTGCGATTGCCTCGTTAATTGCTTTTTCGTGGTCAATGACTTTATCGGTTTCTTCTTCCTCAAGAATTGTTCTGGCTTCAGCTACCGATACTTTACGCCTTTTATTTTTCTTGGGCATTGCATTGCCAAACATTTCTTTAATATCAATCCCCATTTCCTCCAGATTGAACGGTCCCATAATGTGCATTGATGGCATTGAGTCGATTTCGACATCGATTTCGATCATACGGGCATCCAATTCACCTGCTCTGAGTTGCTCCAAAAGCAAATCTCGTTCAGTTTTATTTTGCTCTATTTCATAATCGGTGGTTGTATCAAAGGAGGGTCCCCGTTTGAGTGCAGGTAAGAGTAAGTCAATAATTTTCTTCTCGACAGCTTTTGTCACTTCACGCCTGACTTCGGCTGTTTTTTCGGATCTGACGATTGCTACAGCAATATCTGCCAAATCTCGGATAATACTTTCCACGTCTCTTCCTACATAACCAACTTCTGTAAATTTAGTTGCCTCTACTTTGAGAAAAGGTGCACCGGAAAGCCGTGCAAGGCGTCGCGCAATTTCAGTTTTTCCAACTCCGGTTGGACCAATCATGATAATGTTATTGGGCATTATTTCATCTCGCATACTACCCATCACTTGCTGTCTGCGCCATCGATTCCTGAGAGCAATTGCTACTGCTTTTTTAGCAGCGTTTTGTCCAATTACATACTTGTCAAGTTCTTCAACAATTTGTCGGGGAGTAAGGTAATCCAAAGAAGAAATAGAAGTTGCTTGATTTGTAGCTTTTTTTGTAGTTTTTCTTTTTGCCATTTGAATTAGAAATAAGTTTAAAGGTCTTCTATTGTGAGGTTACTGTTTGTATAGATACAAATTTCTCCGGCGATAGTAAGTGATTTTTCTACAATTTCATGTGCTGAAAGTTCGGTATGGGCATATAATGCACGAGCTGCAGATAAGGCATACATACCACCTGAACCTATTGCTACAATGTTATCATCCGGTTCAATAACATCACCCGTTCCGCTGATTATCAGAATTTTTGATGAATTAGCAACGATCAGCATTGCCTCTAAACGACGTAAATACCTATCAGTTCGCCAGTCCTTGGCAAGTTCGATAGATGAACGCTCCAAATTACCCCTATGTTGTTCAAGTTTTTCTTCAAATCGCTGCAACAAAGTAAAAGCATCAGCAGTCGCTCCTGCGAATCCTACAAGAACTGAGTTATTATAAACCCTACGAACTTTCTTAGCTGAGTGCTTCATAATAGTATTGCCAAGCGAAACTTGACCGTCGGCACCAAGAGAGGACTTACCGTCACGGAGAACCCCGACAACAGTTGTTGAGCGTATTTCAGGATAAAAGTTTGATTTCATTATATAAGTTTCTTCGTTTGATTTATTTTATTTTTTCAATTGACTTATTTCTTCTTCTGAAAGTCCGGTGTAGTTTTTTATTTTTTCAATTGATTCTTTGTTTTTAAGCATTATTTGTGCAATTTCAATTTTCCCTTCAATTTTTCCTTTAATTTTCCCTGTAATTTCAGCCTTTGCTTGTGCTTCTTCTACTGCTGTATCTATTACATTCTTCAAATCTCTATAAACTTTGAGAGAATCTTCATACCGTTCAAGCTCAACATTATTAAACTTTGCAATTTCAGCCACTTCAAAAAGGTGTTTAAATACTTTCTCCTGTAATTTTATCGGTCGCCGTTCCAAATTTGGTAAGTTCTTTAATAGATAAAGCCACTTGTCAAAATGAGTTTCCAATTGTTCC
>JACPWH010000045.1 GCA_016197185.1 Ignavibacteriota bacterium
ACCATGTGCACGGCAAGACAAACAAACGTATTTTAGAATACTTATTGAAACGACCTATCATAGCAGAGGAATTAAAAACACTTTCCTTACAGAAAGAATCACTTTATCAGAGCCTTTGTTTACAAAATGCAGAGGAGTTCCAGTTATCTCCTGGAGCTAATGATTTTTTAGATTTTTTAGTTGCAAACAACATTCCCCACACTATTGCCACAGCTTCCCAGAAAGGCAATTTAGACTTTTTCATAAAACATCTCAAACTGGATAGGTGGTTTGATATATCGAAAATTGTTTATGATGATGGGAGGTTTTCGAGTAAGTTAGAGATGTTTATTCAGGCTGCAGAAAATTTACATCTATCGCCGGAACAATGTATCGTCATTGAAGATTCACAATCTGGAATTATAGCTGCTTTGGGTGCCAAGATTGGGAAGATCGTGGGTCTTGGGCCAAAGGAGGTGCATGAATGTTTGCTTGGCCTCCAGGGCATTAGTGAAGCTATCACCTCTCTAAGTCAAATCGAAAAAGAAAAACTGTTCGAAATGTACTGAGAAGTAAAGGTAGAATAGAAAATAAGCTAAGGAGATATATATGTCACGATTGTGTAAATACCTGATTGCGCTGACGTTGATCCATTGCCATATCATAACGATAGACTTCTTTCAAAACTCGCCTTGTTTGGAAAAATGGCGCGTTTTAGACAGGTCTTAAAAACGATTTTGAAGACAATGTGGAGACACATGGCTGAAACAATCGGTTTTTAGAGATGGCACAAATCGCCGTTTTAGCAAATAAATGGGGTTTCGAAAGAAGTCTAATAATGAAATTGGTGTTGCCAAGCCAATTGTGAGCTTTTATTAAGGTGGAGATCGGATGCATATTTTTTCTAGGCAAATATGGGCCGTAACAGGAATCGGCCTTGGCGTTGCCATTCTTGCCATGGTCTGGTCGATTGCGAACACAGCCCTCTCTTCGATTCAGAAAGATCTTTCAGCAAGTGTAC
Source organism: Ignavibacteriota bacterium (assembly GCA_016197185.1). Classification (GTDB taxonomy): domain Bacteria; phylum Bacteroidota; class Ignavibacteria; order Kapaibacteriales; family UBA961; genus JADJXV01. The sequence goes on from JACPWH010000045.1 coordinate 1,001, forward strand.
TCCAATTACAATGGATGATGAACTGCTTTGGCATTCTTCTTTGTGTGCCGCTTTTGACCATGGGAAAGTTGGGAGATGCATATGGTAGAAAACGGCTCTTTCTTTGGGGTCTCATTGGAGCTCTTGTAAGTTCGGTTATTGCAGGATTTGCAAATCACATTGGTGTGTTGATCGCTTGCATGGGATTATTTGGATTATCAGGCTCTGCAATTCTTCCTCTTTCTCAGGCTCTTCTCGTCCATCAGTTTCCAGAAAGTCAGAAAGAAAAAGCGGTGGGGTTGTGGTCAATCTTTGCTTCTATGTCTATTGCTCATTTTTACTCTTGTTTTAGGGATTATGCAGGGACCCACTTGGGGATGGAGTTCTTGCTCCATATTGGGAGTATTTGCGTTGAGCTTTATGAGTATTTGCGTATTTGTTGTTCTTGAGAAAAAAACAAAAGTACCTTTGTTTCGTCCTGATCTTTTTTTACAACGTTCGTTTCTTTTGAGTGCCATTCCAAACTCTTGGATGGTCGGTTTTATCTGGGTTGTTTTCTTTTTAATCCCTCTCTACTTGCAAAACATGGTGGGCTATACGCCACTTAAAGTAGGAGTTCTCCTCCTTTTAGTAACGCTGCCCGTAGCTTTTTTATCCGTACCTGTTACCAAACTCTATCGCAAGTGGGGTGCAAAGCCTCTTGTACTTTTTGGATTTTCTATATTGGCTCTTTCTTCCCTATCTCAATCTCTTTTTATTACTAGGGAAGCTTTTTGGCCAATTGGCTTGGGGTGTCTTGGAATAGGGATAGGATGGGTTTTGATTTGGGGCCCTTCGATCTCTTGTTCTCTTTCTTCTATTCCTCACAATGTAGCCGGTATCGCTTCAGGGATGTTTACTACCTTGCAAGAACTGGGTGCCGTGATCTCTCTAGCTATTGGAGGAGTATTCTTTCAGATGACATATCATAGTCTTTTAGCTCCGCAAATGAATCAAATCAACGCTGCCCTTTATAACTTTTCTTCAGACCAAATAGAATCACTTATAACCAATCCAGTTGCTGTAGAGCATTACCTGGGAGAAAGCTCTCCTATTTTACCCATATTGCGGGAGGGTTTCCTCGGAGGATATCAAAATGCTTTTTGGTTTCTTTTTGGTATGAGTCTACTTGCTATGCTACTCAGTCTATTTCTTCCTAAAAAGGCCCCTTTGGGGTGATTTAAGACACTGCCGTAGAGAAGATTAGTCGAGAGTTTCAATGTTCTATAACAAAGCTGACTTTAGCATTCACTCTATAAGAGGTAATTTTTCCCTGTTCGACATGGGCATGAATCCATTTGACATCAATCTGCTTGATATTTTTGATTGTTTTACTAGCTTCTCGGACCCCTGATTCGAGTGCATCTTCAATATTTTTCCCTTCACAAAGTACTTCAATCACTTTAACAATAGACATAGAGCTGCTCCTTTTTTTCTCTTTTCTATAGATCTCCTTCTTTTGCTTGTAAATATAAATGTTGGTATGCGCTTTAAAAAATCTTGAAAGGTTAGTACAGATACTCTGGATTATCTGGCTGGCAGTAATGTTTATTTTTGTGCAGATGATCCAACTGATGCATATCATCTTGGGTTAGAGAAAAGTCAAAAACCTCTAGATTATCCTACAAGTGTTTTTTCAAAGAAGCTTTAGGAATCACAGAGATCTCTTTTTGAATCAACCAACGTAAAATGACTTGAACACCTGTTTTGTTATACTTCTCTCCAATCAGATCAAATAAAGGTTCCTCATGAAGTAATTTCCCCTTACCTAGTGGCCTGAATGCTATCAATTTAATGTGATGGACATGACAATAATCCAATAACTCTTTTTGATTTAAGTAAGGATGGAATTCTACCTGATTTGCAAACGGTAGGCAGTTAGCTTTCCGAAAATCCTCCAAATGGTGAATGTTATAGTTGCTCACTCCAGCTTTGCCAATTTTTCCCTGCTCAACTAATTTTTCCATCGACAGGAATATTTTTTCCAATGGAAAATTCCGATCTGGCCAGTGGATTAAATAGAGATCTAAGTAATCGGTGCCAAGCTCCTTGAGAGCATGTTCGCAAGCTTTTTGAACCGATTCTTCTGGCTTTGCTACCTTGACCTGCTCATCAACGGCAATCTTCGATGTAATGTAGAGTTTTCTTCGATCGAAGTCTTTTATCGCTTTCTTAATAGCCTGGTGATTCTGGTATATATGTGCAGTGTCAATGTGTCTGTATCCTAGCTCCAAGGCTAATTGTACAATCTTTGTACACTCATTTCCTCTCAAATCCCAAGTCCCTAATCCAATGTATGGTAATTCCATCTTCTTCCCTCAACTATTAGAACGCTCTACATGTGCTTATATTAAATGTAAGAAATAAAATGACTAAAGTGAATCGCCTAACATGCCACCTTTGTACACGACAAAACTTGAGTTTACATAGAACTCCTAATTGTTTGTGTACTTGAAAAGCATGACAGCACACTCATAAATTGAGAAAAATTTCTAACTAGGG
>JACPWH010000046.1 GCA_016197185.1 Ignavibacteriota bacterium
AATGACCAAGCAGACCGAACCCCGTAACATCTGTCAGAGCAGTTACCCCCGTGATGCCCCCGAGTAATTCTCCGATTGTATTGAGCTTCATCATTTGCTTTGCGGCAAGACCGTATTCACTTTCACGAAGGATACCACGCTTTTCGGCTGTGGTGAGAATCCCTACACCTAAGGGCTTGGTCAAGAACAGTAGATTCCCTTCTTTTGCAGTATTATTTTGTTTCAAATTTTTGATGTTTACCAGTCCGTTTACTGCGAGTCCAAAAATAGGTTCCGGACTGTCGATTGAATGTCCGCCTGCAAGAGGGATTCCTGCTTCTGCACATACAAACCGGCTCCCCTCAATTACACGTTGAGCAACTTCCGGCGGAAGTTTATCTATAGTCCATCCCAAAATTGCAATTGCCATTACAGGTTTACCGCCCATAGCATACACATCACTGATTGCATTCGCAGAAGCAATCCTACCGAACTCGTAAGGGTCATCCACAATCGGCATGAAAAAGTCGGTGGTGCTGATGAGAGCAGTACCGTTTCCCAAATCATACACTGCTGCATCATCACGAGAATTATTGCCTACCAATAATCGCTCGTTATTCGGGAATGTTTCGTTGGAATGGAGAATTTTATCGAGGATTTGAGGTGAGATTTTACATCCACAACCTGCACCATGACTGTATTGAGTAAGCCTAACTGGAGTTTCCATAGTAATTTTCATTTTCTTATTTGAATGCTGATTTTATAATGAATCTTTAGGGGAATTATATTCACGAATAGGAATTTTAGTTAGCAATTAAAGATATGTTTCAATAACTAAATATTTGCTCCTTTTATATAATCGTTCGAGCAAAATCAACTAAATTCTTCGCATTTTCTTTAGCATTTAATCCGGTTAAGTTCAAATGGAATATAGTTTCAGGAGCACGTTTTGCCAGACCAAACTGATATGTTTTATCGTAATATTTCAGAAGAATTTCAAAGCATTCATAGAAACGTTCATGAGTTAATTCTTGCAAAGCCATTTTGGTTTGAAGTCCTCCAAGACGTTCTTGGATTTTGAGAATGGAATTCCGCAATTCACTAATATCCGCCGTAGCATAATCTTCTACAATTGCTGCAATTCTCTTTTCTAATGGTGTTCGGCGATAGATTCCAGATCTATTGTTTGTTCACCTAACTTTTTAAGTTCATTGAGAATATAAGTTTTTCCAGAACCCGTTTTACCACCAATGATGAGTAGTGGTTGCGGAATATCAAAGGAGCGAAGAGCATAATTTCGGAAAGACTTATATCCGCCATCGAGTGTACGTGCATTTATACCGTAAAAGTTCAAAAGCCATGATACAGCCGAGCTTCTCATTCCACCACGCCAGCAATGTACGAGCACATCCTTACCCGATGATTGTTCTAACGCAGCTTCGACTAACAATTTCATTTTGGGTCCAAAGAATTCAAATCCGTGCATAATTGCTTTTTCACGACTCTCCTGTTTATAGGCTGTGCCGATGACCGCTCGTTCCTCATCGGAAAATAGGGCAAGATTCCTTGCGGATGGTATGTGTGCATGAGCAAATTCAGATGGTGTTCGTACATCAAAAATCAACTGCGATTTCGCAGATGAAAGAAATTCTTCTATGGGAAGCGACTCAGCGGCTGTCATTATCTTTATTATATTTAAGTAATTTGTAAATCAAAGACCTCGAAAGGTTTATAAACCTTTCAAGGTCTTATAAATGAATGATTTTTTTGAGAAGCGAAGATTATAGGTACATGAGTAAATGCTCTTAAGTAGAAAGTTATAATTAGCTTACATTTCAGTATAACAAAAATTAGTATGTAATTGAATCTTTTCATAAACTCGTGGTGATATAACTTGATTGTCATACTCAAAGTTTGTCGAAACATACAAATACTTGCCATTTTCTATTCTTTTATATAAACTACATTTGGGTTAATTATGTTTCAGTACTTATAAGTGGTGGAACAACAATAATCGTCATAATTAATATTCATAATTTGGGAGGTATTTGAACAACGACTAAGCTCAGTGTGACATAACTTGATTGACATGCTGAGCTTAGTCGAAGTATTTAATTGTTTGCCAATGTTCAGGCAAATATTTTTTATTTAATGTCTCGGTTATTTTAGTACTATCACTTACTGTAACTTTAGTTCACTAATTATTTCATAAAATCTGTATAAAATACTTAGATATTCGAATACTTTATTTATATCCCAAGTATTTGCTTCATTAAAGCCATAAATTCTTTAATATCAATTGGTTTCGACATATAATGCGTACACCCGCCTTTTAGGAATTCCTCTTTGTCACCAGCCATTGTGTAAGCAGTAAGAGCGATAATCGGAGTATTTTTATGGGAGTCAATTTCTCTGATTTGTTTAGTTGCGTACATGCCGTTTTCACTTTTCCCAAGATTTATATCCATGATAATGGCATCATACTGTTTTGACCTTGCTTTTTGAATAGCTTGCGTTGCATTATTTACATTTTCGAGATTGCATATCCCTTCAAATATATTTTCAATTAATTTAACGGTTATGAAATCGTCTTCTACAAGCAATACTTCTTTCTTTTGATCGGATTGTAAACTCATCTTACTCTTTCAATAAAATATTTAGCCTAAATGATGAACTGCTTCTAACGGTAATTTTACAGTAAAATTAGACCCTTTACCTAATGTGCTTGCTACGCTGATTGAACCTCCAAGCAAATTCACATATTTCTTCGTAACAGAAAGCCCTAATCCTGTTCCTTCAAAGCTCCTGCTCAGTCCCTCGCTTGCCTGTCTGAATTCTTGAAATATCATATCCATATCTTTTTCCACAATTCCGATCCCGGTATCAACTACATCAATTACAATCCAATTCGAATTTTCCTCTTTCATTGTATTCACTTTTATTTTCACAACGCCGTCGGAAGTAAATTTTATAGCATTATTTATTAAGTTGCTTAAAATACTGTCGATACCTTTAGCATCTGAAACTATTATTAATTTACTAACAGATGATTCGTATGTCAATTTTAAATTTTTATTTTTTGCACTTATACTAAATAGATTTATCGTTTCTTCGATTTTATCTATAATATCTATTTCTTCAAATTGCAGTTTAGTTTCCCCTGCTTCAATTCTGGAAATATCCAAAATTAAATTTAGAGTTTCCATTAATCGTTTACCGCTGAAATTAATAAACTCTGAGAATTCATGAACTTTTCCCAAATCACTTGTAGTTGTCAATAATTCAGAAAATCCCAAAATACCCACTAACGGAGTTCTAAGTTCATGGCTCATATTTGCAAGAAAACTTGATTTCAATCTATACATTTCTTCTGCGTGTTTTTTTGATTCAATCAAATCTTCCGTCATTTTATTGACAGCACCGGCTACTTCTCCTATCTCATCTGTCAGAAATATTTTTGCACGCTCTGTTAAATCACCTTCCGAAATACGTCTGGTCGCCCTATTTATTTCATTCAATCCTTTTGTTATTCCTTTGCTTACAGATATACTCAAGAACAGTCCGGTGATTTCAACAGATAAAGCTACAGAAAATAATAATTTCAAAATAAGATTCTCAAGCCAACGGGAGCCTTCACCGAGAGTATAAGAAAAATTATCTTCTATTATTGTCAATTGCTGATTAATCGGATCAATTTCTTCTGTGATTTTCACGATATTCGCCTCAGAAATATTTTTAGAATTTATTTCTGTGTGCAGCTTTTCTCCAACTACGGTTAGCTTTGCAATGATGGAATCACCTTGAATCCAACATAGGATTGCCTTATTTATATAATAGATATCACTAAATCTTCTGAATAATTTTATCATCCCGTCAATATCATCGGGGTGAATTTTCCCTTCTATAAAACCCTGCCTTGCAATGTCCATGTTCGGCTCAGTTTTTTCAAGCTCCAATCTTGTTTTATGATCACCTGCGGGAACAGCCATAAACCTCAGATACGACTTATAATCTTCTTCATTGTGTGTGCGAGAATATTTTTGGAGATAGTAGGATGCATCTTTCTGTGCCTTAGACCACAGTCCTTCAGCACCTACAAATGCCCTGACAGATGATAAGATGTGAATGGCAAACCATAAAGTAAGTAACTCCACTATAATAAGTACAGCCATTGTTCCGACAATAAAATATAATTTTTTTGAAATTGATATATTTTTTAATCTGTCAAAACTGAAAATGTTTTTCATATATCTATTAAAAGTGAAGGGGAAAAACAATCCTATGAATTCACTAATCTAAAGTAATTAGTTGGTAAGAAAAGGTCTTAGTATTTTTTTAATACATTATTCTAAATTAAAAATCAGACATACACGGATATAATTTTTAATTCCCGACATGATTTTTAATGATTTTATCACTAAATTTTTGCTATAATTCTCAATTCTCAACCTGTTGAAAAATTCGTGTAGATTCCTTTTCGAGGGCTTGTTTCAACTCCCGTACTTCGTCACATACCGGAACAAGCTCTCGGATAAAACTCTCAAGAACACGTTTGTTATGATGAACTGCTTGATCAATACCGGCTACTTTTTCCTTGAGCCATTCAAGAAGGGTAAGCCGGAGAGGTGTGTTGGAAAGTGTAGCATTCAAAGGACGTTGCAGAATTGTATGGTCATCTTCAATTTGCTCCAGAAGCGTTTCATACGCAAGCAAAATACGAATTTGCTCGAAGCCATTGCCGGAATTAAGTGCATTATTAATCGTATTGAACGATTTTTTGAACATCTGAACTTCTTCAGGTATTCCGACTGTTGCAAATATATAATACAGTTTTTCTACATCGCCGGTTGTAGCAAGAGTGCGCCCCTCCATAAAAGCAAGTGCACGAAGCAAGTCTAATGATTTTGCTTGTGTACGGGGTGAGATGTAGAAATCGCTGAATGCTGTGGCTGAATGCCCTTTGAAACGTTCACGTTGGGCGCGGTTACGTGAAAATTCATAGTGCCTGATAACCAGATTTGTAAAATAGAGCATTTCTGCACTGATAGCAAACTTAAAACTCGTATCTGTTCCCGCTATCATTTGTTGCAGTTTTTTGAGATGGGCAAATTGAATATGGTGTTTTGGCTCGAGCACCCTGCCCGAATGCTGTGAATATTGTGCTGATATTTTGAATTGAACCAGAGGGTCCTTATCAGGAAGGATAATGGACTTATAAAGGAATCTATCTAAAATAGCCTCGGTAACTTCACTTATTCTCAAATAGTTAGTTGCAGCTATTACAGTATGGATATTCGCCGGAACATTCTGTACACCGCGTATCATTCTTCGCTCATTCAAAAGCGACAGTAATGCACGAAGTGTAAAGTCGTTAGCATCAAAAATTTCATCGATAAATCCGAAATCGCACTCAACAAGAGACCCTTCGGTATTATGATGTATCTTCCCAATCTTCAGCTTTTCGATATCCAGACCTCCAAAATATGTATCAGGCTGCTGTTCTTTGGATGCCTGCACACGAAAGATATCGGCACCCTTGAACATTGCAAACAATTGCTCTGCAAGCAAAGATTTACCTACACCTGTCCGGCTTTGGAGCAGTAAATGCTCACCCGTAAGAAAAGCACAAAATGCTTGCTGGATAATTTCTTCGCGGTTAATAACACGATGGGACACAAACTCGGCAGCGTTCTTGAGATCAAGGGCAAGTTTTTCGAGAGAAAAGTCCATAATGAGAAAGAGTTAGTTGGAAGAATAAGAGAATTGAATTGCAATAATATGAATTGAGCAAAAAACGTTTTTAGTTGTGCCAATTCATTTCGAACAATATGTATAGAAGCCCCTCACCCTACCCTCTCCCAAAGACGAGAGGGTTCGATTTTTTTCTTTTTACTCATTTATACCTTAGCCGTCTTTTCCTTCCTCCTTTTTAAAAGAAAACGCCTGAAGGTCAGTACTGCATTACCATCGTACCTTAGCTCCGGCATGAAATGAAACTTTGGTAAGATTCCATTCCCCGTCAGTAATGAGACTTCCAATATAATACGTATATGTTCCTTCCATGAAAACTGCGAATTTCTGACTGATCGGGTATGTAAAACCTATCCCACCGAATCCTGCAAGCCGCAAAGGTTTGAGAGTGGATAGAGTCGAGATCGGTTCAAGCATTGTTCGCTCTCCGGTAGATTCATAAACTTTATAATCCGGCAATACAATTTCTCTTTTAAGTTCAATTGATTTTGAGAGGAGCAACTCCCCTTGAAACCCCGCTAAAAGATAAACAGAACGATCTATATACCATTCGCAAGACAAGCCAAGCGACGCAGAAAGACCCTTTAGATGGAGTAAACGTGCTTCTTGGAACGGAACAACCTCACCGGTTACAATATCCTTGGTTTTTCCGAGAACACTATCCACTGCAGTAAGTGTTCCTCCCACACTTCCCAATTCCACCCGTGCAGAAAGAGCAAAATTCTGATTAAGACGGTTGGAAATCAAACTGCCGAAGTAACCTCCTGTCCCACCTCCGACTCCAAATTCGCCAAGAGCATGAACATCACCCGAGGATGAAAACGAAGCATTATGAAAGCTCTGTCCTAAATTCCCGTAAACTCCAACTTGCCATGTTTGTTCAGGCAAACACTCTTTGTTCTCTCCCTGACAGAAATTATAGTCAAACTTTTCCATTTGATTATCGAATGTATAACATACTGTAAAAATCGAACGATTACCTGCTACATCAGTTGCTTGGAGCACCATTCGTCCGGGCTTTCCTACCTCAAGCGGCTTTACTATAAATGATGCTTGGGGCAGCCCTTCTTCAATCAATGGGATAGATGTTTGAAGACCTTGTGCAAATAGTACTTTGATTGATTTTAGACCTCTGTCGGTCGTCTTATCATCACGGATAATCACATTAATTCGCCCTGATAACATCTTCGATTCGCCTGCGGGAGGAATTGTATCCGGTACAGGCTCAATATCAAAAAATGATTGACCACCCATATTACCATACGCATCATAGGCATCGTCTCCATATCCGAAACCATAAGAATACATTCCGAACGGTTCGTCTGCTACAATAGTATGAGTTCCATACAGTATCTGAATTCGTGCAATTGAATAGCGGCTTAAGCCAAGTGTTTCAAAGATAGAGGAGTCGATAGGACGGGAATTCAACCTGAGAGTTCTTATAGATGCTGTCGGTACAACCACATTTACAAAATGTCGCCATTGTCCGCTTTTAGGGGTAGCAAATCTATATCCCTTCAAAAATTGCTGTGTAGGGCTGGAAAGTAACATCATCGGGTCACCGATTGAATCTCCGTTCAAAAATCCCTGTGAATATTGAGCTACCAATATAGGATGGTCGGATGTAATCTGTATATTCTGACGAACAGCCGAATTTTCATAAAATTGTCCGGCATCCAATGTTGCTACCAATACCGAATTCTCGAAAACTTTTGTTTTGTTTTCTGAGGCAAGAACCCTAATTGTATATTTGGAACGTCCCTCTAACATACCTATATAATAGTGACTTCCCCAAGCAGAAACAGGTGGCAGCTGCTCCACCAAGTGATTACAACCAACTATACCTTCCGGTACATAAGCGCATTGATGTCCACTGAATACTGCTATTTTTTTATCTGCTACGATACGGCTTCCTGTTAAATCGGTACGGCTTGATTGGTCGGTAACTGATGTAACTTGATATACATCACCGCGTCGAAGTTTGACAGTAAACGGCTCTCCGGGCGGATGCCGCTTAGATGTTGTTACCGTTGGAGTTATGGTAACATTGGTTTCATCTTCGGTGGCAATAACAGCAAACTGCGAGAGCAATCCTTCCGAATATTTATAGCCTATTGCTCTGTACTCCGTTCCAAGCACCGAAACCGGCAATCCCAAATATGTGTCGGTTGTTTGCCAGCGGCTGTTGAGACCATATACAGAGATGGGATTATCGGAAACAACGTGTACAGCCAACCGTTGACTTATTTCCTCACCTTTTACTTGCGCAGCAGGATCTATTATTAAATTTGTTACTGTTCCGGCTGCTATTTTCACTTCACGTCGGAAACCAAGCCCTTCGATTTCTACTGATACTTTCGATTCCAAACTACCTGTGAGAAACAGTTCGAGCCTGAGATCATTTTTCGATTTTACGGTTCCAAGCGGTGAGTCTTTGTAATTTCTCTGGAAACAGAGCCAAAATTCAGTTCCTTCGGTTGTTTTTTCGTGAATGGTAACTGCGGCAGGCTTCTGCTGACTATAAAGAGGAACCCAAATCGCAACAAGCAGCAGTAATGATATAAACAACCTTCCAAACAATGAAATTTGAAAAACTATTAACTTATTTATTATACTATTGTGAAATACGTGCATTAGCGTTTGCGGAGAAAATAAGAAGATGAACTTTAGAAAGAAAGAAATATGCAATAAAACTATAGTAGTCCTGATAATTTGAAACGGATTTTACTTAAACGGGCAGTTTATGAAGCAACTTTTTGTTATGCTGAACTATAGTTGTGTATGAAACCAATTACTTAAGAATGATAATAGAATATATCGTAAACCAATATTCCATGTATCTATTTAATCTCAAAGAAAGACTGACCGCCCATGTTTCCATAAGCATCATACGCATCGTCACCATATCCAAAGCCGTATGATGATATTCCGAAGAATTCATCTGCTTCTATTAAATGGCTTCCATATAAGACCTGAATTTGCCCGATGGAATATTCCCCGTCGCCAACTTTGTTAAACTGTGTATGATCGACAGGTTTGCCATCCAATTGAATGGATGATATTCCTGAAGTTCGAATAGCAATGTTTACAAAATGCCTCCATTGCCCCGTTTTTGGTGTAGCGAACCGTGAAACTCTCAAAAACTGCTCTTTAGGGTTTATGAGCAGCATCATCGGATCACCGACAGAGTCCCCGTTCAAAAACCCCTGCGAATATTGAGCTACCATTACCGGATGGTCGGTAGTAATTTGTACATTTTCGGTAACATTAGAATTTTCATAAAATTCTCCTGCATTAATTGTAGAGACCAGTTTTGAATTTTCATAAATATTAGTAGTGTTCCTACTTGCCACTATCCTAATAGTATATTTTGAACGTCCACCTAACATTCCTACAAAAAAATTATTTCCCCATGTAGAAACAGGTTGTAACTGCTCGACCAGATGATTACATCCTACCACCCCCTCAGGCACATACGCGCATTGATGTCCGCTGAATACGGCTATTTTTTTATCAGCTTCGATATGACTTCCTGTTAAATCATTACCTTTGGAATCTGAAAGTGAAGTTACCTGATAGACATCTCCTTTTCTGAGCTTCACACTGAACGGCTCACCGGAGGGATGTTTTTTAGAGGTTGTTACAGTTGTTGTAATCGTAACATTTGTTTCATCTTCTGTTGCAATTATTGCAAACTGAGAGAGCAAGCCTTCCGAATATTTATAGCCGATTGCATAATACTCCTTACCAAGTGCCATAACAGGCAGTCCTAAATATGTATCTGTTGTTTGCCAGCGGCTGTTAAGCCCATAAACAGTAATCGGATTATTAGAAACAATATGTACAGCCAGTCTCTCAGGAATTTCATCGCTTTTTACTTGGGCAGCGGCATCTATTATCACGTTCGTTACAGAATCGGCAGATACTTTCACTTCACGTCTAAAATTAATTCCGTCGATTTCTATCACGACGTTTGACTCTTTATTTCCTGCAAGGAATAGTTGGAGTATCAGATCGTTTTTTGATTTTACAGTCCCCATAGGTGAATCCTTATAATTTCTTTGGAAACACAACCAAAATTCCTTGCCTTCATTTGTCTTTTCCGGGCTGTTTGTAGCCGCAATTAATTCTTGATTAAGAAAAACGATACTGAGAACAATTGCAAGAAATACTAATATTGGCTTCGTCATTCGAGGGGAGTTTTGGAATATAATCATATTTTTATATAATTATTGACTGGTAAAAATAGTTATCTCATGCGGATAAAATACGAAGTATAGACTTTAGAGTCCGTTTTCATGACCAAATAATATGCTCCGTTAGCAAGAACCCCTTCATCCGGTGAAAAATAGAAGAAATAACTGCCTCGAGTCCTTTTGATAGGAGGATATTCTGTTATTAAACGCCCTGAGAGATCATAAATAAGAAACTCAGCGTTAGTAGGTTCGTCAATCGTATAAGGAATTTTAATATTTGACCCAAAAGGGTTTGGAGAGACATATCCAAGACCTTCGATAAATTTTTGCGTAACGGATGTATCATCAAATGTAATTTTCCCTGCAACAAAATTCCCTTCCTGATTTGTATCGTTTATAACAACTTTTGCAGGTGTAATCAAGGCTTCATTCCCTTCGCCTGAGAGACATGTAACATAGAGGATACAAATATTTCCATCTGTAATATTTTGGACATCTGAGCAAGATATTTTTAATGTACCAAGAGTTGCATACGTACTGTCTGAAGTATCCGGCTTAGTACATTTTAAGGCATAATCTAAACCTCCGGACACACTGTCAATCTTTAGACGACCGGCATTATACTCAAATACCATTTGAATGCTCGAGAGTGAATCAACGTTAACAGAACCGGAGACAGTCACTGCTAAATGATCACCCGGTTTAGCACTTGCGCTCCCAACCGTTATTTTGACTTCATCTGCATTAGCTGTTGAGACACAGATAATTGCAAGCAAAATCTTAACGGTGATTTGGACTAAATATCTTAATCGGAAGTATTTCGAATCAATACTATTCTTACTCATTACTACCTGACAAAGGGTGGTTATTTCATTTCTTTCTAGGCAAATATACCAATTCATGAGAAGTCGGTAAAACAATACTTCGTATAGAGTGGTAAGCAGTAAAAATTTTAACGTTCTTTTTACATCTGAATTAGAACATTTATATGTACATTTCTTTGAAAATATGCAGAAAAGAAGTATGTTAGCTGGCAGCTACAATCTGCTTGAGCATTATTAAGTGAACTCCAATTCTTTTAAATTCTTTCCAATGAATATAGCCAGAACATACAGAATCGAAACAGAGCGTCTTGTTGTTCGTTGTTATGAACCCACTGATGCACAAATGCTTTTGGACGCAATTTCCGTCAGTATTGACCATTTATTGCCGTGGATGCCATGGGCAAAAGATGAGACGACTTCCCTTGATGATAAAATAAACCTTATCCGAATGTTCAGGGGGAAATATGACCTTGGTACAGATTATGTCTTAGGTATTTTCAACAAGGAAGAGAATGAACTTCTCGGTGGATGCGGTCTGCACGACCGAATTGGCAAGGATGGACGGGAAATCGGTTATTGGATAAATGCAAATCATATCAACAAAGGGTATTGTACGGAAATGGTACGCGCACTCACAAAGGTCGGATTTGAAATTGAAAATCTTAAACGCATCGAAATTCACTGCGCTCCCGAAAATATACCCAGCCAAAGTATCCCGAGAAAACTCGGTTATACATTGGAAGCTGTACTAAAAAGCAGAACGATAGATGCCTTTGGTGTGCT
>JACPWH010000038.1 GCA_016197185.1 Ignavibacteriota bacterium
CTATCTCCAAATTGCCGGACTTCGTGCCGGGTACCACCAGGAGTCTCTGATTTGGGGTGGTTTCATGGGCGAATATATTTTTCCCGGTGCAGATGCAAGTATGCCACTTTCATTCGTTGTAAAACGTCTTGAAAAAGCAGGGTTTGAAATCCATAGTGTTGAAAATATTGGGATACACTATTCACAAACAATTCAATTATGGTATCATAATTGGCAAAAACACAAAGATCATGTTCTTAGTGCGTATGGACAGTGGTGGTTCCGTTGTTGGGAAATATTCTTGGGCTGGTCTGTTGATATTGCAAAACAGGGTAATTCAACTTGTTTCCAAATTATTTGCAATAAAAACCGTGATGAATTCAATCGTCGCCGTTGGTTTAATGCAGTTAACCTTGGTGAGCGTGACTTGTTAACAAATGGAAATGGTAACGGAAAAGTATTACGGGGTGGACTTGGAGAGACTGTATAATTTTCAATAGATTTCTATATTTAAAGGCGGGATATTCTGAATAATCTTTGGAATTCCCGCTCTTTTTTTGTTTATTTGATATTGGTGAATCAATAAACTAATTTTGTATAGAAAGTACTGCTATTTATCAAATACTTAAACGGGAAACTTTGATGAAAACAAGAATACTAATGATGCCGTATATATAATTTGCTTGATAGGAATTGGTTGTTCTTCAAGTAACGAACCTTCGAAAAATGCTAATGGGCTAAGTAGTTCTATTTATTTTTCAAACGGCGGGTACATCTATCGAATGCAACTAAGTGACCAAAAAAACTTCTCAGCTTTTTTCTAATGCACAATACCGGAAATTAACTCAAAAGGTGAAATTCTCTGTGTAGAGTCATATCCTATTACACGGTTGATTTACGCAGATGCAACAGGTGCCAACTAGGAATTCACTTCCCGAAAGCGAAGGTTACTCAGTACCTGAATATAAAAAATTTATGTGTAAACCTCGCATTTCTTATGATCAAAAATACGTTATTTATGACGGGGGTCTGTTTACAACCCAAATTCCTACGTAATTGATGCAGAAACAGGTGAGCTACGTGCTATATGGAGACTATTCTGATAAAAGACCTTTGATTTCCCCCAGTTGGGCTCCTGATGGGTCAATTTTTGTTCAAGGATGGACATCAATGAATAATGGTATTTATAAAGTTGCTGCTGATTTTTCAGAATATGAACGTATTGATCCGGATTTGACGAATGTAAGTGAACCGTCTGTTAGTCCCGATGGTAAAATGATTGTGTTTATCAGTGATGAAAAATTGTGGACAATGGGAATCGACGGTTCAAATCCAACTCTTCTTAACACAACAGCTACCAAACTTCATATGCCTGTTTGGTCGCCCGATAGCAAATATATTGCAGTAACCAGCTACGGTCACATACATATTATTGACCCTAATTTATTGACACATATGGAAATAACGCAATCACATTATGTGGGTACTGATAATCAATTATGCTGGGTGAAATAATTTGAAATCTATATATGAGAACACATACAAAAGAAACACAAGACAAATTGACTCCTGAACTTGCATTAGAAATGCTGAAGGAAGGAAATGCACGCTTTGTCAATAATATAAAAGCTCATAGAAATCTATTGCAACAGGTAAACGAGACATCATCGGGACAATTCCCTTTTGCGGCTATTTTGAGTTGTATTGATTCTCGAACATCTGCAGAATTAATTTTTGACCAAGGATTGGGCGACATTTTCAGTATTCGTATAGCAGGAAATATTCTAAACGAAGATATTTTAGGAAGTATGGAGTTTTCGTGCAAATTTGCAGGGTCGAAGCTCATTGTTGTTCTCGGGCATACCAAATGCGGGGCTATCGAAGGTGCTTGTAATAATATTGAACTTGGACATATTACCACACTTTTACATAAAATCAAACCTGCTATTCACCAAGAAATAGAGACTATAACTGAAAGGAACGGAAGAAATACTTCTTTTGTAGAAACAGTAACAAAAAACAATGTTTTTCTTACAGTTCATAATGTAAAGATGAAAAGCAGCTTATTATCTGAAATGGAACAAAAAGGAGCAATCAAAATTATCGGTGGGCTTCACGATATTGATACTGGTAGGGTGATTTTCTTTGAGTGATGTCAAATTTTTATAAGAGAATGTTGTTTTCAATTTTACATAAATAGTCTATGATTTCGATTATGTAATAATACCCTTATTTATATTCGATATACAATTGTGGTTCCGATACTCGGGAAAACTGGGAATTTAAAGTTGAAGTCAATTATTCCCGGATTAGATTTCTTTTCCAAACGATTATTGTACAATTGAATCAACAACCCTGCATCTACAGAAAGGGTAATTTCATCGGATAAATTGAAATCGCGTCCTATTCGAAAATTACTATAAATATAGTTATCTCTAACAAAGTCTGTCTCTTCCCGAAGATAATCAGCACCAACCCTTACATACCATATTCCTTGTGATGATCTATCCGAAACAAAACCAAAATGATAAAAACCATCCACCATCAATGATACGATGGTTTCATCTCCCAAAGGTAAAGAACCGATACTAAAACCAACCTGAGCCACACCTGTTTGGTAGCGCATCCCCAAACTGAGAAGTTCTGGAATTCCTGTAGCTCCAATAAGGTAAATACGATCTTGGGCTATAGCAGATTGAACAGAATAAAATTCAGTTGTACAGAATATTAGTATTCCGAGTATAATGTGAGAGATTGTTCTCATAAATTTGTTGCAATTATTTATGTGTCCTACCTTATTATGAACCTTGTATATGCAGTATTTTCCTATCAGTTTATTTTTATGGGTTATCATAAACGGGCTCATTGATAGTAATTCCTTGATAACACGTTTGTGACCTTACTACCGAATTGAATCATACCCACCCTGCACTCCGTTTTTTGAAAACACCATTTGCCACAATTGATTTCTCCTTGCCCGAAAAGCACCGGCACACATGAGCAGATAATACTTCCACATACGGAAAAACTTTTCATCGTATTTATCTTTCAATTTATCCCAATTAGCTACAAAATTGTCATGCCATGCAACTAATGTTTTGTCGTAATCTGTTCCGAAATTATGACAATCCTCCAATACAAATAAACCATCAATTGCTTTTCCTATTTGTTGCATTGATGGCAACATAGATCCGGGGAAAATATATTTGTTCATCCAAGGGTCGGTAGTAGTAAGTGACGTATTACTGCCAATTGTATGTAATAAAAAGAGCCCGTCATCTTTGAGGCAATTTTGTACAATTTGCATATACGTTCTATAATTCTTATACCCTACGTGTTCAAACATTCCGATTGAAACAATTGCATCAAATTTTTCATCTAAATTCCTGTAATCCATCAGTTTAAGTTCAACAGGCAACCCGGCGCATAATTTTCTGCCCAATTCAACCTGCTGTTCGGAGACTGTAATACCGGTTACATGTACAGAATAATTTTCAGCAGCAAATTTTGCAAAACTTCCCCACCCGCATCCAATATCGAGAACTTTCATTCCAGGTCTAAGATTTAATTTTTTGCACGTTAAGTGTAATTTATTCTCTTGTGCCTCTTCAAGATTGGAAGCATTTTTCCAATAACCGCAAGTATAGGTCAATCGTTTATCAAGCATACTGATAAAAATATCATTACCGAGATCATAATGCCTTTGACCATTATCAAAGGCAAGTGCTTGCGTTTGCCTGTTGAAAATCTTTGTAAGAAGAATTTCAGTCAGTAATTTCCAGTTTGCTCTAATCTTATTTTCAAGATTTGCACTTAAAAGTCTGGCAAAGAACTCATCAAGTTGTGGGCAGTCCCACCATTTATCAACATACGCTTCTCCCGCTCCAAGAGAACCGTTTGTAAACACTCTTGAATAAAACTCGTCGTTATTAACAATTATATCCCACGGATTCTTTCCATTAATACTTATTCCTGCTGAAGCTAACAGTTCATTGAGACTTGATTTCAATTTCTCAGTTTCCATGATGAATTAAAGTTTTTTGGAACAACATCATCAACTATTAATTACAACAAAAATATGAAGTTGATTAAATCTATTCAAGAGAATATTTATACAACAAAATTAAATATAGAGAAAGTTGTTAGAAATACTTTCGGTAATAACAATTAACTTTCTCCTTAACAGTGAAATATTTCACTTTCTCTCAAACACTGCAAGCAATGTACAGCCTTGCTCTGTAAATGTAATCCGCAAAGTTGTTTTACAATTTGATGAATTCCACTCTGCGATTCTTAGCTTTATTCAAAGCACTCTCATTTGGAACAAGAGGCTCTGTTTCACCTTTACCATCTGTTTCGATACGCCCTGAGTCTATCGAGAATCCTTCCACCAGTTCTTTTTTAACTGAAACTGCCCTACGTTTAGAAAGATCAAGGTTGAGTGCATTGTCACCGTCGGAATCGGTATGCCCTACAATCTTTATTTTTAGATTTGGATTCTCTTTCATCACTTCAGCAATTTCTTTAAGAGTAGAGTATGATTCAAGTTTTACTTTATCAAAATTTACATCAAACTGAAAACCATAAGAAATAAGTTTTCCTTCTTTCAAAATTTTATTTCGCAAATCAGGCAGTCCGGCAGCAATTCTAAAATTAGTAATAAGAGGAGTAGCATCATCATTAGTTTGAAATCTAAAGATATTGTATTTATAATTGGCAATCATTCCACGTGGTAAATCAAAAACCTTGTTTTGTCCCACATACATACGAAACCGCTGTTTTTGTACCCAAAAAGCAAAATGAATTTTCTCGGTAGATTTTATAACTTGGTTGGCACTTCCATTATCTTTATATCCTTCATCTGTGTCTGACCAGTTAGTCCATGAAATAGTCTCGTAGTTTGGGTTAATTCGCACACCTGCTTTCCCTGGAACTGCACCACCTTCGTTAGGATTGCTCACAGTTCCACTAACAATTAACAAATCAACACCGTTCATATTTTCATTACCGTCGATATTACGCGGTATCATATCAAATTCTATTGTAAAGTTCTCCGAAAAATCACCTTTTGTTTCAGGAATGAAGTATCCGCTTTTTGTCATTTGAAACCAATGTTCAGTGTAGTTCGAAACCGTTACCACCTCTCCACTGCTATTGGTATTCCATTGAGAAGGAAAATCTCCAACGGCTTCAGTAGCGAAATCATCATAGAAAATTACCTTTTCACCAGGCATGAAATCATATTTTGAGCTTATTTGATTTACTTCTTGTGATTGCAGACAAAAGCATGAAGCAAAGAAAATAATGCCGAATATTAGTGTACTTCTTGTTATTGTTTTCATAACAGACCTTTTTTATTAATTGTACTAATACTTAATAGAAGGTATCTTGCAAAATACCGGACTACTGTACCAAACATTGAAAATTCTTCCCGAAAAATTAAACATTGAACAATCTCAGGAGTTCGGTGGAAGAATACTAATCTTGAGAGTTTTTCCGTTTTTGGTCTGCAATATTATACCTACCAAACCAAACTTATGGTTGGTTATATATGTAATTTTGTCAATGACAGGATCTTCCTTTACCTGCTCAATTTTCATTACCTTAATCATCCAAAAGCCCATGTAATAATCATCGGTAGTGGATTTGCTTACTACGGTGCGTGTTACCTTTATTCCGTCTTCATCGGTAAATTCGTATTTATCACCGACGTTGGCTGAATATTTCACGATCGTATATGGACGTGATAAATCGCCTCCGCTGCTCATGTCAAATTCGTCCAGCGCCCGCCATAACTCTTCCTGGTTGTTGAGCTTTCTGATGCCTATGGCAGAAGCCGACGAGCGCGGTTTCAGCATCCACGGAGCGGCGACTCGATTCATGTATTCGCGCAACTGGTCGTAATTGATGACGGGGCAAAACGCTGGGACGCGAATGCCTTTGTCTTGGGCGCGCTTTCTCATCGCCAGTTTGTCGCGGAAATAACGGCTGGTGGTTTCGCCCATTCCGGGGACTCGCAAATGTTCGCGCAAGCTGGCGGTCATCTCGATGTCGAATTCATCCAGAGCCACAATGCGGTCAAGGTTAGTGCTTCGCGCCAGATAGCTGACTGCGTTGAAAACGTGCTGGCGGTTGGTCAGTTCGGGCATCAGAAAAATTTCGTCAATGAGATCGCGCGGCCAATCGGCGTCTTTCAAATGTTCGACTGTCAGCAACAGAACTCGCCAACCCTGACGTTTTGCTTCACGCATGAACTCCTGGCCTTTTTCGTAGCTGGAAACACAAAGAATGGTCATCGGGGATGAACCTGACATTTTCCTTACTCCTGTTGTTGATTGGATTTGCGGGACTGCTTTCGCGGGGCGGAGATTAACACGAAGCACTTGTGTCGGGCGATAGGTGAGAGTTGTAGCGGCAGATGGACTCACGCAAAGCCGCAAAGATGCAAAGGGTAAAAGGCTTTATGGGAATCCAGGCGTTGTCCTTTTTTTTCTTCTTTGCGTTTCTGCTTAGCGCCTTCGCGTGAGACGTTTTCCAGGGCCTCAAATCATCCGAGCCAACTGCACGCCTGCCCAGGTTGCCAGCAATCCTAAAACCACGCTGCCTGCCGAATACAGCAACGCCGCTCCGGGTTTGTTGTCTCGAATCAGGTTCAGCGTTTCCAGTGAGAAGCTGGAAAAAGTCGTGTAACCGCCCAGCACTCCGACCAGCAGCATGGCGCGAAGTTCCGGCGAAACAGGGATTCGCGCGTCGAACAATTCCGCCAAAAAACCAATTGCCAGACTGCCGGTGATGTTGATGAAAAAAGTCGCGTATGGATATTTCGGCGGCTCGCGCAGAACAAGCACCAGCAGATTGACCAAGCCGAACCGGCAGCCTGTGCCGATGGCTCCGCCCAGCAAAACCAGCAAAAATTTTGTCATCGTTTGATTCTCCCCGAAAACACGAAAGGCCAGGATGGTAAGTCCTGGCCTTTCTGTGTGTCCAATTGAGGACGCTGATTTAACAGCTTGGGACGAATACCGGAACTATGATTTCCGCCTTGTCCGTCAGTGTCAGGATGTGCAGGTTATGGCCCTGGTTGAAGGCTCCTGTGTTTGCGTTGGTGTTCGGGTTGAAGTTGATCTGA
>JACPWH010000039.1 GCA_016197185.1 Ignavibacteriota bacterium
GTATTGCATATATAATTGATTCCTTTTGGTATATTAGTAATATTGGTGATGGTAATAGAGTCATAGGTAATAAGGCCTAATATAGACTGGGTGTCTTTAGGCATTTTAAACTGAATGGTTTGATCGTATGCACTATCTTCTTTGGCCTGAGGCAATATTCTAGGATAAATACCTTTGGTTTTGATGGTGGTGTCTACAACACATTGAGCTTTTATTGTAATGGAACTTGTTAGTGCTAAAAGAATTATAAATATATATTTTTTCATGAGTGATTGATGTTTTTCTTTGCAAGAAGTTTACTGCACAAATGTAGCTTATTTTATTAAATGAACAAACCTATTGTAGATATTACGGGTGCTTCTTCAGGAATTGGATTGGCTACTGCCAAAAGATTGGCTTCTGAAGGTTATGCTCTTATTTTAAACGCGAGAAGACAAGACAGATTAGATGAAATTGCCAGAGTTCTTCATCAAGAATACGGAGCCCAATGCTTGGTTCAATGCTTCGATGTAAGGGTGAGAGCTGAGGTAGAAAAAGCTATTGCCAGTCTTCCAGAAGAATGGAGAAATATAGATGTACTTGTAAACAATGCTGGATTGGCCATGGGCATGAGTTCTATAGAAGAAGGAAATATAGATGATTGGGAAGTAATGATAGATACCAATATCAAAGGACTTTTATATATGACTCGAACCATTTTGCCCATCATGATAGCAAACAATAAGGGGCATATAGTGAATATTGGAAGTATAGCGGGTAAAGAAACTTATCCTAATGGCAATGTATATTGTGCTACTAAAACTGCTGTAGATGCATTAAACAAAAGCATGCGTATAGACTTGGTGAAATATCCAATAAAAGTAACGGCTGTAAACCCTGGTGCGGTAGAAACAGAGTTCTCTGTAGTGAGATTTAAAGGAGATATAGAGCGTGCCAATAAAGTATACGAAGGATTTGAAAACCTAATTGGAGAAGACGTTGCAGATGCTATTTCGTACGTGATAAGCAGGCCTCCACATGTGAATATCAACGACCTGATCATCATGCCTGTGGCTCAAGCTCAAGCAGGCATCATTCATAGAAAAGCTTAAGGAGCTAGTCGTTCAATTTTCCAAGCTTGGTTGGCTTTGGTGTATAAAAATCGATCATGGAATCTGCTAGGTCTTCCTTGCCAAAATTCAAAAGATTCACATATTATCTCATAACCACCCCAATGCTCAGGCATGGGTATGTCTTGGGTCTCTTTGTATTTTTGGTTGAGTGTTTCCCATTGCTTTTCTAGTTCAGCTTTGTCGTTTATAATTTCACTCTGTGGAGATATATAGGCACTTACTCTACTTTCAAAAGGTCTGCTATTGTAGTATTCTTCCGATTCTTCGTATAGCAATTGATTTACTTGCCCCTCAATTCTTACCTGACGTTCGAGGCCTCCCCACAAAAACACCACTGCACAGTTTGGGTTGTTGGCCAATTCTTGACCTTTTCGGCTTTTAAAGTTGGTATAAAATGTAATCCCTTTTTCAGTGATACCTTTAAGCA
>JACPWH010000125.1 GCA_016197185.1 Ignavibacteriota bacterium
ATACGCATGATTGAACATTATGTGGGTTGAGCATTCATTCAGGGTGAATTCCCATATTCGGGTATCCATCGCCATTGCTAGGAGTTCTATGAAGTGACTTTTGTCTAAAGCAATCAGATCGACTGTTTCGCCATGCAAGGTTATTGGGTTAGGTATCCAGTTGGGCATAAAATTTATAATTGAGTTGAATCTATTACCCACCATTTCAATCGTGGGTCATTAATGACAGAAAAAAATTTAAATCCCTTATCGGCGTATAAGTTGTGCAATTGATTCTACATGATACGTATGGGGAAACATATCAACAGGTTGAACTTTTACAACATCGTACTTTTCAGCTAATATTGCACAATCGCGTGCTTGAGTTGCAGGATTGCAACTTACATATACAAGACGTGGCGGTGCTACTTCCAAAATATGTGCAAGAAGAGTTGTATGCACACCCGCTCGTGGCGGATCGATTATTATAACATCCGGTGCAGATAATCTTTGTAGAATTTCAAGGGCAGCAGGTTTATGCAAGTCCTCAACAAAGAACTGTACATTCGAAATTCCATTCCTTTCTGCATTCTCACGGGCATCTTCGATTGACCCGCACGAGAGCTCCACTCCAAAAGTGTTTTTAACAAGTTTAGCTGCCGGTAATGTAATCGATCCAGTCCCACAATACAAATCCCATAATGTTTCCTCTGATGAAAGCTGAGCAGCAGCAATAATATCACTCAAGAACCGCTCCAACTGCCATGGATTCGTTTGAAAAAACGAGAATGGTGAAATACGGAATTCCACACCCAATACTATTTCTGTAATGAATCCGCTCCCCTTGATAATACGAGGCTCTCCGACTGCCACTGGCGAAGTAGTCCGGTTGACTGCATGAATTACCGTGGTCAGTTCAGGGAAAAGTTCAGGAAATATATTGTCCAGCCAATCTATCATTTGCTCGTCACCAGATTCTGTTGGAGGGCTTGTAAGAATGATCACCATTATTTCACCGGTAGCAGCACTGCTACGGATAATTACATTCCGAAGGAATCCATGATGTTGACGTGCATTGTATGCTGATGCCCCAAATTTTAAAGCAGCTTTTCGAATCTCTGTAAGCATTCTTCCGCTGATTTCGTGAGCAATGTAGCAGTTCTCCACATCGAGCACCTTATCAAACCTTCCGGGAATATGCAAACCGAGCGCGAAATTCTTATGAGATTCTGTTTCGTCCATATTCATTTCCACATCTGTCAGCCAGCGTGAGGCACCGAACGAAAATTCCATTTTATTACGATAATGCAGAGTTCGCGGTGATGAAAGTGTTTCGGTCAATTCACCGATTGACACCTTCCCTATGCGCTCGAAACTATCAGCTACGTGTTGCTTTTTCCACAGCAATTGCTCATTCATCGGCAAGTTTTGCCATGAACATCCACCGCAAACTCCGAAATGAATGCACACCGGAGTTACCCTTATTGGCGACGGTGTAATTATTTCCTTAATCCGGGCTTCTGCATAGCTCGACTTTTTGGTGAATACTTCGGCGATAATCACATCGCCCGGAACAGCTTGTTTTACAAAATGGACAATACCTTCATGCCTTGCAATAGCCACACCTTCAAATCCGAGTGACTCAATTGTCAATTCAACAAATTCATTGATTCTTTTTTTTCGCTGGTTTCTGCGGGACACTATGGTTTCCTTAAATTTTCAAATATTTTGGCAAAAATACGGGTAAAACACATGAAAAATGGTAATTTTGCTTTATACACTCCAAAATTATTCGAATACAGGGTATAGACCTCCATAAAACAAGTATGAATAAATCAATTATATTTCATAGATATTTTAATTTTTTGCGAGAATTATTACTCCGTGTATGGTCATTCCTACGGGTTATTCTTATCATTATTGTAGTTTTCACTTCTGAACTTCGTGCAGCACTACCGGAAGCAAATTCATCAACTCCATTCAGTGTTGTTTTGCCATCAGAAAAAGTAAATCAAATCTCGCTCCGTACTGTTAACAGCAGAAGCTATGCCTCTCTCGCACAATTATCTCGTGCTGCTTTTCCTGGCAGCATTTGTACTCCTTCTCGCAATGAAATCGCATTCAAGACTGAAAAAATCCGATTTGCACCATCTTCATTTATGGTTCTCCGTGAGAACTCCGAGGGAAGCCGCGTGGCTCAAATGAATCTGCCGGCGATCACAATGGATGGGGAACTGTTTATTCCTGCAATGCAATTTTTCCCAACTCTCGAGACACTCGGACTTTTCAAAGTTACATTAGGGCAAAGCAAAGTAGTACTCAGAATGTTCGGTCAGACACCACCGTCAGCAGCTTTAATAGATGCTCCGGTTTTTTTTGAGCCACGCTCTACCACAATTGATACCCGTATTCCTAAAGTTATTCCCGGACGTTATTCGCTTCCACCTGATTTGAAGGTCCGAAAAGAAGCAGTTGTCAAGAAAAGTCCCGAAGAAACAGAGAATAATGATGTTTCCGAAAACAATGAACAAACCATTACAAAAACTATTTCATACAATGTGAACAATTCCGAGCAGACAGCAATCACAGCCTCGGCAGGAGTAATTACTGAAACTGAATTTACATCAGACAATACTGTCACAAGAATAACATCACTTTTGGCTTCTAATAAATCTTCTGAAAACACAGAAATTCTCTTTCGCTCCAATGTACCGCTTACAGAATTTCAAAAACCCGAAATCCAAGGAAATGAAGTTACAATTCGATTCCCGAATGTTGCAAACGGTGTCAGTTCATTTAATGAAATTGAGCAGGTATTTCCTTGCTCAGAGGTTCGTTCGGAAACAGGAAAGAACACAGTTGCTTTTCATTTTTCCCTGAAGGTGGAACCTATTTCTTGTTCCGTCCGACGGGTTGATGAACGTGGAATAGCACTTTCAATTGAATATCCCTCTTCGGAGTTAAGCGAAAATGCTAATGCTGAATACGTAAAAAAACGTTGGGATCTGGATGTAATAGTACTTGACGCAGGGCATGGAGGACAAGATGCAGGAGCTATCAGCATAAACGGGTATAAGGAAAAGGATATAACTCTTGCAATAGCAAAGAAAACCAAAGAATTCCTCAAAGAATATCTGCCCACTACCAAAGTAATGATGACACGTTCGGATGATACATTCATCGAACTCGAACGTCGAACACAGATTGCTAATAAATCAGGGGGTAAATTATTTTTGAGTATTCATTGTAATTCAATGCCTACCAAACCTAATCCGGCTCACGGTTTTGAAAGTTATATCTTACGTCCGGGACGCAATGCAGATGCGGTAAGAGTTGCTGACCGCGAAAACTCTGTTATTAAACTCGAAAAACGCAAAGATAAATATCAGGAATTAAGTGAAGAAAAATTGATTGTGGCAACAATGGCTCAAAGTTCGTTCGTAAAATTCAGCGAACAATTTGCCTCAACAGTTCAGGATGAAGTTGGTAAATCAATTACTCTTCATAATCGCGGGGTTAATCAAGCAGGGTTCTATGTACTTGTCGGTTCATCTATGCCAAATGTTCTCTTCGAAACTGCTTTTCTTTCCAATACAGAAGATGAAAAGTTCATAACATCTGAAAAAGGTCAGGAAAAAATTGCTGAAGGTATCGCAAAAGCAATAAAAAGATATGCTTCCGAATATGCTGCACGGCTGCAAAAGAGTAAATAAATCGTGAATATTTGTTACCTGACTATATTCTATGCTTTCTTAAATTCGGCAAGACAAGTAATTGAAATGCAACTGGGTTCTGTGTGACCTAACCCATTGATTAGAATAAAACTTTCCAGCCACACAGAGCCTGTCGAAGTGCCTGACCCTTTCCCTTTTTAAGGAATACGGCAATACTCCAAATCTTTCTAAAATCCTGTCGAATTACATCAATATATTATATTTTAACAACCTTCCAATTGATATAAGCTCCTCAATACTCGCCACATATTTTCAACCAAAAACATCACAGATTCCCATTTACAAAAGAAATTCCATTGCCAATTAAAAAACATTCCATATATTTGTGGTCTGAATCGCGGGGTGGAGCAATTGGTAGCTCGTCGGGCTCATAACCCGAAGGTTCAAGGTTCAAGTCCTTGCCCCGCAACATAACATAAAAAAGCTCTTCCATAGTGGAAGAGCTTTTTTATTATCAAAAAATGTCAAATGTTTTTAAATTCATTGTTTAAGAGATTATTTTGGTGTTTCCACAGTAATCACTACCGTTCTGTTATAAAACCGTCCTTCCGGTAAAGCATTTGGGAATGTTTCACTCTCACCATCACCGGAAAGTTCAGCATTAGCAATCCCGAGAGCCGAAGCAGTCGCCCTTGCTCGATCAAGAGATA
Source organism: Ignavibacteriota bacterium (assembly GCA_016197185.1). Classification (GTDB taxonomy): domain Bacteria; phylum Bacteroidota; class Ignavibacteria; order Kapaibacteriales; family UBA961; genus JADJXV01. Next base: position 4,364 of record JACPWH010000125.1, read on the forward strand.
GCTTTCGGTTATATACAGCATCTCCTAATTGATCTGTTGTCCCTGAGATTGATACTGCTGATCTCGGTGTTAGTGATTTTTTTACAAATGCAGCAATGTTTCTATTTGTTGCAGAAAGATCTGAACGGTCAAAATCAAATACAATAAGAGAATATTTATCAACTGTTTTATCTGCTCGCTGTTCATCAATTTTACGACGTAAAGTAAGAAATTCAACAGGAACTATTTTTTCAAGTGATGATTTTTCTCTGTTTCCTATGATTTTAACTTCTTCTCCAATAGATGACACATAATCTGAAGTTCTGAAATCTATCGAATGTGATGCATCAGATGACAAGCCGGAAAGTATCTTTCCCTTAGAACTGATTGTTGCATCCCAATTATTTTCCGATGTAAGGTGAAGTACCGCCGGACTTACACTGCGTATTGTGTCACGAGACATTACGGGAGCAAGAATAGATGTATTTTCACAACTGAATTCAACCCTGCGATTCTCGGCATCAGAAGAAGCTATATCGGAATCAACAGTTCGTGAAGGGTTAGAAGGCAAATTCCTACTTTCTGTTTTAATTCTTTTAGAAGGAATACTCCATACATTTATCAGGTAGTTTTTAACTTCTTCTACTCTTTTTGAAGAAAGATTCTTTTGTCCCTGCTCTACTCCCATATCTGAATTGCAACCAGTTAATTTAAGAATTGCCTCAGAATTTTCGCTCATTCTCTTGCCTATAATATTCAATAGTTGATTAGCCCTCGATGTTGTAGCTTCTTGCTTCATCAACCATCTTGTTTGATGTAGATTCTGAGGACTGTATTCTTGTATCCATTGTCTGGTGGTGTCAATCCGGCTCGAAGGACCACTTTGGTAATCCAACTTTGGTACCTTTCGTATTGTAGTGTAACCTTTTTTAGCCAAAAACACTACTGATATTTGGAGCACAACTTTATGTGTGTTGTTGTGTCAAAAATCTATTTCAAAGTTAATTTCCTAAACTTGGTACAACAAATAATGCATAAAATAATTGGTCATGTTAAAAACAATATTGTGAATAATAGTCTTGAACTACCAACCTCTTCAAAAAAATAATAAAATTTGCCGGACTTTGGAGGATGCTGGAATGCAATATCCCTGACGAAGCCACGCAGAC
>JACPWH010000040.1 GCA_016197185.1 Ignavibacteriota bacterium
AGTTGGGGCAGCTGTAGCGGCTTATCAAGCTGCTGGATGGGGTGCACAACCCAATAGACAACTTTCTACTGCCGAAGGACCAAATATCAACAACAACAATCCTCCAACGGTACGAGGAAATATACGAGTAGGTGTCAACACTGCATTGCCTATTATATATAATGGTAGTTCGTTTTTTAACTATCCTAATAACTTAGATCTATGAGCAAAGACGATACAAAAATAACCGACTTAGCAGGTGTTAAGGAATGGCTGAAAACCTTGCAGCCCAACGATAGTGTGGTGGTTACAAAAGATATGTTCGACGCTACTTTTGTCAATCAGCTATTCTCTACATTGGGTCAGAGTAGTATATCCCTAACCAATATATCCATCGACCAAGATGATACTGTACTCTCTGGACTAGCGACGCTTTTGGGCAATGATGGCACCACCGTTAAGTTGGTTTTTACCGAACCCGATAAAGACCTGATTCTTGAAATGGATTTTCAATTGGCATCCGATGTTCAATGGAAATTGATAGATAGTTTTGACTTAGCATTTACTCAACTAGGCGGAAGTGTGACCATCAATACTGAGTTAAAAGTGCTGTCCCTCTCATTTTCTACCACCATAGAAGCGGGTGCGGCCAAATATCAAATACCTGTGACATTGCAAATACCAAGCTTTAAAGGCGATTGGATTTTGTCGGGTAGTTTTGATGGCTTGGGCAGTCTTTCACAAGAAGTTGTTTCTGCCATGGCGGGCAACAACGATATACTGTCTATACTTCCGGCAGATTTGATCAACTTCAGTTATTTACAACTGAAGGAATTTCAAATGTCGTTCAATCCATCAGAGAAAACTTGTTCGTTTATAAAAGTATATATAGCCTATGCCAATCCCGATGGATGGAAGATTTTCTCTGATCAGTTTTTGTTTACAGGCATCGAACTCGACTTTGATATATTCAATCCGAAAAATACCTTACCTACTTCTTATCAAGCCAAATTGATAGGAAACTTTAGTGTGGCTGGTGTGCCTATAGAAGTAGGAGGATTGTTCCCTGATAAAGCCATTTTTGCTCAACTACAACCTGAGGCTGAGATGAACATCACTCATGTGCTCGAAACCTTTGGAGTGCCATTGCCTAGCGGATTTCCAGAGATCAATATATCTACGCTCAATTTTGTGATGTATATAGATGATAAGAGTTTTGAATTTGAAATTGCCATCACCGATCAAGTAATTATATATGATCAATTAGCTTTAGATAATTTTTATTTCCAAATACAAGTAGATGCAAGTGGTAGCAAGTTAGCGGCCAATGGAGTGCTCAATACACAGTTTAGTATTGGAGAAACCACCATGGCGTTAGCTGGCAATTATGATAGCGATGGGGTGAGTACACTATATGGCGAAGTAGACAATCTAAATATTTCGGCTTTGCTAAATGATCTTGCTACCAAGTTTGGCATTACTGATATGCCCGACTTTATCAAAACAGAGATAGTCTTAAACAAAACAACGGTACTATATTCAACTGATAAAACCTTTAAGTTCTATTGCGAAGCAGCTACCCAAATATCGGGTAATGACGTTACCTGCTATGTGAATATATCTGCCACCAATGACGGCAGTGGTTATACCAAAGAACTAACAGGCGGCGTGATTGTGAACGATCAATATTTTGAAATAGATTTCACTTCAAGCCCTACTGAGAATATATTAATGGCCAGTTGGCAAGACAAAGGTGAGGGTAGCAAAGGACTCAATCTGGCCGATATAGCCAGTGTATTTGGCAATGAAGATTTGGTCAATCTGTTAAAAGAGATACCTGAAGATGTAGACCTCGCACTTACAAGTGTTTCATTCACCTATAGTTTCACCGACTCAGAACTGGTGTTGACTGCCGTTTCTCAGAACTTTGGTAACGTAGTGTTTGTAGCTAGCAAAATAGATACTGTTTGGGTATATGCATTGATGGTGGGTGTTAAAGAGATAGACCTTACCAAATTGCCGCTTATAGGCGAAGAAGTAGGTGCCCTTGGTAAATTCTCCATTGATGATCTTAAAATATTGATTAGTTCTGGTGTTATCAGTCAAGATAATATAAAGAAGATCAATATACTGATAGCTGCGGCTGCTAAAAAAATAGGCAAAACACTACCAACCCTACCCGACAAAAAAGAAGGATTGGTGAAATGTGTTGATCTCTCTATGACGTTTAATGCACCTGCTGGAATTTCTGTACCAGTGGAGCTTAGCATGGGCAAAACCACCACACAATCTGCATATATGCTGCAAGCTTCTGGTAACGATTTTATGACCACAAGTTTGACGACCACAACTGCTACTACCAATTCTAAAGTGGCCACCGACAATGCTACTTGGATCAATATACAAAAGGCTATTGGGCCAGTATATATGGACAAGGTAGGTCTTTCTTATCAAAGTGGTACCTTGGGTGTGTTGTTTAGTTTCTCTTTGAAACTTGGTGCTCTTACCATCACCCTCGATGGGCTGATGGTGGGTTCTCCATTAAGTAAGTTTAGCCCTGTGTTTGACTTGTCAGGACTGGGTATTACGTTCAATACAGGTCCTGTAGCCATATCAGGTGGGTTTATAAAAACCGAGTCAGATACAGGTCCTATGTACAATGGACAAGCTTTAATCAAAGCGGGTTCATTTGCCTTGTCGGCTATGGGTTCATATGCCAAAGTAAATGGTGAAACATCGCTGTTTATATTTGCCATGATGACCAACCCTCCATTGGGTGGGCCTCCGTATTTCTTTGTTACCGGAGCAGCAGCAGGTTTTGGATACAATCGTGGGTTGAAATTGCCGAATATTGATGGGGTTCCTAGTTTCCCATTGACCACTGGTTTTGTCCCCGGTCAGAAAAGTTTGTTCAGCGACGGAGAAGATCCTAACAAGGCCCTGTCGGTATTGGTTTCTCAAAATATAGTACCCGTTCAAATTGGTCAGAATTGGTTGGCGGCAGGGGTGCAGTTTACCTCCTTCGAGATGCTGAAATCCTACGCATTGGTGGTGGTTGAGTTTGGTACTACTTTAGAGATTGCTCTACTAGGCATGACCACCGCATCTGTGCCTACTGGAGATCCTAATCCTTTGCTATTTGCACAGTTGGCTTTAGATGTTAAAATATTACCCGACGACGGATTGATCTCTGTTGAAGCCAAGCTAGCCTCTAGTTCTTATTTGCTCGACAAGTCTTGTCATCTTACGGGTGGTTTTGCCATGTATATATGGTTTGGAAACAATGAAAATGCTGGCGATTTTGTGGTGACCTTGGGAGGATACCATCCAAGTTTTAAGCCTCCTACCTATTATCCTAAAGTGCCATTATTGGGTTTCAATTGGGTGGTTAGTTCAGAACTCACCATCAAAGGAGGAATGTACTTTGCACTCACACCTACCTGCTTGATGGCGGGTGGTAGCCTAGCGGCAACTTGGCAAAGCGGCAACCTGAAAGCTTGGTTTATCATCGGTGCCGACTTCCTTATCTCTTGGAAACCTTATCACTACGAAGCTCATTTATACCTCAGTTTTGGGGTATCATATACCTTCAATATAGACCTGCTGTTTACCACCATCAGCAAAACCATTTCGGTGAGTTTGGGTGCCGACCTCAGCATTTGGGGGCCTTCATTCTCGGGCACGGCTTCTATACACCTGTGGATTATCTCGTTCACGGTTGACTTTGGCGATGCCTCTTCACAAAAACCAAAACCCATCAATTGGAGTGATTTCGAACAATCGTTTTTCCCTAATACGCCGCCAGCCACTCAAAGCGTGCAAGGCACCAACAGATCGGTGTTTGCCAGCAGAAGGTCGAAACAAATGTTGCGAAACGATATAGGAGCAGTCAACAAAAATGTATCTACTTCTAAAGTGTTGAACGGACTGGTAAAAAATCTTTTACCAGTGCCCGAAACAACGATTTTGGAGTAGCCCCTATGGAAGTAGAAAGTGCCGATTTGAGCTCTACCCACAACCTAGCCATTGTATATAACAACGGAGCATTCAGTCACCCAGAAGCATTGCAGTTTACCGCTATTTTGCAAAGTGTACCTAAGGCTTTATGGAAAACCGGAGATCACGACCTGTCAACCGATACACTCATCAAGAATGTGCTCACTGGGTTTAAGATTAGCGAAAAAGATATACAACCCGATGTAACCCCATTTGTAGACTTGGCTTTGCTCTTGGGCAAAATATACAACTATACTCCTACCCTCAGTTGGAGTACCCCCAATATAATCTCGGGCCCAACACCACCTGCCGACCCTTTTGCAGTATTAGAGCAAACGGTATTGGCTCCAGCCGATCGCCCTTCAATACTGCAATCTTTGGTAGCCAATGGCTTTGATATAGATGTGAATGTAAATGTAACAAAACTCTCTCAACGAGCCGCCGACTTCTACTTGGCTCCTCCTGTGTTTGAGTATGGGTATTGGAAGAAGTAGGGGGATAGGTTAGTGTTTGTTCTTGTTTGTTTATAGTGAGTCCTCTAATTTGTAACTAACTTTTTGGGATTTGCGAAGTTTATAAAGTGCCAAAGTTCAAATTTAGTAAAAAAGCAAATAGAAATTACAAATGTTAAAGCTTATACCAATGCCTTACATTTAGCTAAACCCATATTGGCAATGGGTGCTTCTAAATGTATTATAAAATACTTTCTCGTAATAAATATCCATGTATTGAACCTCGTTCAATCATAAAATCAAGTATCGGAATTACTTTGTTTTTTAATATTATTTCCTCCTTGATTTTTTGCCTATTGATGAAAATAAATTTTCTTAAAAACTTTTCTAAGTAGAATAAGGTATTTGATTCTAAATCGTCAAGATTTAACGATGCATTTTTTGACACAATTGTATGAATCCATTCAACACCTTCGTCCTTAAAGTTAGCTCCTATTGAATTTAAAACTTTGACAATTGAATACAATACTGCTGGAATGTTTCCCAATTCTTTTGACGCGTTTGTAAATAGAGATAAATTTTCTTTTTTTAAGCTACGCCAATCTTCAATACCTTCAAGCCACCAACGCCAGGCGAAGAAATAATTTATAATAATTTCTTTTAGATGGTAATCGCGAGGGTAATTGCATAGTTCTTTTATTTTAGGATATAGTATGTTCCATATGTGCCAAAATTGTTCGTATCTGTTTAGGGAATCTTCTGCACTAATTAATTCGCTAATGAATGCGGCTGTCTCTTCTGTTGAAGAAATCGAATCTATAAATGGCTTTATGAATACGCTAATTTCACTTTCTTCTCTTTGCAAAATGAAATTAGCAAAATTTTTGAAAATATGTTGACGTAATTGATAGATGTTAGAATGGTCCCATGAATCTTTGTTGTAGCTTCTTCTATCTTTCAATAACTGTGACGCCAATGAAGGTAATGATTTCGTATAAATTTCTAGGTGAATATTATCTTTCGTATCAGAAGGAATTAATTGAAGTACTATTTCCAAATCATGAATGTCAAGTGCACTAATTTTATTAATGTCAAATGATATATTTTCAAAACTGAAATCAGCATTTGTTTTGATTAACTTCTCTAATATTGAACTTTTAGAAATTTGGCCCCAACCTTGTTTTTTCCTTATTTCAACAACAACATTTTTGTAAATAGGTTTGAGTTTTACATATCCTAACAAAATTGATTGTGCGACTTTTGAATTTTGTTCCCATAATTTTGATTTGTGAATTGATTCAATAACGTAGTCACAAATTCTCTTGTAATGCCCGATTGGTGTTTCATCCAAAAGTGCTAAAACCATTATTGAAACATACTCTTCCGTATCTTCAGTGTTTTCAATTACTAATGCAGGGATTGCATGAACTGCTGCTTCAACTCCATCACTTATTTGGTAGCCATAATTATCAGCAAAAAGATTAGATATTGTTGTAAGAACTATTTCTTTGCAAAAAATCTTATCTTCTTTTGATAGTTTGTCTTTGTGTTCAATTAATAATTTAGAACACGAAAACGCAGGTATGGAATAATCAAACATACCTATTCCATTTCGTCCCGATTTCAGTTCTTCAAGAAGTTGTTTTGTTTCAGATAAAGCTAAAAGAGGATTGTTGTCATATTCATCTTGTTTTGTAGTTTTAGTTTGATTTCTTGCACCAATCAAAAAATCCGCCCACACTCTTAGCGAAGAATATTTAAAAGCATCTTGGTATTTGTTTAAGGCCTCTTCACTTTGCTTTTTAAGTTCATCAGAAAGTTCTTTAGGACTAAATTCTATTAGTAGTTTATTGCCTTCCTGTTTTGATATTTTAGGTATAAGGTTTCGCCTATCCATTCTCGCCAACAAGATTCCATAAGATTTATTTACAGTAGTTTTAGACTTGTGTTGGTCAATTATCTTATATAATTTTCCAATGAATTTAGTGTTTTGTTTTTCCGTAAATGCTTTTACCCCTAATAGTTGATAATTTAAAAACAATGATTCTAAATTTAAATTTCTATGCTTCTGTTCGCATGACTTCAGTCTTTCATCTGTATATAAAACGTCTTTGATTTTATCCATTCCATATCCCACCGAGTATGTAGATTTCGCTTGAAATTCATTGTTACTTCTTATAGTGTCTATATGAAATAATTCAATTGTTTTAAATAATATTAAAGCTATTTTATGAAATTTATCAGGGTTTGCAAGTACTACACTACAAACAATAGAAGTAAGAGATGTAGATTTTTAATCAGTAAGAATTTTAAGTAGAATAGTCTGAACTATTTCAGATTTCAAGTTTTGAGCTAATTCTAAAAGTATTTCTTCTAATGCCATGTGCATGGATTGTAACAAGTATGGTACAACAGGACTTCCATTTCCACGATATATACTCCAAATTGCCCAACTCAAATATTGTGTTATCTTTTTTCTATTTATATATAATACAATTTTTTCAACGTCTTTTTTTCCAATATCAGACTGACTATAAGATTCAACAGCTCTATTGGTGAAATCAATTATAAAATCAAGTGTTTTATGGAAATCAATTTGTAACAACCATTTTATTGGGGTTTGATTAGCACTAGGAGGGAAATAATCAAGTTTATGTTTGTCAGTTAAACCATAACTGCTTTCTAAGCCAATGCCATCATACTCATACTTATCATATTTTTTGGGCTGTCTTTGCCAATAGAGATTACATAATTGAATAATGGATAGCGGAAGTGCTTTAATTAATTCTGTTGCTATGTATGGTTTCTCTAAGATTTTAGAGCAAAGTCCTTCATATGGGTCTCTGTGTTCAGTCCATTTATTAGAAACAACTTTGTCAAATATTTCTTTTAGTTCTGATTTTAGTTCATTGGCCGCATTGAAAACCACTTTCAAAATATTTTCTTCTGCTTCATGATGAATTAAGAAGTTTTTTTCGGTTTCAGATTTTTGTATTAAACTTAAAGCCAACACCAATTATCACTTAACCGAGTTTCATTTTTTTGATGATAGTGATGAAGAGATTAAATTATAACCAACCTAATTATTTGTATAATAAAACAACCCAGCATAA
>JACPWH010000041.1 GCA_016197185.1 Ignavibacteriota bacterium
ATGCGGACAGCCGCTTCATGCCTTTGACTTAGACACTGTTGCTGATAATCACATTATCGTAAGAACTGCATCAAACGGAGAAAACTTCACAACATTAGACAGCAAAGTACGTACCCTCGACAACCAAATGCTGATGATTTGTGATGCCCTCAAGCCAATTGCAGTTGGTGGTGTAATGGGCGGAGAGAATAGTGAAATTACTGATAAAACAACATCAGTTCTTATCGAGTCCGCTTATTTCCAACCTTCCTCTATTCGTAGAACAGGAAAGAAACTTGGTATTTCAAGTGATGCCTCCTATCGTTTTGAGCGTGGAGTTGATATTGATAATATTCTTGGTGCTTTAGACCGAGCTGCCACTCTTATTTCTGAATTGACCGGTGGAACAATCGAAGACGGGCTGACCGATGTATATTCAAGCCCCATTTCACGAAAAAAAGTAATGATGCGATATGAACGTGCACGAAAAATTATTGGTGTGAATATTTCCGATAATGATATGGTTTCACTTTTAACACGCATATATTCTGCAAAGATTGAGACTAATACAGATTCTCTTATCATGGAAGTACCCTCATATCGTGTTGATATTTCAGAAGAAATTGACTTGATTGAAGAAATTGCACGACTTTATAACTACGATAATATATCAGCAGATTTATCTTCTAAATTTCCATCAGGAATTACTCTTGCTCCAGAATTTGAAAAACCTGTTTCACGTGATAGAATCCGCACATTTTTTACTGAGCGAGGATTTAATGAAATAGTAACCTATTCTTTCTTGGATAAACAGCAAGCAACAATTTTTACAGATAATCCGATTGAACTTGCTAATCCTTTGGGTGAGGAATTTTCAGTTATGCGTCCGTCGATGATTCCGGCAATGATACGAACAGTGGAACGTAACCTCAGAAACGGTCAAACAATGTTGAGATTATTTGATCTCGGAAAAACTTTCAATAGAAACAATGTTCAATCATTTATACCAGGAATTGAAGAACAGGAACATTTATGTTATGTTCAATGCGGGTTTTCAGATAACGAGAATTGGAGTACTAAAACCCGAAATGTGGATTTTTATGATATTAAAGGCATAACCGAGGAACTATGCTTATCATTGAATATATCTAATTATACATTTGTTTCTCATTCCCCTCAAAGAATCTTCTCAGCAAATGCCTTGGATGTTCTATGTGAAGGCAATTTAATTGGGACTGTAGGTGAAGTTTCGGCAGAATATCTAAGTCTGTTTGGAATTGACACTTTAATTTTTGCGGCTGAGATCAATTTATCAAAATTGTACAAAGCTAAAACAATTGAAAGAAAATATAAACCTGTTACACATTTCCCTGCTGTAAAACGAGACGTAGCTTTTGTTGTCGATTCGACAATTGAAGTTGGAGCTATTCAAAAAACACTTGTCAAATCAGGTGGGCAATTATTGCAAACTGTAAGGGTATTTGATGTATTCGAGGGTAAGGCACTCGGAGAAGGTAAAAAATCAGTTGCCTTTTCTCTTACTTTTCAATCACCGGAAAGAACACTTGTTGAGCAGGAGGTTGGAGAAGCTGTTACAACGATGGTTAAAGAAGTGGAACGTACTTCGGGTGCGAAATTAAGGGAGTAAATTAGCAATATACTATCAATATCAGCTTTCAACTAAAAAGACTTGACAGATTCTATTAAATCCTGTCAAGTCTTTTTAGATTTTAAGTAAAAACTTATTGAGCAAAGTAGAATCTTGCAGTCACTTGTGCATTGGTAAATAATCCTGAGCCGGTCAACTTGGATGAAGATCGAGAAGATGAACTAACTTTTTCCTCTCCAATACTTAAGTAACCAATATTTACTTCTGCACCAAGTGAGAATTGCCGTCCCAAGAAATACTCACCACCAGCCACAGCTGCAGCTGTGAAGAATGGTCTTGAAAATTTGTCTGGATCAGTTGATTGAGAATCTTCTGAATTTAGTGAATAAGCCAAATATCCCCCTCGAATTCCAAAGTATGAATGAGCCGATGAGGCGATTTTCTGTTTTACCATCACTCCGAGTCCGAATTTAATGGACTGTAATGTAATCTTTTGACTTTCAGGATATGAAGGTGATGTACTCGTAAACGTTAAGGATTGGGAATTAATACCAAATTCCGGCTCAATTCTGAAAAGATTTCCAATATCAAATACCACAAAAACACTTACCGGAAGCACAACACTACTGAGGTTATTGTCAGTTAAACCAAATAGCGAACGCGATTCCAATGAAGAAGGAGTAACTCCTACCCCTATTCCGAATGTGAATTTATTCTGTGAAGAATCTTGTGACGGTGCTGACGGTGTTGTGCTACTCTGTGCTTGTAAAGCAACAGACCTGCTGAATGCAACTATGGCTACTAAACGAAAGTGTGTCACTTAAACTCCCTAACAATAAAAAAATAATTTAACTACACGGCAAATCTACAAATAAATAATTCAGAATAATGCAAGAAATTTATTTACTTTCTTCATACTTAAATTTGATATATAAGTAGAAGCACACAATTATTTTACACATTAAGTATAAATAATTTGGCAAGTAATTGAACCCTTTAGGGCGGGTTCAGAATGACGTTACCTTTTTGTCACGTTGAGCTTGTCGAAACGTCTAAATACTTGCCTTTTTTGAAACTCTAATTTTAAGTTAATTGTGCCCTTCTACTTAATTGATTGATAAACCGACTGTTAAAAACTTTTTAACTAAACTTAAGCTAAAGATTACCGATAAATATATCACACGCAGAAATACTCCTAAAGCGTAAAGTTTCCTTAGCGTAGGGTTAACAAACCCTACGCTATTGGAGCATCTTCTTTTCTAAAAATTACAATTACTATAAAGGTTAAAATCATGTCTATCAAACCTGTCCAACATACCCCGCTCGGCAGCTCTAATTCCGACAAATGGTTCGTAAGAGAAAGTGCAGTTCGGGAAGCACGCAAAAACAATGTTTCCATTTCATCAAACGTATTCAAAAAAGTTGAGTCTTTCATGAATGCAGGGTCAACAAAAGATATACTTTTAGATGATCTGACACCTGATGAAAAAAGTCAGTTTTTAAAGATATTATCGGGCTTACTGAAAGAAGGGATAGTAGGTTACGAAATACTGGAAGTAAACGGCAGACCCGAAAAACATTATCTGGTTAATCAAATCGGTGACAGCGCGTTTGATGCGAAAATGGCGAATTGAGGATGCAGCTGAGCTGTATAATATCAATGGTTGGGGAATAAATTATTTTGGGATTAACGACAAAGGTAATGTAATTGTAAGCCCGCGTAAGTCGAAAGGTCCAGCAATTGACCTAAAAGAACTTGTTGAGGAATTAACTCTTCGAGATGTAGCCCTGCCGATGTTACTCAGGTTCCCTGATATTTTGGACGACAGAATAGAAAAAATTTCAGGATGCTTCGATATCGCTTCGAAAGAATATGGTTATAAAGGCAGGTACTATAATGTATATCCTATAAAAGTTAACCAGCAACGTCCGGTTGTAGAAGAAATAGTTCGTTATGGTAAAAAGTTTCCTATCGGGCTTGAGGCTGGCTCAAAACCTGAATTACATGCTGTTCTCGCCATAATGGATAACCCTGATGCTCTCATTATTTGCAACGGCTACAAGGACGAGGAATTTATTGAGCTTGCACTGCTTGCACAAAAAATGGGTAAAAAGATTTTCATCGTCGTTGAAAAACTCAATGAATTAAAACTTATTAAGTCCGTTTCAGAGCGTGTAAATGTACGTCCCAACATTGGAGTTCGTATAAAGCTGGCAGCTTCCGGAAGCGGTAAATGGGAAGAATCGGGAGGAGATCAAAGTAAATTTGGATTGACAGCCAGCGAACTTTTGGAAGCAATCAGTTATGCACGTGAAGCCGGTATTTTAGAATGCGTAAAACTCATTCACTTCCATTTGGGCAGCCAGATTACTAATATCCGTAAAATTAAATCTGGCTTACGTGAAGTCTCTCATTTCTACACCCAACTCCAAAAAATGGGATGCTCTATTGAGTATGTTGATATAGGCGGAGGTCTCGGTGTGGACTATGACGGTTCACGTTCTTCTGCTTCAAACAGTATCAATTATTCAATCCAAGAGTATGCTAATGACGCAATCTATACTCTAATGGATGCTGCAGATAAGAGCGATCTCCCCCACCCACACTTAATTACTGAATCCGGTCGGGCACTTACTGCTCATCATTCTGTTTTGGTGTTTAATGTTTTGGAAACATCCACTCCCCCCTCTCTAACAAAAGAAGAACAGCGTATTAATGATAATGACCATGATATTCCTCGCGAACTTAAGAAAATTCTACAAGGTTTGACAACCCGGACAATGATAGAATCCTGGCATGATGCCCAGCAAATGCGAGAAGAAGCATTGGATTTGTTTAGTTTGGGAATGTTAGACTTGCCTAACAGAGCACTTGTAGAAAGTTTATTCTGGACTATCGCCGGAGAAGTACGGCGTTTGGCTTCGGAAATGAAACATTCACCGGAAGAATTACATACTCTCCCTAAAATTTTAGCAGAAAAGTACTTCTGTAATTTCTCGCTTTTTCAATCGCTTCCCGATTCTTGGGCTATCGACCAAATTTTCCCGATTATGCCTATTCACCGTCTCAATGAAAAACCGTCACATGAGGCAACATTACAGGATATTACGTGTGATTCCGATGGTAAAATTGATAAATTTGTCGGTGAACACGACTTTACTCAGTTTCTGCCTCTTCACGATTTAAGACCTGGTGAACCATATTACATGGCTGTATTTCTTGTAGGTGCATATCAGGAGATTTTGGGCGATTTGCATAATTTGTTCGGTGATACAAACGCAGTTCATATAGTTGTTGACGGAGAAGATTATGAAATTCAGCAAATAATCGACGGTGAAACAGTTGCCGATGTTTTGGATTATGTTCAATTCAGCGCAAAGAAACTTGTGCGTACAATGGAAACCTGGGTGAATAATTCCGTAAAAGAGGGAACAATTTCTGTTGTAGAAGGGAAAGAATTTCTTACAATTTACAGATCCGGTCTATACGGTTATACGTACTTGGAATAAAATCTACATTTTGAAGTATTAATATTGAATTATGTTACCAGCATTTTTCCGCAAATTATGGTTCAAAATAGCCGTTCCAACGGCTATTTTGACATTTATTTGCATAGAAATCACTGTTTCTTTCCTGCTTAACAGGTCATTGGAACAAACCCGTATCGAGGTTCAAAAAACTCTTTCAGTTGTTGCAAGCACGGCTGCCCTCAGCATTTCTGCGGATGACCATTTAGCCGCTCTATCTGCCGATACATCAGTTTCTCGTATGGCTTTCAAACGAATTCATTCCCAAATGAATAGAATTCGTGAGCGCATCGGATTTAAGGAACATCTCTATACCCTACTTCCTAATTCGGGTGACACAACCAGGTTTGGCGTAATGTCCCATCCTACTTCATTTTCGGGTGACATTCATGTTTTTCGTGATACTTCCGTTCGTTCTGCTTTTGAACAGGCATTTCATCAAAACAAAACAACATATACTAATATTTACAATGATGATAACGGAACGTGGATTTCAGCTTTTGCACCCATTCTTGATACAAAGGGTGAAGCAGTTGCTGTTCTTGAAGCTGACCTTACCTACAAAGAATATTTTGCGACAGAGCAAAAATTGAAATTAGAAGCAAACATTGCCCGCGTAGCCGGAGCTTTTGTAAGCGGACTTCTCGGAATGATACTCGGACTCTTGATTGCAAAACCTATTGCTGCAGTAAGCAATGCTGTTTCTACAATTGCAGACAATAATTTTCAGGGGAATATCAAAATTCCTTTTATGCTTAAATACTTACCTGATGAAACAACAAGTTTGATTAAAAATTTCAATCAAATGGCTACTCAATTGGGGACTACTCTTTCAGCATTACGACAAGCAAATATCCGGCTTGAATCCCTTGACAATGCAAAATCAGTCTTTCTAAAATTCGTTGCACATGAACTTCGCACCCCCCTGAACGGACTCAACTCTCTAAGTTTCATCCCAAAATTGCAAGAGCTTGAGCCTGATAGCGCAGAAATATTAGAAGGTGGTATCCAAAGTGCAGAGCGACTGAAACTATTTGCATTCTCAGCAGAACAATACATACAAGCACTCAATCACAAACCTTCGGAGAAACCCGAAGAAAACGCTAATTTTTGCGAGATGATGCAGTATGTTTTGGAGGATTTCAGAATTAAAGCTGATGATGCAGGAATTCATTGTACTTATAAAGAGACACATAACTTACTTCCTATATCAATTCCTTATGATGTTGTCGAAAAGATTGTTTCTCCTCTGCTTGACAATGCAATTAAGTTCAACACTTATAACGGCTCGCTTACAATTGAAGTTCAGCTGATAAATTCTATGATTTGTTGTATGGTAGAAGATACCGGAATCGGTTTCCCTTCATTATATTCAGAGCAGATATTCGAACCATTTTTTGTTGTTGATATTCAGGGGCACAGTAGAGGTTCCGGTGTGAGTTTAGCTACAGCAAAAGTTCTTGCCGAACATTATAACGGAACAATTAGGGCGAACAGTTTTGGAGAAAAAGGTGGAAGTCTTTTCATTGTAACTTTACCACTGGCAGATTAATGACTATAATTACCAAGATAGTGTTAATTATAATAATGCTATTCTTGGTAAAATCTGAGTTTGTTTTCGCACAGGGCTTCATTTATCCGACAATTATCAAAGAAGGAGCAAAAATAAAGGAGTTTATTCCGTATGGATGGAAGATTCGAGATTCTGTGCAGGGCGACCTGAATAATGACAAGAACTCTGATATTGCTGTAATCCTTCAGTACAAAGATACTGTTACGATTTTTAACTCTGAAGAAGATTCCCCGGACACAATAAATATTCAACCAAGAATATTGCTTATCCTCTTTCTTGATAAACGTACTCATAAACTAAAGTTTGGAGAGCAAAACAATACATTTATACTTCGAAATGATGACCCTTCGCTATTAGATGACCCATACCAATCAATGTGTATAAACAAGGGTATTCTTTCAATTGATTTTCAATTAGCGTATGGAGTAGGTAGTTGGAATATTACTCATTCATCGTATTCATTCAGTTATCAAAACGAAAATTTTGTACTCATTAGTGCATATAAAAATTTATTCAATAGGGCTACCCATAACTTCGAAAACCACAGTTTTGACTTTTTACAAAAAAAATGGAAAACAATGAAAGGAAATGAGGATTCAGACCAGATTCCTGAGACTGAGATTCACTTACTCGAACTAAAGGAAATGAAAGCTCTCAAGGCATTGAAAACGCCATATACTTGGGAAGTTTCAAAAGATATTTTCATATAAAAAGTAACAAAACTTACTAACCTCCTCACATTCATAAACACTATTATTAAGAATTTTGTTAACTTACCATAACAAAATAGGAATAAGCCTATTCCTAAAGAAGTTTATCAATTATCAGCATATAAAATTACAGACGAATCTTAATGACAACCTCTGAATTTGAAATTACCGAAATTCTGGCTTCTTACGATTCCCCCCCTGCTTTTGTTTGGGATGAATGGTACATGGGGGCAGGAGGAAGAACAATTGATATTCCTGCTGCTGATGAATATATGCGTAGAATCAAGACTGAACAATACCCACGTTTTGAAGGGGAGGTTTCACCTGAAAAACAACTCAATACCCCCGAAGATGCTTCAAAAATCATCAAACAAAAAGCTCTCGAATTTGGAGCGGACATAGTAGGTATTTGTCGGATTGAGCCTTCGGATATTTATAGAGGACGTTCAGTTAAAGAAGAATTTGCGATTGCCGTCGGGCAGAGAATGAAATGGAGCGAATTTCAGCAAGTTCCTTCAGATAGATCAGCTACCGAATGTTTACGAATTTATCATTCTCTTGGAGAAACTGTTATCGAGCTTGCACAGTTTATACGATCGATTGGGTATGCCTGTACTGTGGAGCATCCTGTGGGTGACAGCAATGTTTTGCATATCCCTATCGGTTTGAAAGCAGGATTTGGTGAGCTTGGAAGACATGGTTCAATTATCCACCCGAAGCTCGGTCCGCTCTTCCGAATGGGGAGTGTCCTCACTTCACTGCCAATGGAGATAGATCACCCGATTGATGCCGGTATTGCGAAGTTTTGTGATAAATGCCGAGCGTGCAGGATTTATTGTCCTGCCGATGCTATTGGTGATGAACGCACCCCCGAAGCGGGTAAAGACCATCTTGGTAATGACCGGTATATGGTCGATACAGGTAAATGTTTCCCCTATTTTGCAAAGCACTCGTATTGCTCAATTTGCTTACCGGTATGCGTGTATAATCACAAGGAATGGGCGAAGGACTTTGAGGGAGTACCAACAAAGTTATTTCCTGAAATAGATATGCAACCTGCACCTCATCCTGTTGATAGTGTTGCTCAGGGGCATAAGCATCGGTATCCGAAAGTGAAGAGGGAGTAATGTTTAAGTGTACGACGTAAGTTGTTACAAACAAATATTATTGAAAATAAACACCAAGTGCGTCACACAGATTCTTATGACTTACGCAAGAAAAAAAGTAATTTTTAATATTTATTTGAAGACCGGAATATAGTTTTTATCAAAAACGGTTTCGTCTCTTACAACTGCACACGCATAACTGATGAGTTTGTATTCGATGTTGTTTATAATTAGTCTTTTGTTTTTTCCGGCTTGTACTAATCGGTCGTAATAAGCTTTGAAACTCTTATTATGGGTAGCAGCTGACATTGCTCCAAGATAGAGAAGTTTCCGTATTGTTTGATGTCCGAACCCTCGGGAACGTGCTTTTCGATAGACTGACGTTCCGCTTTGATAGTCTAATGGTGCTATACCCAAATGTGCTGCAAGTTGCTTGTCTGAGAAGCCAGGGCGGAAACAGTCGGTAATAACGATCATATAGATTGCCAAACTTTGTCCGATGCCGGGAACGCTATCGATTGCATCAAACATCTTTTTGAGGGAATCGTCCGAATCTATCCATCGTTTGAGTTCCTTGTCAATCTCTACGATCCGTTCTTTGACGCGCGTAATATCAGAAGCAAGCATTTTTTCTGCTAATGAAGTACGGACGTATTTACGTTCAATACTTTTGAGCTGATTTTGCAGAGCTGTTGATTGCCTGGTATATCCTTCGCGCAATGCCAAGAGAGTTGTAATATGTTCAATTGTTTGTGAGGGCGGGGTCCAAAAGTTCAATTGATCAAGAAATCTGGCCGCATACCGTGCAATTTTTTGAGCATCAATTTTATCGGTTTTCGCAGAATTAGCCTGCGTCGTTCGAGCAATTTTATGCGGCGGTTCGGCAGCAATGTTCCAATTGGCACTTTTCAATTGATAACAGACAGTTTCAGCATAGACCCCGCAGGTCTCAATGCAAATAACACTTGATTCGGTGTTGCACCCTTGAGTAGCAAGCCAAGACGTGAATTTAGCTATCCCTTCAACAGAATTAGTAAAGGTGAAGGTTGCAAATTCAGAGGCGGAAACACTGTTGCAAACAGCAGCAACGCAGTTTGTAGCCCCGATATCAATTCCTATAAAATGTTGCATAGTACTTTATAAAAAGTTTGACAAAAAAAAGTTCGAAACTCCTATTTGCCGTGCAGAGTGCTCCTGCTCTGTTACTCGGGTTTTCCCCGGCTTTCTTATATGGAGTCGCTCTGCTCACGATTGTGCCTTAATCAGTGTATAGCTTTTTACTTGAGCCGTCGTAGGCTTACTCAATCGTGGGCAAATATAGATTCGCACTAAAGACTGTTTTGCGGGGCATAATCTAACAGAGCCCGTCGAAGTGTCTGATACTTACCAAATTATAAATACTTAGTCGATTGATAGATTATTTTCTAACAAATTACATTTGAAAATTTATCAAATTCATCTATGCAAGAATACATGTTCCTTATCCGCAATATAGGCGACCACAAATCTACATTCTCGCCTGAACTCCATACTGAATTCCTCAAAAAATGTGAAGAGTATATCGGTAAACTGAAAAACGAGGGGAAGCTCATTTCTGCGCAACCGATTGAAAGACAAGGTGCGGTAATTCGATGTTCTTCAGGTGATTGGAGTGAAACTCCAATTGATGCCACTAAAGAAACGTGGGTGGGATATTATCACATACTCGCCAATAACCTTGACGAGGCAATCGAAATTGCTAAAAGTAATCCCGAATTTGAATATGGAACTACAGCAAGTATTGAGGTTCGTCCGGTGAAGATGAAGGAAGTGACAACCGGATATGTCTATCCAACAAAGTCAGTTTGATATTTCAGATTTTATATTTGCTCTAAACTATCACGGGTCAGTTCACCTCTTGTATTTCCTGTATTGAGGGTAGACATCGGTTCAAACAGCATTACCGAAACTTCATGCTCTGCTACAGGTCGGTGTTCCACGCCTTTAGGAACAATAAGCATGTCACCTTTCTTTAGTTCTACTGTTCTGTCTCTAAATTCCATTGTAAACTCACCTTCAAGAACATAAAACAGCTCGTCTTCAATATCGTGTTTATGCCATACGAATTCACCTCGGAATTTTCCAAGTTTTACGTGTTGCCCGTTTAGTTCCCCTATTATTCTTGGATTCCAATGGTCTGTGAATAGGGAGAGTTTTTCGGGGATGTTTATTTTGTTCATTATCTATCTTAAATTTATTTTGCAAGACTTGTACCGTGTGTCGGGCAATAATTCCAGTTACCTTTCATTTTTTCTTTGTCAATAGGACAAAACAAATCGGGTAATGTACATACAAATGGAAGATTCCATGTGAATTTTGATGAGTCAAAATTTATACTAAATTTATTTTTAGTTCTAATATTGAAACTCGATTCACCATTTATTAACTTATTTTTAAAAATATAAACATTCATTCCTTTCCCCATTTCACCTAATAATTTGGCCAATGAGGGCTTCATTCCATTAAGAAAATCTGTCATATCATTAGAAAGTTCATCCTCACTTATTGGGGAAAATGATTTGTTAGATGAATCTATCAATTTTATATTTTTACGAATTTGAGCATCTGTTTTAAATGTTGTCACAGACCTCTGTTGCACTACATCTATTTTAGAATCAACAACAAGAAATATCATATGCTCATTCAGCATATTCATTATTTTATCAAGATCATTTTGTGATAATTTTAGCTGTGTAATAAAAATCTCCATAAATTCTAGAGGAAACCACACAACAGTTTTATTTTGCATATTAACATACTCACTCTTGGCGCATTCAGGCATTAGTTCACCTGGCTGTATCTTCTTTATCTCCTGAGCATTAGTTGAGCTTATTATAAGAATTATACTCAAAACAGTAAATATTTTCATGGTAATTATTAATGGTAAAAATAATAATTGTCAGTAGATTATGCAAATCTCTATGACTTTTACTATAGAAAATTAAAAAAAATGTTTCAAATTTAAATAGACTATTGTTTTAAATGCTTTAAGAAAAACCTCTGCCTCTTCCATCCCAATCGCCAGCGATGGCAACAACCGAATAGTATTAGCATTAGAAGCCGACCCGGTAAAAATATGATGCTCATACAGCAACTTCTTTCTAATTTCAGCACAAGGTATTTCCAATTCAATCCCAATCATCAAGCCCATTCCCCTCACTTCACGAACTCCCTTTATACCCTTTAATTCGTTTATCAAATACTCCCCAACTTTAGCGGCATTTTCGATAAGATTTTCTTTTTCAATTACTTCTAGAACGGCTATTGAAGCTGCACACGCAAGATAATTACCTCCAAATGTCGTTCCTAGCATTCCATGTTTTGCTTGAAATTTCGGGTGCATCATCACTCCGGCAACAGGGAAACCATTCCCCATTCCTTTTGCAATTGTGATAATATCAGGTCGAATACCACTATATTGATGTGCAAAAAACTTCCCGCTACGACCATAGCCGGATTGAATTTCATCGAGAATAAGAACTGCTCCATGTTTATCACACAAACGACGAAGGTTTTGAAGGAAAGTATCAGAAGGTACATTTATTCCCCCAACCCCTTGGATTCCTTCGATTATCACAGCACACGTTTCACCGGTAATACATTGCTCGATTGCATTATTATCATTGAGCGGAAGGAAGGTAATGTTCGTATTTTCATTCACTGACGCAATGATTTTTTTATCGTCAGTAGCGGCAACTGCGAGTGAAGTTCTGCCATGAAAGGATTTTTGAAACGATATGATTTGCTTCCTGCCATTGTGAAACCCTGAAAGTTTGAAAGCATTTTCATTTGCTTCTGCTCCAGAATTGCAGAGGAATAAATTATATTCATCATACCCTGAAATACGACCGAGCAAGTCGGCAAGTTTTTGCTGCTGTGGAATTTGTACTGAGTTTGAATAGAAACCGATATTATTCAGTTGTTTGGTAATCATTTGAACGTAATGAGGATGGCTGTGACCGATAGAAATAACAGCATGACCACCATATAAATCAAGATACTTCTGCCCGTTTGAATCCCAAAGGTATGAGCCTTGTGCTTTTACAGGAGTGATGTCGAAAAGAGGATATACGTCGAATAGATTCATTGATTAGATATTATTGGTTATCATGAAAAATTAATTTACAATCAGTGCTGTCATGCTGTACTTGATTCAGCATTTGTATGCTTATTGATAATTAGATGACCAAATAGCCACAGATATCCTGAATCAAGTACAGGATAACATTAGTAAAATCATAATCAAGCATAGCTTCTAGAATACAACACTTTTTAATTTGAGTCCGCTGGTTTCTTCAAAACCAAACATAAGGTTCATATTTTGCACTGCCTGCCCTGACGCACCTTTGAGAAGATTATCAATTATGCACTCAATGTAAAGCTGTTCTGCGAACTTTTGCACTCGAAGCATTGCTTTGTTAGTATTCACTACCTGTTTGAGGTCAATTGTTCCATTTCTAACAAAAGTGAATGGATGTGTCTGATAAAAACTTTGAAACAGTTCATTCGCATCAGCAGCAGAAATATCAGCATTTGTATAAACAGATGTAAAAATCCCCCTCGTAAAGTTACCACGCTGTGGAATAAAATGAATTGGCTGATCAAAATCTTTCTGTAAACTCACTAAAGATTGTCCAATTTCAAAAAGATGCTGATGCTCGAAGGGTTTATAGACCGAGAGATTATTGGAACGCCAACTATAATGAGAAGTTGGATTGAGTCCTTGCCCTGCTCCTGTAGAGCCTGTTGTAGCCGAAATATGGATTGGGTTCTTCAATAAGTTTGCTGAGGCAATAGGGAGCAAAGCAAGTTCGATACATGTTGCAAAACATCCCGGATTAGCAATATACTGAGCCTTTTGAATTTCTTCACGGTGAAGTTCGGGTAAGCCATAGACGAAATTCCATTTACTTTCCCTCCATCTGAAATCTTGACTCAGGTCTATAATTCGGGTATGCGATGCCAAGTTTTGCTCATTCATAAACTTCATGGCTTCGCCATGCCCCGCGCAAAGAAAAAGTACATCTGCAGATGATTCAAAAATGCTTGTGAATTTCATATCTGTATCACCATAAATATCTGTATGGACTTCATGGATATACTTCCCTGCATTGCTGTTGCTATGAGCAAAGGATATTTCTACATGAGGGTGCATAAGTAATAAACGGATAATTTCTCCCCCAGTGTATCCTGCAGCTCCTATAATTCCTGCTCTGATTTTGGTTTTGTCGTTCATAATTCTTCAGGATGAACCAAATGATACATCGAGATTTGATTACCGAATATTTTAGTAAATCCTTTTACATCTTCACCTGTCCAGGAATTATTCATTTCACCATAACTACCAAATTTTGCTGACATCAAATCATTTGACGATTCAATTCCTTCCAGTACAAAGCGGTGTGGCATCATTCTTACGGTTACTTTCCCGCTTACATGACGTTGGGTATCTTCTAAAAACTTTTCGATATTTCTCATTGTAGGGTCTAAATACTGTCCTTCATGGAGTGAGTTTCCATACCATACACTAAGTTGATCTTTCCAATATAGCTGCCATTTGGTGAGTATATGTTTTTCGAGAAGATGGTGCGCTTTGATAATAATAACCGGAGCAGCGGCTTCGAATCCAACCCTCCCTTTAATGCCGATAATTGTATCACCTATATGAATATCTCTTCCTATCCCAAAAGGTTGTGCTATGGATTGTAATTTCTGAATTGCAAGCGAAGGATAGTTGAATTTTTCTCCATTAACGGAAATAGGCTCACCCTTTTCAAATTCCAATTTCACTACTTCCTCACCTGATTTTGTAATTGGTGTCGCCCATGCTTCTTCCGGCAATGGTAAATTGGATGTGAGTGTTTCCCTCCCACCTATGGATGTTCCCCATAACCATTTATTGATTGAGTATGCTGCCTTCTCAAAATTCATTCTCACGCCGTTTGCTTTCAGAAAATCAATTTCCTCTGAACGGGATAGTTTCATATCCCGAATTGGAGTAATGATATCCGCTTCGGGGTGAATAATTGAGAATATCATATCAAATCTTACTTGGTCATTCCCGGCACCTGTACTCCCATGAGCAATCTTGGTAATTCCCTGTTGCTTGGCGTATCTTGCGATTGCACCAGCTTGCGCAATACGCTCGGCACTGACGGATAATGGATATGTACTGTTTTTGAGGATATTGCCAAATATGAGATATTTTACAACTGAATCATAATAATGATTAACTTCATTGATATGATGAAAAGAAGTCACTCCAAGAGCTAACGCATGACGCTCTATCTCGAGTATTTCCGAATCTGAAAACCCACCTGTATTCACCGTAACTGCATGAACTTCGAGATTCTTTACTTTAGAGAGCCAAACTGCACAGTAACTGGTATCAAGCCCGCCACTGAAGGCAAGTATTACTTTATTGTTATTCATTCTATTACAAAAGATTATACAGGTTCTAAAACTATCAGTTCAATTTGAGATGTATGGACAGTTGGCTTTACTTCTTTTTCGAGAGGATCATAAAGCATTGCCGTACAAAGACAATTCTGTCTATTTTTACTTTGAAGTATTTCAAAGTTCACACAGTTTTGGCATCCCTTCCAAAATTGTTCATCATCAGTAAGTTCGGAATAAGTAACAGGTTCGTACCCCAAATCAGAATTGATTTTCATAACTGCTAATCCGGTTGTTAACCCGAATATTTTTGCTTCAGGGTATTTCTTACGAGACAGTTCAAATACTTTTTTCTTGATTCGGGTTGCAAGACCATGTTTTCGAAATTCAGGAGCAACAATTAACCCTGAATTTGCTACATATTTCCCGTGACTCCAAGTTTCTATATAACAAAACCCCGCCCATTCACTTTTATTACTAAGTGCAATAACAGCTTTACCTTCGGATATTTTTTGTTTAATATACTCGGGGGAACGTTTAGCAATTCCTGTTCCACGGGCTTTGGCAGACTGCTCCATTTCTGCACAGATTTGCTCTGCAAAACATAGATGCTCATCAGTGGCAATTATAACATTAAAAGAAAGATTTTTAATCATGGCATTATATTAAGAATATAATAGAGAATACCATTCCAAATGACACTAAAATGTGTTCATCAGGAAAGATAATTCCAAATGGATATAAATAATTTTAAGGAGAAATTGTAGAAGAAGGTTAGATTGTACGCATCAGCGTCGGATTGCGTAAAGAGTAGGCAGTATAACAAAAACTATTCTGCGAAGAATAGACAAAAACGCCAAGGAGTTTTGAGCTTGGTTTTTCACGGTCAGAGTACCGTAGAAGTAGTCGTTTTTTTTCATTTTTTCTTATTGTAGGAAAAATGTCCAAGCGTTCAAAGGCTTGAATTTAAGAACTGAAGGAATTTGAGGATACAAAAATACGAAAAAATCAGTTTGAATTATGAAAATATCGTAGTGTTATGAAAATGAAATGTATTTCTTATACTAAGTGCTTAGAGTGGTTTGTCTTTTTTGGAGGATGATAATAAATTACGTATTATTGTTTTCATAATCAAAATGACAACTAAATACGCTGTTAACATTGACTTTGTAACCTTTTTGCAAAGCCAACGTCTATCCATTCATTATAAATTCCGGTATTCTGACAATTATTGAGATATGACATACGAATCCCTTCTTCCCCATTAACAGCAGGGCAGTTTTTCTAAAGTTCTTCGTGAATTTTGAGTTCACTTTGTGAACAATGTGATTCAGCTTTTTTAACACAAAGTTCACGAAGATATTCACAAAGTTCACTAAGAATTTGAAAACTGTGTTGGTCTTGAGATGGGCAGAATCTGAACTATGCTATGTTTAGTTATTAAATTTCAAAGGCTATAAATATTTATTATCCTGCTTGACCACACACCACTGCCCCGCTCGAAAAGGGGAATTAGAACATTTATTCTGTTTTCTGTCATGTTCTACTTTTGAGATAATAATATCAAAATAATTGAAAACAATTGTTAGTTCATGTGAACATTGAGTTCACTTTGTGACCTTCGTGCTTCAGCTTTTTTAACTTAAAGCTTTCGAAGAACTTTAGAAAAACTGCTCTGTTTTCAAGAGGAGAATTAGAACTTTTGTTCTGTTATTGAATTGAACCGGAAGTTAATATATTTGCTTGATTAAGGGGAATTTCTGCATTTGTAGAAACCACAAAAGTTGTCAGGAACTAATTTCTTTAATAAACGCTTTTTTTTTTACAAATAAACAAAACGGAGAGAATATGGAGCTTGTAATTTCCAACCTGTCAAAAACATACCCAAACGGAGTTCGTGCGTTAGATGATATTTCTCTTACTATACCTCAGGGGATGTTCGGTTTGCTCGGACCAAACGGTGCCGGTAAATCGTCACTCATGAGAACAATTGCAACTCTTCAGGAACCGGACACTGGTACTATTACATTTGGAGATATTAATGTTTTAAAGCAAAAAGAGGATGTTCGACGGTTGCTGGGATATCTTCCACAAGAATTTGGGCTTTATCCTAATCTTTCTGCTGAAACAATCTTAGATCATTTTGCAGTGCTAAAGGGAATTACAAATTCTCGTGAACGTAAAGATCAAGTTCAATATTTGCTGAACCGAACGAATCTTATGGAAAGTAGAAGGAAACACGTAGGAGGTTTTTCAGGTGGTATGAAACAACGTCTGGGAATTGCAATTGCATTACTCGGAAGCCCAAAACTCATCATAGTAGATGAGCCGACTGCGGGACTTGACCCTACCGAACGTCACCGTTTCCTCAATTTACTCAGTGAACTCGGCGAGAATATCGTGATTATTCTCTCTACACATATTGTGGAAGATGTACGGGAATTATGCTCTAATATGGCTATCATTAATCAAGGTAAGGTGGTATTAAGCGGTGCACCGGATTTAGTTCTCGAAAAAGTACGTGGAAAGATATGGAAACGATTTGTCAGCAAATCCGAAATTGATTCCATTGCTAAAGAGTA
>JACPWH010000034.1 GCA_016197185.1 Ignavibacteriota bacterium
AAATGAATTAGTCAGGTTACTCGCTTCTCAAGTCAAAGCAAATGACTTTTCAGAAAGCAATAACGAAAAAATACTTCAAGCCTTAAATTATATACTCTACAATCTAGATATAGAATTTCAGAACAATACAAAACCAATGAATCCCAGAACTAATGATATTCGGCTACGACTAAAGGCTTTTATTCCTGAGTTAGAATCAATGTTTGGTAAAATAAAAGATGGTAGTTTAATAGCTGATTCTAATTTCAAGATTGGTTATGTAGCATTATTAATTTGGGCAGACCCTAACAATCCAACTGATTTTGATCTCTCAGCTCCTTTTAAAGATTTGAATCGAGATGGCACTTATACACTACAAAGTAATATTGCAGGGGCAACACAATGCAATCATTTTGTTTTTGAGGTCATTGATAGAGCAATAAATATAAAGATGACAAAAGGAGAATCTGTCACGAGTGGAACACGTTATGGTATGATGGGTGCTGGGGTATATTTTGGAAATGAAAGAGACAAATCAGAAGCTGCAGTCAAACACCTGTCAACACCATTTGTGTTTGGAGACTTTGGTAATGTTATTTCTTTTTCAAATGAAGACAATGTCAATCATGCAAGCAACTATATAGGAGGAAATCATGTGGGAATATATATAGGAAACGATTTATACATTAGTGCTTCAGGCTTGGGAGTTTCTCCATTCCCAGCTGCAAGCAAGAGCGTACTTTTGGGGGATGTTCATTACCATGCTCACTACTCAGAAGTGAGGTAGTTATATATGAATTAAATAGGTTTATATTTGTATAGCAACACCAGCACTCTGAATTCTATCAATATATATGAAACTAAGAGAAATTAAACTTATGAGCCAAAATCATTTTATTGGAATGGAGTATTATTATTTAATACTCAATCGAACATTCCTAATAATAAAAACTCATGGATATTTAATTGGCATTCAAGGCAATGGTCTTATAAGTGCTGAGGTTTCCGTAAACCCAATTACTGAATATATAAATTCAACCTTGACAATAAAAGAGGACCTTAGCGATCCTTACTCATATATAAAAAATTCATACATAAAGAAAATCAAAGAGCTAGACTTATTAGATGGTAGTCATTTGAAAATAAATAAACATAATTTTTTAATTAGCACTTTGGATATAAAATCTGCTATCTATAATCCTTCAAAAAAATTCGGAATGGGGAATTATCCTCATGATGGCCGAGTCATTATCGAAACATCTAAAAATGTTAAAAGAGAATTCATTATTCTGGGCGATCAATCTGGTTATGATATTTCAAAGTTCATTCTTGCATCATAATATGAAACTATAACATCTCCTAACACACTTGCAAAGTTATCATCCAATCAACCTATGCTTCTTCCCTAAAAAAACACGTCATCTAATTGTCACGCATTGCAACCTTATCTTCGGTTTGTTGTATCATTGCTTTAATTATTTGATGTATCATGAAGAAATTATCTACTTTCTGTTTTCTGTTGTTATTGCTCGTAAAAAACGGCTATTCGCAACAAGTGGTCTTAAACGAAATTCAAAGTTCTAACTGGGGAATTGTCTCCTCAGGAGGTAAACTTGAAGATTGGATTGAATTGAAGAACCTCACAGGAAATGCCCTAAACATGTCTAAATTTTATCTATCAAATGATAGACGTAATCTCACCAAATGGAAATTCCCTTCAAGTGTTATCATACAAGCTAATAGTTTGTTAGTGGTATTTGCATCGGGTAACAACCGCATTATTTCAGGTAAACCACATACCAATTTCTCATTATCGTCGTACAGCTCAGAAATATTCTTGAGTGATTCGAACGGAAATTTAGTAGACATGCACGAAGCTTCAGGAATTACCTCAAAAACAAGTTGGGCTCGTGTGCCCGATGGAGGTTCTAATTGGTGTATACTTGGTATACCCACCCCAGGCGGAACCAATGGTAACGGAAGTTGCATCACCGAATACGCTCCAGTACCGGTAGTCTCTGTTGCTCCGGGTATATATAGTTCACGCCAATATGTAACCATCACTTGCCCCGATTCTGGTACATTTAAATATACGATTGATGGGAGTTCGGTGGGCACAACTGCTAAGACTATTGGACCCAAAAATAGCGGAACCACCATTCAGATAGACAGTAGTTGCGTGCTAAAAATAAAAGCATATAAAACTGGCAAACATGCAAGTAGGGAATGGGTTGGAACTTATTTAACCAAACAACCAACCATTACTATGCCCATCATTTCGGTGAGCTTAAACCCAGATAGTTTTAGTTACTTATATTCAGCCAATGATCATGACAATGAAAAAGCTGGCTATGTTGAGTATATGGACAAAAATGGAAAAGTACTTAACCGATTTGGAGCAAATTTCACCATACATGGTAATGCTTCTTCATCTTTCGTACAAAAAAGTTTAAGAATAGAGACACGTCAATGGCTCGATAGCAGCAATGTTGATTATCAATTTTTCCCAAAAAAGATCTCTAAATTTAGAAACTTCAATTTAAAAAACGCTGGTGTTGACTGGATGAGCAGACACGTAACAGATTTGGCCAATGCACTTATAACAAGAGAAACCAATGTCGACTGTGCAGATGGCAGATTCGTACTTGGCTATATGAATGGCAAATATTATGGTGTGTTTGATTTAAGAGAAAAAATTGACAATGACTTCGTTGCAGAAAACCATGATGTTAACCCCGACAGTATTGATATGCTCAGCTACTCTGGAACGGTAAATTATGGAAAAGACTCTGCATGGAATGCTTTGAGTTCAATGGTGAATTCGCTGAACCTGAGTGTTGACAGTAATTTTGCTAAAGTAGCTAAATATATAGACTTAGATAACTGGATTGACTATTTCACAACTGAAACATATATAGCCAATACCGACTGGCCAGGAAATAATATCAAGTGGTGGAGACCACAACGTAAAGATGGCAAATGGAGATATATACTTTGGGATACTGACTTTGGTTGGGGAATGTTTTGGAGTGGAAATACCGTAGACCACAATTCATTACCATCTGCTTTAGGCGGTGGATTATTGATTTCAAAATTAATGGACAATATAGCCTTCAGGAAGAAATTCATCAACCGCTATGCTGACCTTATCAATACAACTTTCAGATATGAAAATCTTGCAGGTGCAAACAATCCTTATAATGTATTTAAAAACCTATTCACCATTATGGACAAGGAAATGCCACGAGCATTCACCAGATGGTCAGGGTCAACTCAATCTGCCTCATATACTGATTGGAAAACCGCCTATGGCAATATGCAAGTATGGGCAAGAGACCGACCAAAAAATGCCCGTATGCATATGAAAGATCAATACTCTAGCATGATAAGTGATACAGTAAGTCTGACCTTTCAAGTGTCACCTACTGGAGCTGGAACTATTAAAGTAAATACTATTTATCCAAACATTGGAACAGGTTGGAAGGGTACTTATTACAAAGGCGTTGAGATAACCGTTACAGCCATACCAAACCCTGGTTATGAGTTTACTTCTTGGAATATAAACAACAATGATTCTAACAGCACCACCACCAAAAACTTTACAGCTACTGGTGCAGTCATTGCCTCGTTCACTCAAACAGATACTATTGAGCAACCAAAGTTAGCTTTCACCGAAATAAATTATAACAGCAATAACACGCTAAATGCAGGTAACTGGATTGAACTTAAAAACTATGGTCAATCTACTGTAGATATGAGTGGTTGGGTTTTAGAGACCAAAACTATATGGAAAAAATACAAATTCCCTGATGGATTCAAAATCAAATCGGGTGAGTATATAATCTTAT
>JACPWH010000126.1 GCA_016197185.1 Ignavibacteriota bacterium
ATAAAACTGAGGTGAAAAAAATGGCTAATTTTAAGTTCGTAATAGGGTATAACGGGAAGTCTTATCAGATAGAAAAAGACCAGAAAGATACGCCTGTATTCGGCAAGAAAATCTCTGATTTTGTACAAGGCGATTTTCTGGGTCTCGCAGGCTATGAACTGCAGATAACCGGCGGGTCCGACAAAGACGGATTTCCGATGAGAAAAGACATAGAAGGCGTAATGAGAAGGAGAATCCTCATAGGAGAAGGCGTTGGTCTTCATACGAATGTCGGGGGTCTGAAAAGGCGGAGGATGCTGCGCGGGAATATAATAGACGCAGACATAGCACAGATAAACTGCAAGGTTACCAAAGCAGGTGCAACGCCGCTGGATGAAATACTGAGAAAGAAGGAAACAGAAGAGAAGAAAGAATGAATATAAGCAGAGGTGATATACTTCACGCATAAATCCGAAGAAAAAAAGATGGATACAGTTCCTGAAATAAACATAGGATTGGTCGGACACGTCGACCACGGAAAGACATCACTCACACAGGCGTTGACAGGAAAGCGGACAGACACCCATAGTGAGGAATTGAAGAGGGGAATTACAATAAGGCTTGGTTATGCCAACGTAACTTTCTATCACTGCAAAAAATGCGACTTATATTCGAGCTCAGACAAATGTCCTGGATGTTTTGAAGAAGCTGACATACTAAGAAACGTTTCTTTTCTTGATGCGCCTGGCCACGAAACACTGATGGCAACTGTACTGTCAGGTGCTTCATTGATGGACGGTGCTGTTCTTGTTATTTCTGCTGACGAAGACTGTCCGCAGCCGCAGACAGCCGAACACCTGAAGGCACTGGATGTTGTTGGCATAAAGAATATAGTCATTGTTCAGAATAAGATAGACCTTGTAACAGACGATCAGGCTACAAAGCACTATGAACAGATAAAGAAATTTGTCAAGGGCACTGTTGCCGAAAACGCGCCTATCGTGCCCATAAGCGCGATACATAATGCTAATATTGATATTCTGATTGAAACAATAGAAAAGACGATACCAACACCAGAAAGGGACCTCAAGGCTAACCCGAAATTCTATGTTGCGAGGTCATTCGACATAAACAAACCCGGAACAGACATAGAAAAATTAAAAGGTGCCGTGATCGGCGGGTCGCTGACACAGGGTGTAATCGAGAAAGGACAGGAAATAGAGATACTTCCTGGCGTGAAAAACAACGACAAATGGATACCGCTGACAAGCAAGGTTGTCGAAATAATTCATGGTAATTCAAAAGTCTCGGAGGCAAAACCCGGCGGACTTGTAGCATTGCAGACAGAACTTGATCCTTCAATTACAAGAGGCGATGGTCTGGCTGGGGATGTAGTCGGATCTGTCGGAAAGATGCCGACAACAAAAAGCGAACTTAAATTAAAACCAACTGTATTCGACTATGTCATAGGGGTCGGCGGCCAGCAGAAAGTACCAAAAATAAAAGTTAATGAGCCGCTGCTGCTTACAGTTGCGATAGCAAAAACAGTCGGCACGGTTGTGGAAGAAAAAAAAGGAACAATAACAGTAAAGCTAAAACTTCCTGTCTGCGCGGAAACAAACGATCACGTGGCAATAGCAATGCAGGTCTCGGGCAGATGGCATCTGGTCGGATACGGAACGGTCTTACAGTGATAAAATGCAGGGCATTTCAAAAGCAATATCTATTCTGAAAAAAGAATATCCTGATTCTAAGTATTATCTTAAATTTTCCAATCCGCTGCAACTGATGGTTGCCGCCATCATGTCAGCACAGGTTAGGGATTCTGTAGTCAATGCAACTACGCCGTATCTGTTCAAAAAATACAGGACAGCAAATGACTATGCAAATTCTAATGTAACAGACATAGAAACAGCTATAAAATCCGTTACTTTCTACAAGAACAAGGCAAAAAACATAAAGGAAGCGTGCAAAATCCTCGTTGAAAAACACAATGGAGATGTACCAAAAACAATGGACGAACTTACAGAATTGCCTGGAATTGGAAGGAAGACTGCAAACGCGATCATGATAAACGCCTTCAACATCGTAGAGGGCATACCCGTCGACACGCACGTGATAAGGCTTTCCCAAAGACTAGGATGGACAAAGAACAAGGATCCGGAAAAGATAGAGCAGGACCTGATGAAGACCATACCGAGAACTGACTGGAAGACACTGCCGCACCTGCTGAAGGACAACGGCCGTTCGGTATGCACGTCTGTCCCGGGATGCGACAAATGCGTATTGAACAAATTGTGCCCCAAGATAGGCGTTAAATAGGCGTATCGCAGTTAAATTGTTTTTGCTGCAATAAATAACGATGAAAATACGCGATCTGAAAAACAACCTTGAGCAGAATCTGAACAAGGTAAGAGCCAACAAATACGTAAATTCAATTTCTCACTGGATAAAAAAAATCTTTGATTCCGAAAAAGGCCAGTATAACACGAACGACTTCAACGAAATAAACACCTTGGAAAATCTCGCAGGTATCGGAATAGTATCGCTGACGAAAAGCCCAGCTGATGAAGTTATAGCTGAACTCACGCCAGAAGGAAAAGAGCTTCACAAGGACTTCATAGCACACGGCTACTACCTGTGATTTCTTCTATAGGATTTTATATAACCGACAAGACATATTTATGATATGAAATGGAAAAATAATTTCAGAGAAGGCAAAAAACTAATTCTTTCAACCTGTCCTAAATCTGGCAAACCGAATGCTAACATAGTTGTTTGTCTTGGATTTATTGACAACAAATTACTGGTTGCAGACTGCCAGATAAAGACAACTATCAAGAACCTCAAAGAAAACCCGAGAATTTGTGTCGTTTCTGGATACTTCAGATTGCTGGGGCGTGTTAGAATTTATTCATCAGGGAAATATTTTGATATTTGTGTAAAGAAAAACAAAGGGTACAAAGTGAAACACGCAATACTTATTTCAGTTAAAGAAGTTTTTGATTTGGAGAAAGTAAAGAAAATTCTTTAAATACCTAATTCTAAAACAATCTAAAACAAAAAATAAAAGAAAAAAGAAAAAATTTATGCTGAAAGCTCTTGATCAATTGCCTGCTGGAAAGTTGCGTATGGCTGCGCGCCGACCAACATGGTATATCCTTTCTGAGGACTTCCTATGAAGAATGTTGGCGTACCGCTAACACCTGCGTTGCTGCCGTCGGTTGTATCCTTCTGGACTTCGTTTTTGTATTTACCGCTGTCAAGGCACTGATTAAACTTTGTAGTGTCTAACTTAAGGTCTGCAGCGTATTGTTTCAGGCTCTGACTGTCCAGACCAGTGCCGTCACCAGATCCTTTTGTGAAGAGTATGTCGTGATACTCCCAAAACTTGCCTTGTTCCAGAGCACAGTCAGCTGCTTCGGCTGCTATCTCTGCATTCTGGTGGAACGACAGCGGGAAGTCACGGTATACGAACTTCACCTTGCCAGTGTCTATATAGTTAGCCTTTAGCTGCCCTTCTGTATCGTCGTAGAACCGTTTGCAGAAAGGACACTGAAAGTCGCTGAATTCTATTACAGTAACCTGTGCATTCGCATTCCCGAGAACCGGGTCGTCGTCAACTGAAACCTGAACACGGCCTGCAGGACCTTGCTGTTGTGGCTGCTGGCCCTGTGGTTGCTGCTGCGGCTGGACTACAACTTGTTCTTTTGTCGAGACTCCGCTGCCGCCTAGGACGAATCCGCCTGTGAAGGCAAAAGCAACCAGCACAACGACAAGAGCTATCTGAATTTTTTTATATGTCGATTTCTTTATTGTTATTGTCTCGTCTGACATTCAATCACTATTAAACGCCGCGTCATGCTGCCTGGGCGCTGCCTACGGAATCATATCCGAAGCCCGGCCCTGACGTCGTGCTGCTCAGCTGCGTGCCGCATTCTGTTGGTGCGTTCTTGAACGCATCACATATCGCTTTCAGGTAACTTGCCGAATCCCTTCCAGCACTCGACTCAACGCCATTTATGATCAGCGTCGGGCTGCCTGCAACGTTATATTTCTGGTTCAATGCTGCATCCGTGTTGAACTTAGGGAATTTTCCACTTAGCCATCTTGACGTATCGTTGAAGTTCTTTGAAACGTCAAATTGTGCATCAGCAGCTTTATAGCATGTATTCATTTTTGCTGCGTCCACGCCTGTCGACGCAATACACCCAACACTATTTTATTGTATTCAAGAAAACTATTTATACGCTTAATAACATCGGCTTTCGCACGAATAAAAAATAGATTTAAAAAGAATCCCGCTGATGTTTGGCTTATGGCATCGAAAAGTGTTGTAATCGGCATAATTGTGATTGCTATAATCGTAATTCTCTTTGCTGTAAATTTCAATGCATCCGGAAACATAACGGACAACACGACCGGCAATTACGACAACTTTGCAAAATGCCTTTCTGAAAGCGGTGCTAAGATGTACGGGGCATACTGGTGTTCACATTGCAACAACCAGAAGCAGATGTTCGGCAATAGCTGGAAGTACATGAATTATGTCGAATGCGCCTTGTCAGGCAATGAACAGGCACAGATTTGCACCGCTGCTGGAGTACGAGCGTATCCGACGTGGATGTTTGGCGACAACAGGAAAGTGGAAGGCGAACTTACATTCCAGAAACTGAGCGAATATAGCGGCTGCAAGCTGCCGTAAGTAAGAAAGTATGAAAAGTGCCTGCTGTCTTTATTCTGTGTTAAACTAAAGCTACCATATTCTACTTACTAGAGAACCATTTTTCTGAAAGGTATTTTTCTCCTTCGTCCGTGAACAGGGTGATTATTGTCTTAATTTTTGGATTCCTCTCCCTGATCATTTTTGCTGCCAGGAAATTTGCTCCGGAACACACGCCGACAAAACATCCGTGGTCCTTTGCAAGTCTTTTTGCTTCTCTGATTGCA
This sequence comes from Ignavibacteriota bacterium, assembly GCA_016197185.1. Lineage (GTDB taxonomy): Bacteria > Bacteroidota > Ignavibacteria > Kapaibacteriales > UBA961 > JADJXV01. Next base: position 4,930 of record JACPWH010000126.1, read on the forward strand.
TCGCTGCTAGGTATCCTTATTATGTTATGGATCATCTTCAGATTTCTATGCACAATAGGCGGGACAAAGCCGTCTGCTATGCCTTCTATCCGGTGTGGTTTGCATACAGCCCGCATGTTATGGATGTGCTCATAAGTCATAGCACATTCCACGGGCTCGACACCATACGTCAAAATTTCTGGATTGCGTTTCTTGAATGCCCTCGTAAGGCCGATTATAGTGCCGCCTGAACCGATGCCTGCAGCGATGGCGTCGACTTTTTTGCCTTTCAGCTGTTTTATGATTTCCTGGCCCATGTACTTTTCGTGCTCTTCTGCGTTCCAAGGATTTGCAAACTGGTTTGGATGGAAGTAACCTCGCTTTTTTCCGAGTGCCATAGCTTTCTTCAACGCTATGTCTGTCCTGTTTTCCGGGACAAACCTGATCTCTGCGCCGAAAAATTTCATCATATCGTATCTTTCCCTGGTCAGTCCGCGCGGTATGTATATTATAACATTGTAGCCTTTCACAGCACCAACCATCGACAGTGCTGTTCCTGTGTTGCCTGTTGAAGCTTCAACGATCGTATAGCCCTTCTTCAGCAGTCCTGTCTTTTCTGCTTTTTCTACAAAATATTTTGCTATCCTGTCTTTCAGAGAACCGGACGGATTCAGGTATTCGCATTTTACATATATTCCCTCTATATTGATTAGCGGCGTGTTCCCTATACAGTCGATTATAGTATTCATATTAATGATTTTTCTTCGTTTCTTTTATTGTTTGTGGTTTCCAATGCTTTCAGTTTAAGTGGTATTATCAATGTCCAATGTTCGCTTAAAATCGTTTCTACTCAAATAATTAGGTGGTCTTATGAATACAGAAAAGATACGCAAAGACTTTCCTGTTCTCAGCAGGGTCATGAACAAAAAGACCCCTGTCTACCTGGACAGCGCGTGCATGAGCCTGAAGCCGAAGCAGGTATTGGAAACAATGAATGCTTACTACACAGACTACAGCGCATGCGCAGGCCGAAGCAACCACAAGCTCGGTGTCGAGGCAACAGAAAACTACGAGAAGGCGAGGAAAGAGATTGCAAAATTCATCTCTGCAAAGCCCGAGGAAATAATATTCACGAAGAACACGACAGAGGGCATAAACCTGGTGTCGCACGCGGTTGAATTCAACGGCAAAGATACTGTAGTGACAAGCGACCGGGAGCACAACAGCAACCTGATACCATGGCAGATGCTAGATAAAAAAGGCGTGAAACACCGTGTTGTAAAATCGAATCCTGACGAGACTTTCAATCTGGATGCACTCCAAGAATCTGTTGGCAATAGCACAAAACTTGTTTCTGTTGTTCATGTGTCGAACATAGACGGCTACGAAATTCGAGGCTGGTCTGCAGAACTATGCAGGCGCGATAGGCCTTGCAGCGGCTTGCAAGTATTTGGAAAAAATAGGAATGAACAATATTGAAAAACACGAAAAAATACTGACAGAAAAAATGAGAAGCGATATATCATCTGTGAGGGGGATAGAATTTGCCGGCAGAAAAAGTCCCGGTATAGTTTCGTTTAACGTCAAGAACATGGGCTTCCATGACGTTGCTGTCATGATAGACGAGATAGACAATATAATGATAAGATCAGGACAGCACTGCGCACATTCCTGGTTCAACGCACGCTCTCTGGAAGGATGCTGCCGCGCGTCCCTTTATTTATACAACAACGAGGAAGATCTAGAAAGGTTTTCACTGTGCCTAAAGAAAGTTGCTGGTGTTAGATGATGGTATTCTGCATAGTGGGCTTTGTCGTGTTCGGGATCCTTGCCGTCTTCTCGGCAAAATACAGGACGTACTTCCGGGAAACTGTCCGCTGCATTACACGCCAGATAACTCTGAGGCCGTGCGACACGCAGTTTGATGAAAAAATGAAGTCGAAAATATCCGCCAAGCTCATAGGAATAAGCCCGAAACTGGCAGGTCTTGTTTATAAGAGGTTCTCAATTATCTCATGGATATTTCTGATACTAACAATAATAAGCATCGTGCTAATTGCCCAGACCGCCTACAACCTTGCTGTATACGGCACGTGCGACCCGCAGACCGGCAACTGCGTATTCAGGCCGGGCTACACAATCAATGAGAGCTGTGCCAATTTGACGTACGACTGCATAGCAATAGGGTGCAGCACCAACAACGCAACTATATGCGACATCACGGCAAACTGCGTCCCGTCGTAGCTACTTTCTGTTTTTTCTGCTGTGCCTTCTTTTTGCCTTCACAATCATGTAGACGAGAACTCCTATGAATATTATTGAAGTCTCGTACAGGATGAGCTCGCGTTCGAAGAACACCAGTATCATAAGCGACGTTATTATACCCAATACCGGAAGAACAGGGAGCCTGCCTATGCTGAACGGTGATCTGAATTCGCGCTTCAGCTTGGGCTGCCTGTAACGGAGCGCTATGACAGCTGAGTTGATAAACAAATATACAATGAATATGCCGACGTCCGTAAGCAGCGCGATAGTTTTTATCCCGCCAAGCAGCAGCATGAAAATGCAGAGCAACATTATGACGACAGCAGCCATATACGGCGTGCCGCGCTTGCCAACATACGAAAAGGGCCGCGGCATAAGTTTCTGCCTGGACAATCCGTATAGTATGCGCGACGCGACGATGAGCATAACAAGGACAGTGTTTGCAGTTGCAAACAATGCGATTATCGAGAACGCGAATGAAGCGTCCGGTATAGTGCTGTTAATGACCTCTTTCAGCGGCGCGTTTGATGCCGCAAGCTTGTCAACCCCGACTATTGAAACAGCTGAAATAGCAACGAGTATGTAAATCACTGTTGATATAAGGAGTGCAAGCACAAGTGCCTTTGGCACAACCTTTTTTGCTTTTTTTGTTTCTTCCGACACGTTCACGAGGTCCTCAAAGCCGAGGTATGCAAAAAATATCAGTGCCGTGCCAGATATTATACCTAACATGCCTGTAGGCGGCAGTGCAAAATAGTCTATGTTTCCGCGGTTAAAGAAGAACAGTCCAAGAATTATTATTATAATCAGCCCGCCGGCTTCAATTATTGTCGATATCATGTTGAATTCTGACGATTCCTTCATTCCTATGTAGTTGATCAGCGAGAGCACGACAATAAGGCCGGCTGCTATTAATATTATAGACCCGCCAAAGGCATCTGCAAAATATCCGGCGAAACCGAGCGCGACGGTCGCCGCGCTTAGCGTAATGGTAATGAGCATTATCCACTGGACTATGAACGCGAGATATTTTTCCTTGAATGCCTTTTTTGTATAAACGTATTCGGCAGCTGATTTCGGATACATGGAAGAAAGTTCTGCATAGCTCATCCCTGTGAAGAACGCAAGTATTGCGCCGAGGATGAAAGACATCCATACAGCGTTGCCTGCTATGCCTGCTGCAGGCCCTATCAGCGCGTATATGCCGGCGCCGAGTATTATGCCTACGCCGTACAGCGTCAGCTGGAACAGCCCGATGTTCTTCTTTAGCTTGTAATTATGCGTCTTCTTTACCATCAGAATCTTATCATAATTTTGTTGGGTTTGTAAATAAAGATTTCCGTACATACGATGCTAAAAAGATATACACATAAATTATGACAATGAGAGAAAGATTCTGGGAAATAGATTTCAGCCGCGGCATCGCAATAATCCTGATGGTTGCATTCAATTATTTATTCGCGCTGCAATATTTTCATATATACCAGACCGGCGGCGGGTGGCTGTTCTGGTGGCTGTTTCCAAGGATAGTTGCATCGATGTTCATCATGCTTGCGGGCGTATCAATTGCAATAAGCTTCTCAAAAAGGAAGGATTATAGAAAGCATTTTTTTGTAAGGGGTGTGAAAATATTCTGCCTCGGGCTGGTAATAACAGCAGTGACGTGGCTTCTGTTTCCGGAAGAAACAATATTTTTCGGCATACTGCATATGATTGGTGCTGGAATAATAATTTCAATATTTTTTGTAAGGTTCCGCGTGCTGAATCTTTTGATAGGTGCTGTGCTTATATCTGCCGGCTTCTTTGTCGAAAGATTAACAACAAATAATCTATGGTTTCTATGGGTTGGCATCGCACCTGAAAATTTCCATACGTTTGACTATTTTCCCCTGCTTCCTTGGCTCGGTATGATGCTCATAGGGATTTTTGCTGGAAATACACTGTATAAAAAAGGCAAAAGGACCTTTGAAATCAGGAAGACAAGTTTGTCAAAAAATATGTGCTTCCTCGGCAGGCATTCGCTCGTAATATACATGCTGCACCAGGTCCTGCTCGTACTGGTATTGTACGCGGTTGGCTATATAATACTGTAGAATTTATTGATAACCGCCATCTGCCATAATAACGCTGCCTGTTAAGTAACTTGAATCCTCTGACGCGAGAAAGAGCACGACTTTGGCTATTTCTTCGGGCTTACCAAACCGTTTCAGAAATATCTTTTCCAGCTCTTCTTTTACGTAATCTTTGGGCAAACTTGTGTTCATTTTCGTGTCAATCCATCCAGGCGCTACAGTATTTACGAGTATCTTTAGTGCTAATTCCATTGCCATACTTTTCGTAAGATTTATTACGCCTGCCTTGGCAGCACTATAATCAATTGAATCCGGGTGATAAGTGCTTATGCCATTTGTAGAAGATATGTTGATTATGCGACCACCATCGTATTTCATCATGTGCTGAGCTGCATATTTTGAGCAAATGTATACTCCTATAAGATCTACGTCTATAGTTCTCTTCCATTGTTCTAGTGTCCGCTTAAAAAATGGCACATCAAAAACTACGCCAGCATTATTTACAAGGATATCCAGTTTTCCGAATGTTTTTACTGCTTTGTCGATCATATGCTTTACTTGTTTTTCATCAGAGACATCGCACTTGATTGATATTGCATCAGATCCAAGTTTCTTTATATCATTAACAACAGACTCTGCCTCATTCTTTGATTTATTATAGTTAACTACGACTTTTGCCCCTTCTTTTGCAAACTCAATAGCTGTCGCCTTTCCTATTCCCCTGCTGGATCCGGTCACAAGAACGACTTTGTTTTTGAATTTCATTAGAATATACTTATTTTTCAGTCTTTTTAAGAATGAAAGAGATCCTATCATTTTACCAAATTCACAAGATTGATAGATATCAGTTATCCACAAAACGCTTATATGTTTTCCATGCTGAAAAGTTGTAGTATAACGTGACGAAAAATGAACAATGATAAATACGACGTGATAATAATCGGCGCAGGAGCTGCCGGCATGGCCGCGGCGATATTCACATGCAGAAAAAAGATGAAGACGCTCCTGGTATCAATAGACATCGGCGGCCAGAACCTGCTCACGGAAAAGGAAGAAAATTATCCGGGTTACACAGAATCAAGCGGCACAAAGTTAATGAAATTTTTTGAAACCCAGGCAAGAAAATTCGGCGCTGAGTTTGTTTTCGGAAAAGCGAGTAAAATAGAAAAGACCGGCAGCAATTTCTCTGTCCAGCTGACAAACAAAGAATCTTACGACTGCAGGTCTGTAATAATCGCAAGCGGAAAAGTTCCAAGGTCACTGGGAATACCAGGCGAGGATAAATTCTTCGGCCGCGGAGTCATAACGTGCTCTTCACTCCAGCCGCAGGAATTCAAGGGAAAGATCGTGGCTGTAATCGGCGGCGGAAACTCGGCAGTGGAAGCAGCAGACGCAATATCGGAATTTTCATCCAAGACGTATTTGATACACAGGCGTGACGCGTTCCGTGCTGATGAAGTAACTGTCGAGAACGTGAGGAAAAAAGGCAGGGTCGAATTCATACTCAATAACGTGCCTGTAGAGATAAGGGGTGACAAGTCAGTTGAGAGTCTTATAATCGAGGATGTAAAGACAGCGGCGAAAAAAGAAATTAATGTAAATTTTGTTCTTGTTGAAATAGGACTCATGGTTGACATACGCTTTGCAAACGGCCTGGTGAAGACAAATGAGCAAAACGAGATAGTAGTCAACGAATCCTGCGAAACTTCGTGCAAAGGCATATTTGCGGCCGGCGACATAACCAACGTGCCGTATAAACAGACCGTAATATCTGCGGGTCTTGGCGCAACAGCCGGCCTGTCGGTCTATAACTACATAATGAAGCTGGACGGCAAGACAGGCGCAAAGTTCGACTGGTGATTCGTCATTGCCAAGTAAGACATTCCAGCACAGAAAAGCTATAAAAGCATTTTGCCGCAATTTCAATTGGTGATAGCGATGGCAAAGAAAGTTGTTAAGAAGAAAATGAAGGCTAAAGCGTCTGCAAAATGTTCTTGCGGCTCTGGAATGAAAGCATCAGACTGCTGCAGATAAGTTATGACTGATTTTTATTTTTTATTGATTTCCGATTATTGATGGAGGTAAGCTTATGACTGTGAAAATATACACGACAAATCATTGCCCGTACTGCAAGATGGCAAAGGACTACTTCAAAACAAAAGGCGTGAAATATCAGGAGATAAACGTCGAGGAAGACCAGGCTGCTGCAGAGGAAATGATAGAAAAGTCGGGCCAGATGGGCGTTCCTGTGATAGACATAGACGGGAAAATCATAGTGGGCTTCGACAAGAAAGCCATAGAAGCTGCTCTCAGCAAAAAGTAATCAATTTCTCATTTTCATCACTTTTTTCTAGTAAAAAATCTGCTGTCACGCATGAGTCATTTCATTTTTGTAGAGGTTCTGGTTCGGTGTCGTGAGAAAAATGATAGGTTTATAAGGCAAATAAGAGGTGTTCGGTTTGGGATGGACGTTTAGGATATGAGAGATTTGTTTTTAATTTTTATCTAGTGTTAAGATAACCATGACAAAATGGGCTGATTATGGCATATCTGCTGTAAAATTTAGGGATGATAATGTTTACATACTTTCTGTAAAAGTTCATGAAGATAAAGGAGAGAGTATAGGAAATGCGTTTGAAGTGAGGCGAGAGGACATAGTTTCTAGCATAAAGAGTGGCAAGACATTTTGCACAATACTAAGAAAAGATAATAAATGGAGCAAAGGAGAAGATGTTGGAATTGTTGCTATAAACAATAAAGAATTTATTAGGACCGACAAAAATCAGACAGAAAGAGATAACTTGAGCGAGCTTCCTGAGTTTTAGTTTGGCTTTGAGATTTTTATATGCTCAAAAATGTCTGGAACTTGTTGCCAAGAACATGTTATGACAAAACATCCGAAGGTTCTTTGCATAAAAATCTCTATGGTTGAATGGGGTATGTCGTGTACATGGCTTTTGCACATAGGTTCGAAATTATCCCTTATTTCATCACAGACAAAATAATGAAGTCCATCAACTTTAACATCTTTGAAAGAATAGCAGTTGCATTGAATGCCAGATATTTCTGTTTCAAAGTCCAAGATGTATACTGCCAATCCTATTAAATTATGTTCAAAAAGATTCTTGCAGAACTCCACTTCTTCAAAAGCGGAAGTAGATCTTTTTTGTGTCATAATGAAAATAGCCATATTGCATATGCTGGCAATGATCTGACTATAACCCATTGATGTAATTTCTTGTTCTTTTACGAAGTCCTCTAACGTAGACTGCAAGTTACTTTCTCTTATAATAGCATCTTTTTTATTAGAGAAGACATAATGATATCTGCCAGTTATTACTAGGCATCCAGGATTAGATTTCGCAATCTTATTGGCGATATAATCTATCGCGTCGCTACCATTCACGCTGTCTGAAAATATGTGCCTATAGCTTCCAAAAATTCCTATCACATTATAGAATTTTGGGCAAAGGTCTTTTTTTAAAGTATCTCTTATTTCGCGAATATTTTCTTCTTGGTGTCGCAATTTTTGAATATCTTTTTCATACTTGGCCCTTACTTCGTCGCTATTTGCAAATGATTCTAGCATTATTTAAATCAATGTTCGCATCTTCTTAAGCTTTACAACAACCTTTCTATCCTGCGACGTGAATTCATTAACTATAGTAGTAGCATATTCGCAGTACGCCAAGTCGTGATCACATGAACTCGCCATTAAGTAGCAGTGAAATAAGACATCTATTTGAGGCGGCTGTACTTTCTGGCGATAAAGCCAAACTAAAGATTCTTGTTGCCATAAATTCCGATAAGAACAATAAAATGATAGAAGATGATATAAAAAATCTGACTGGAATAGAGAAAAACGACTTGATGAAATCAATAGAATTTCTTAGTGAAGCACATTATATAGAAACGATGATGGAAGATATACCAGGCAGAAGCCCTCATAAGGTTTGCATACTAACCGAAGATGGCAAAAAGATTCTCGGTATTTTTGGCGTAGAAGACTAATAAGCTTCTATTAAACTTACAATTTCCTCAAATTTTCTGAATAAGGCAACACCCTTTTCCGTAAGTTTTATTCTTTTCTCTTTTTTTCCTTTTCTCACGAATTCTATGAAGCCATAATTGCGTAGGAATGGCAATATTTTTCTTGTCATGTGCGAATATGTTGCACCTAAGTCCCTGACGAGTTCACTCTGGCTCGGGTAATTATAGTTGTATCCAATGTCCAGCACTGTTCTTACCAATAAGTCTGTGAAAACTTTCTTGTATTTTGTGATGTCAAATGTGCTTGCTTCAAGCTGAATTTTTACATAATAATTCTTGTGGAGTCCAAATTCGGTGCATTTGTTCGAGATCATCCACATAGGAACTTTGTAAAGTTTTGCTATGGTGTACATACTGCAGCCAGCGTCAAACAATATTTTCAAGTCGCCTTTCTTTATTTCGCTCATTCTGATTCTCGTCAGCAATCTGGAAGGGTTGTCATCCATCACATACCACCATTCACGCTCTTTTCTATCAGATCACGCCACTTGTTGCCCTTCAAATCGAGGTTTATTCCGCAAGCCTCTGCGGGAGTCTTTTCTATTGCGGAATGCTCCCGTATGAAGTTGTAATAATTTACCCATGCTTTCCATACCTTGCGGCCAGAATCAATGGAATTGAAGCCCCTTGTCGTCTTTATCCTGTCTCTACATGTTCCTTGCAGACGTTCCATAGGATTCATGCAGACTTTCGACTTCATTGAGTGCCTTACATGTTTAGTGCCATATCGTCCAAAAGTTTGGCGTATGGCCTGGGGATAGTTCTGAAGTCCATCAGTTTGAATTGTTCTCGGAGGCACGTTTGTCTTGGCCAAGCCTTTTTCGAACAACTCATTTGCATTTCTTTGCTCTCGGGATGCGGACATGTCAGATGCTATCAAAAACTTCTTTTGCATATGCATCAAGTTCCATATCCAGTTGTGGTTTCTTTTGAAGTAGTGGACCATTTCATCGGCCGTCCATTCTCCATCGAGATTCGGCCTCAATGTGTCCGTAAAGCCATCGATCACCTCCCCATATTTTCTTACCCATCCTAGGACAGTAACATGACCTACTTTGATGCCGTGAAAGTTGAGAATATGATCTTTGATTTGTCGCAGGGAAAGACCCTTGACCCATAAATCAATAGCAAGCGTTATGATTTCTGGGTCGTATTTCATGTTAAGAAATCCGTCATTTCGAGTGAATCTTTTGCTACAGTTCTTGCACTTGTAGACCTGTCTGGCACGAAGCTCATTATACCTTTTTCCGCATCTAACAAAATCTTTGGAACCGCAGAACCTACACATTGTTTTTGTCATAGCTCTTCCCCTACTTTCTTCAAAACATCAATAATTTCACGAAGTACATATCTGTTCACGCTGAAAGAAACAACGCTTGAATCTTCCCAATCAGGATAGCTAAAGAACTGGCGTACTATTGATATCTGACAATGCTTCATACCACCATTCTTTTCTATATTCACAAAAATACGTTCTCCCCTTTCAACGCTCTTTGTGCTGTCTTTCCTAAACTTTAGCCATATTGGAATTGCGAAATTTTGCGACATACTATACCACACATATACACATATGTGTATGTTAAAGGATTTAAAGCTTTGTGTATATGTGTATATATGGGTCGAATTGATGTTGTCCTTACTGATGAATTGGAAAGAAAGTTCAGAGAAGAAGTTGTTAAGAGACTTGGTTTTAAAAAAGGTAATATTTCTATAGCTATCGAAGAGGCAATAAAAGATTGGCTAAACAAAAAATCTGGGAAAATGGTCATTGCTGGAAAAAAGGCATGGTTAACAAGAAGGGAAAATGCAGAGTCGTAAGTTTTTCACTTTAACCGTCTTTTCTAATTTCTTTTAGAACTATAGGACTATCTTTGTCAAGTTCTGTTTTTGGATCTTGTACAAATGGAACAAAAAGAATTTCTGTATTTTCGTCCCAATTTTTAAGTGTTGCGATTTCAGTAGGTATTGTGACTTTATACTGATAACCACCTTTTTTCGTTGGCGTTTTAGTTATTTTTACCATAATTTATTCACATTTTAGACTATTTTATTTATATATTATAGTATTTTATATCTATTTAAATCTTTATTATACATATTTTATGTATAAGTTATAACTATTTTATTAAAAGAATAGGATTATTATGTCAGAAAAAAGCGGTATAGAATGGACGCATGCTACATGGAATCCTACTACAGGGTGCACCAAAGTAAGTCCTGGGTGTCTAAATTGTTATGCAGAAAAACTATCATACAGGCTCTATAGAATGGGTGTCGAAAAGTACAAGAATAATTTCAAACTTACTATTCATGAAGATTCTTTAGAAATTCCTTTGAAGTGGCAAGAACCTAAATTGATTTTTGTAAATAGCATGAGCGATTTATTTCATAAAGATGTTCCATTTGCTTTCGTAAAGAGAGTGTTCGAAGTTATGGAAGAAGCTAATTGGCATTGTTATCAAATTTTAACAAAAAGGCCAGAAAGGATGCTTGAATTCACACAAAAATATTATCAAAAGCCATTATCTAATGTATGGCTTGGGACATCCGTAGAGAGTGCGGCTTGGAAAGGAAGAATCGATATTCTGAGGAAAGTTCCAGCAAGAGTTAGATTTCTAAGTATAGAGCCATTAATAGGTCAAGTAGGTGAACTAAATCTAAAAAACATTCATTGGGTAATCGCAGGTGGAGAAAGCGGACCAAACAGGCGACCAGTTGATAAGGAATGGGTAAGAGAAATAAGAGATCAATGTATCGATCAAAAAGTTGCCTTTTTCTTTAAACAATGGGGTGGATACCATCCTAAAGCAAATGGACGAAGATTAGATAGAAAACACTGGAATGAATATCCAGTTAAAATGAATTATGCGTAAGAACAAATCATTTTAGAAATGTCATAATTCCTGATTGTCTACCTGCTAATACATCTAATGTTCTTCTAACTGCACAATCAGTATTTTTCTCTATGTTATCTTTGGCCTCTCTAATAGGTTTCATCCATGGATTATTTCCAGAAGTTTCTCTTGTTATAAAAATTAAATCGTATAAAAAAGACCCTTGTCCTGAACTTTGTATTCGAACAGTTTCAACTATAGCTTTATCAGGCTTTTTCGATTCAATTATATCTTCGATATATAAATTAAGAAGTGCATCTCTAAGCTTACCTTCTTGTGTTTCATCGCAAAGTTTTAGAGCTTTTTCAGCATTTTTAAAGAACTGTCTAAAACTTTTTCCACCTGCTCCTCTACCAACTTGTGTTGTCTGAAAATTAAAAAGGATATCAATGCAGTTTATGCCACTCCCACTTAATAAATCAATGTAGTACATGTTTTTTTGTCGTTTTGATATAATGCCTGCATAAATATCTGCTATATACTTTAGAAATACTAACTTTAGTGGTGTCCATGCATACAAAGGATTTGCTTCGTTATTACCTTGACTTAAGATATCGTCTATCACTTCTTTTTTAATTAATAGGTTATTTAATTGCCTTTGTAGCCAGTCTTCTTTTTGTTTTTTGATCATATTAACTCCCAACAAAAGAAATTAGATTCTTACTTGATATTGTATCTCTTTTTTTCCTACTTAATTTTATCAAAAAATCTTGACTTTTTTCGTGTGATAGTGGCCTCAAATTTTCATCAAATAGAAAGCTTCTTTTCATAGGTACACGATGTATTCCTAAAGGTAATTTAACCTGGAATCCATATCCTTTGCCAGTCAATTTATCATTTTTTGGGAATATTTCATGAGGAGATTGTGTTCGTGAGACATCTATAGCAAATTTTCGAGCATCAATCAAATCGATGGGTTCAACGAACAGCCAAATATGATAGCCTCTGCGACCACTAAATTCCATTAATGGGTTCAGTCCTTTATTTTTTAATTTATAAAATAGTTTCTTTGCCTTTTCAAATTCTTCTTCTATTACGCCATCAAAGTCAAAACACACCCATTTTACTGTTTTTGAAAGTGGGTCTACCTGCCAACAACCTATCGTAATCAAACCTTTCAAATGGTCCGATATGATTTTATAGGTTAAGTTCTCCTTTACGACTATATATTCATTTTTGTGTTCTATTTGTAAAGGGTAACAATCTCTTCTTACAATAAAAAGATCTTTTAGTGCATTGACAACATTTTCTATTGTCATAAATATTGATTCTTTATAACGCTTTTAAGCCTAAGAATCAATTTCTGATAAGAGTGATTTAATGCCAAAAGGATATACAAAAAAACAAAACAAGAAATCACATGTTACGGAAAAAATAAACGAATATTTAAGAGAATCACAAAAAGTAATAGAGCAAAAAGAGGAAGAAGTAAATATAGAAATTCCTCAGCAAGCAGAATTCTTTAAAACTCCTGTTAGATTTGGAAACATTCCTGTTGATAAGCTTCCTATTGGTTGTGATGAAAAAGAGCAATATAGAAAAATATATCCTAAAATCTCACTTCCTTTTCAAGTTGTGGAAAGAATATCTTTTGGACATAAAGATTTAGAGCCGAATCGACTTATTTTTGGAGATAATCTGCATATTATGAGAGGTTTACCTTCTAACTCTATTGATCTAATCTATATTGATCCGCCTTTCTTTTCTGGAAGAAATTATAATGTTGTTTTTGGTGATCAAAATGAAGTCAGAAGCTTTTCAGATATTTGGGAAGGCGGAATGCCTGGATATTTGACATGGTTAAATGCGAGAATTTTAGAAATGAAAAGAATACTTAAACCGACAGGAAGTATTTTTGTGCATTGTGATTATCATGCTGCTCATTATATAAAAGTTGAATTAGATAAAATATTCGGATACGATAACTTCAGAAATGAAATAATCTGGAGGAGGGCGTATAGCCATAACGATGGAAAAAAGTTAGGTGTAATAACAGATACGATTTTTTCCTATTCCAAAACATCAGATTACAAATTTAAAAAAGTTTTTACTGAAAGAGGTGAAGAAGAAACAAAAAAAGAATATCCGTATATAGATGAAAAATCAGGAAAGAGATATAAATCTGTTTCAATGAATGCTGCTGGACAAGGCTCAGCAAAGAAATTTGGAGATAAAGGTTTATTGACTCCTCCTTCAGGAACTCATTGGAGATGGAGTCAAGAAAGAATTGATAAAGCAATTAAAGATGAGATAATTTTTTTCACAAAAAACGGAGTTCCTAGATACAAACAATATGCTGAAAATATCGAAGGTAAACAAGTTCAGAATTTGTGGTTTGACTTTATGGCAATATCTTCACAATCAGATGAAAGAATTGGTTATCCCACGCAAAAACCTGAAGAGTTGCTTAATAGAATAATTTCGATGGTTTCTGAAAAGGGAGACATAATTGCAGATTTCTTCTGTGGTGGAGGAACAACACCTACAGTAGCACAAAAATTAGGCAGAAGATGGATTGCTTCTGATATTTCAAAAATTGCTGTTTCAGTTACACGAGACAGAATACTCAGAGACGTATTAGGTAAAAATGGTGATAAAAAAATAATTCAGCATACACTTGGCAAAACTCCAGACATAGAAATCAAAAATTGGGGTGTTTATGAAGTTCCTGAAATTATTAAAATGAATGAAGAAACATTTAGAAATTTTATTATAGCCGCTTATAATGGAAGACTAGCAAGTTCAGAAGGCAAAATTCATGGCTATAAACAATCTGTACCAATTTTTGTCGGAAGCCCGTCACAAGAAGAGTCATTAACAGAAAAAGAAGTAATCGATTTTGCTAAACACATTGTAAAATCAAAAGGGCATCATCAAGGTATTATGATTGCTTGGGGATTTACTCCTGGAGCAAGAAATGCAGCTCAGCAACTAGCCACACAACATGCAGTAGCAATTGATTTTGTAAAAATACAGCTTGTTCCAATAGAATCAAAAGAGTTTAAAGAACATATAACTTCTAAGCATCCAGAATATAAAGAACTCTTAAAATTTATTCTTCCGCCACAAATTAGAATTTCAACTAAAAGAATTTCGCATTTAGAATACGATTTTGATGTTTCTGAGTCAGTTTCATTAAATCCTTTTGGAAGAATAATAAATGTTCAGTGGGATTTCTCTTATAATGGAGAGAGATTTATCTCAACTCCAGGTTATTCGTTTTTAGGGATGAAGAATAATAAGCCAGTTCTAAAAGTCAATTATAAATTTGATTCTGATGGAAAGAAAAAAGTCGCTTGCAAAGTTCAAGATGATGAAGGCGGAGAAAAAATTGAGATTTTGGAGATAGAAGTCAAATGAAGCTTACAGACTTAGGTCAAGATTTTGAATTGTGGAAAGAGAATTTTCATGGTGTTAAAGATGAAACTAGAAGATTTCTTGAACATCTGACAAATCCTAATAGAAAAATAAAAATGTGGACGCATAAAACAGAAGCTATTTTGAAAGTTATCTATTCTTATGAAATCCTGAAAAAAAACAACTTATTATTAAATATAGTAACTGGAGGAGGAAAAACATCAATTATAGGGGGTTGTATTGCCTGGCTTAAAATGTGTCATAACATAGATAAATTTCTTATTTTAGTTCCTAACTTAATCGTTAGAGATAGACTTGAAAAAGACTTTCTTATTAAATATGGTGAAAAATCTGTATTTCAAGAATTTGATTTTTTCCCCTCTGAATTTAAACATCTAGAAAACGAACTTAATGCCCATGTTATGGAAGGTGGATCAAGTCCACAAGGCATTTTAGAATCTGGTATAATACTTGGAAATATTCATCAGATGTATGAGAGTAACACATCAGGAAAGAGAAATCTTGACTGGTTCCTAAATAAGATTGGAAATTTTGCTATCTTTAATGATGAAGCACATAATACGCCTGCTTTAGAATATACAAATGTTCTAAGAATTCTTACTCATAAAACTTTGTTTAGATTAGACACAACAGCAACACCAGAACGAGCGGATGGAAGGTCACTAGATTCTGAAATGATTATGGAATATGGAATATCACAGGCTTTAGACGATGGAATAATTAAATCAGTAGTTGTCTATCAGCCAGATGTCAAGATAGTTGAACTTACTTACACTAATAAATTAACAGGAGAAAATAAGAAAGTTACAGAATTAGACAAAGAATTCAAAGAAGCAGAGACAAATGTAAAACCTTTCCAATGGATTATGGATACAGAGCCAATGAAAAAACAAATTTCTATTGCATTAAAAAGATTTGAAGAACAGAAAAGAAGATCCAAAGAAAGATACAAACCAATTCTATTTATTGTAACAATGGGAATCGAAGAAGGAAAAAGAGTCAGAGACGTTTTAAGTAAAGATTTTAATCTAGGTAGGGATAAAGTCTTATTAGTTACTGAAGATACTGCTGACGAAAATGTTGGTTGGAAACCAGATGGAGAACCAATTACTGCAAGAGAAGCGGCTACAAATTTAGGAAAAGTAGGAACCCCATTTGAAATAGTAATTAGTGTAATGATGCTAAGAGAAGGGTGGGACGTTCCCCCAGTCTCAGTAATTCTTCTATTAAGAAAATTCTGTTCACAAGTTTATGGCCAGCAAGTTATTGGAAGAGGCCTAAGAAAAATTAAGGAAGGCGATGATAGACAAATATTAGCAGTTGTAGATCATCCAAAACTACAACATGATTGGTTATGGAGAAAAGTAGGTGCTAGTGGAGTTAGAAAAGTTGATACTGAAGACGTTTTGGGAGACGAAGATATTCCTGTAACACCAATAATACAGAAATTAGTAAGACCCGAAAATCTTATAGAAATACCATCTCCTGAATATGAAACAAAAATAGATTTTGATGCAATATTAAAGAAAATTCCAAAGAAAGAAATTTCAAAAAATTGGAAGCAAATATTAAACTCTATTGAATATTCAAAAGATAAATGGACTATAAGCAAAACTAAGATAGAGCAAATGAGAAAATTATATGTCGACAGAGAAAGAAGAATGGAAATTCTAGAAGGAGAAGATATCGAAGTTAAAACTGACGATTTGAAAAAAAGTTTATCAAAAGAAGAATTAGAAGAATTATTTAAAGAACAGATTGTAGAGATGGCATCAAACTTGCTATTAGAGTATGGTTTTGGCGGATTGAAAAAAGGAGAATTGTATAATGTTATAATAGATCACATAAAATTAAAATTATTTAATGG